>JAERSY010000126.1 GCA_016845245.1 Phycisphaerae bacterium
ATTTGAACACAACACGCTCCGTAGTTCACTTGGTCTGCATGTGTTTGCATTGATGCGAAACACATTGAAACACCAATCATGATTGAGTTTAGAAACTTCATGGACATACCCCCCACACCGATAGAAGAAGATTCACATCATCAGTGTTGACTTCCCCGTCGCCATTTAAGTCTGATACACAACTGTCTGAAGCAAGTGCAGATGGACAGATTTCAGTACAAAGCAAATCTTCATGATACGTGCCGTTAATCTCGTGGCACTGCGCCTTATAAATTTCGGCACAACCTGTACTCAAACAACATGCACCTTCGCAGTGAGGCCCTTCATAGAGTTCATCTGCGTCTTGGGTCGCATGACAATCAATGCCCGTAATTTGATTGGGTGTGTTCCCACATACAAATGTTTTTCCTTCAAGAACTAACTGGAATACCGAGACTTCAGCAAAAATACCGCCGCCGCCAGTTGCCTTACGCGCATTGTTGTACACGATGCGTGCATCTCGTACCCACAATCCATTTTTCAGGTATACGCCTGCCCCCTCCCATGCACTATTCTCTGTGATGAGTGAGTTGAAGATAAGTGCACTTTGATGCGTAAAATCAAACTGAGCTCCACAGAATAGACCACCACCTAGACCGTTTACAGGGCTCACCGTGTTGTGGCTGATTTCACAATCAGAGAACGTAGGCAAACTGTCATTGCTTGTTACTCCTCCGCCTGAGACACTCGCATAGTTTTGGGTGATAAGACAGTTGGAAAACACTGGCCGTGCTAAATGTGGAACTGAAGTAGAACCTATGTTGACGCCTCCACCGCTGACCGAGGCGTTGTTTTTAATGTGACAATTCGAAAACGTTGGGCTTGAGTCAATAATCACCACACCACTTAGTGGAGCGTTTTGAATCACTAGATTTTGCAGCATTGTTAAGGGCGTTTCGTTCTTGTGGATGTAAAACACTGATGCTGAGGCAATGCCCTGAGCGTCAACAATGACCGCAGGCGTACCATCCTCATTAGTTTCACCAATGAGGATGACCGAAAGTCCGTTGGTATCAATGTTTGACTCAAGGTAAGTCCCACCCTGAATAGTGATAACGTCAAAATCAGAAGCATTGTTAATAGCTTCTTGGATGCTTGTGTATTGACCGTTTCCGCTTGATGACACCGTCCATGTGGACGCATGCGACATCGATGACGAAATGCAAACTGACAATACTATTCCCAGAAGTGTTCTCATGGGCATGCTCCCCATAAGTGTAAGAATTGCAGCAAGTCTTCAATCTCGACTTTGCCATCTTGCGTCAAATCTTCAACACACACGCTGCAACCAGAACAATCAACTCCCACACCATAGAAGGTTCCTTCGATTGCCTCGCACTCATCGCTTGTCATCATGGAACAACCATAAAGCGTGCAACATCCACCATCATCAAATGTACAGACCTCACTAAATGTGTTGTTAAATGCGCCGTAGTATTTTCCAACACCTTGACCGTCTAAGTTTCCACACACTATTGAGTTAGTCAAACTGTATTCTGGGTCAGAAGAGCCATCGCAATAAATGAGACCGGCTTCCCCTGACTGATTCGCGGAAACAGTGCAGTTATCTATAATTAATGTTGTACCGCTTTTAAAGTAGATACATGAACCATTCCCAACAACTGAGTTTGAAGTGAACGATGTGTGTGAGATTGGCAGTCCCGAATAACCATCCTCAACATAGATTCCACCACCGTTGTCACCTGTTCCATGATTTGAAAAAGTGCATCCAGAAATCTCAATTGATCCTGGCTGTTGGCCACCTTGCACATATAGTCCTAAACCATTTGCAGTTTCAACAACTGATTCAAGGAAGTTTGCGTCGAACACGGAGTCGATGAGGGTCATGTTGCTTTCTGTATCTTTATAAAGACCACCACCAGCCATCGTTTTTCCAAGAGATAACTCATTCTTCGAAAAAGTACATCCGTCAATATGTGTCGTACAGTTATTGCTATACATGCCTCCACCTGTTACGCGAGTAGAGTTGTTTTTGATTGTCGTATTCTTTAAATTAAAGTCACTATCTTTCGAGTAAAGTCCGCCGCCGCCCTCATGACCTGTGTTTCCGTCGAATGTAGAGTTTTGAACTGAAAAAGTGTACGTTGATGGGATATCGTGAACATACAAACCACCTCCAAACTCATCAGCATTGTTACTATTGAAATTGCAGTTTGAAATTGTTACATCGCAGAGTGTATAGTTCTGCGAATTGTCGCAATACAACCCACCACCATCTGTCTTGGATTGGTTAGATTCAAATGTGCAATGTTTGAAAGCACTGGATTGGAATGAATCTAAGTACATACCACCGCCTACAGTTTCTGATTGATTCTGAGAGACAGTGCAGTTCATCATGGTGATGTTCGATTGTGACATCGAAAGACCACCACCACTATCTGATACTACTGAATTGTTAATGAACTCAGAATTGACAATATCAACGATACTTAAAGTCGCGTATAGACCGCCACCTCCTAAATCGCATTGATTATCCTTAAACAGGCAACCTGATAACACACAGTCCGCGGCATCGAGCGTGAGCCCGCCTCCATATCCTTTTAATGGATTAAAATTTTCCGGATAGTCGCTTAAATTGTAACTGTATTGAAAATCACAGTTGGTGAATACAATACGTTGATTTTTAATGTAATTATTTCCTTGAGAATTTTCTGAACCCTCGAATGCAATGTTGGAAATGATTGAAGTAGTTTGACTCGTCGCAGACTCACTAGACTTGATGCCTAACAGTATTGTTCCGTTGTTACCAAAACTATCAGGCGTTCCAACAATTGTGATATTAAATTCTGGCAACAAAATAAATTCGTTGTATGTGCCAACTTCAACGTATATGATTCCATTTTCACCAACAGCAGTGATGGCATCATTCACTGTTTCATGTTCTGTTGGCACAAATGCAACAGAGTTGCTAAAGCAAACATCTGCAGGACAATGCTCTGGATTACTGACTAAATCGGTTGTTACCCATATACCGCCATGCATGTCGCACTCACTTTGCGTCATGAATTCACACCCCTCTACCATGCAACACCACGCTTTACACTCAAAGTCGGAGCAGTCGGTTGCGTCCGGGTAAAACACCGCGTTTGGCAATGCAATGCAGTTAAAACCGAACTGTAAGGAACAGTTTTCTGCATTTACGCAGCAGACTCCATAGTTACATAAGTCGCAAGCGTCTGTATAAGAACCACCTGTAGAGTTAAATGGGTTGTCATTATCATCAACCCATGTCCTTGAAGGTAATCCTGGCTCACAACCTGCATAACAAACTTCTTGATGTCCACCGATACAACCATTATCGGGCGAGCCAACTTCGTAGTGTTGGCAACAGACACCGCTGAAGTTTGCTCCTGGGTAGGAACAGTTTCCAAATGGTGCAATCGATTGAGTAAGCGCTTCTTGGCTCATCACAGTCTGCATTCCAACTATGAGGAGCGTGCCACCAAAAAGCAAGGTGTTACTTGTCACAGGTCTCATGGACATGACCCCCATGCTGCAATCAAGATGTTTAAGTCGTTCACGTCAACTTTGTGGTCATGATTAAAATCTCCAGCACAGTTTGGCGAGCCACTGGTATCGCAGTCACTACACGGTTTAGACGCACCAAGCCATTGACCTGCAATGGAGATGCATTGCGACTCTGTCAGTTCTGCGCATAAGGTTGTCACACAACATGCACCAGAATCCGCGAAGCATGTTTGAGCTATGCTGTTTACACCTGTGCCGTTGTAAGAACTGCTGTCACTTCGTGCAAGTTGATTTGGCATGTTTCCACAAATCGTCACTCCATCAATTGTTGCACTGCTATCGACAAAGTACACACCACCACCTTGTGAACTTGCAGAGTTTGATTTTATTGACGTTTGATTGAGATATAGAGTGGAATCGTGTTCGATGTTTATCCCGCCACCATTTCCTGATGTCGCTTTATTATCAGAGATGGTGCAGTTTGTGAGTGTTAGATTTGTTAAGTAGAGGTAAAACGCTCCGCCATTCTTTGCTGTGTTTGATTGAAAAGTACAATCTGTAAACACAGCCCATGTACCTTTGAGACCCATACCATTGATGCTGACCCCGCCGCCTCTTCCATATGTGTCAGTTGTCGTGTTGTGTTGAATGACGCAATTGTCAAATGTTGGACTTGCTTCTGAAATCCAGACACCACCAGCATCGTCGCCCTTACCATTTTGAATGACAAGATCCTTGATAACTGTCTGCGCGTTCTCATTGTTTTCGATCGTGAACACGGTTCCGTTGTTGTGGCCATCAATAATCGTTGTTTGATATCCAGATTCGTCCAGCGTCCCAGCGATCGTAATCGCTTTCCCATTTGGATTCAGCGAGTGCTCGTAATACGTTCCAGTCCAAACGCTAATTGTGTCGCCATTGTTTGCTGCATTAATTGCATTTTGAATGACGTAATAGTCAAACTTTTTACCCTCAGGACCAACCGTAATCGTCTCAGCATGCACCGATAGCGCAGTAATCAAAACAACGAAACTAAAAATAGGGTGGCTAAACATCTATAGCGTCCTCATTCACTTCAATAAATAGCGTCTTAAGTACTTAAAACGCTTTTGTGTCCAACTGTAATCTAATCGCTAACTGCGATTATTCAAAGAAAAACGAAGTATTTTTCAAAAAAATATCGATTATCGGAGGTCGATGGAACAGTTCACCACAATGTAAAAATGAGTAAACACCTGTGAACAGCAGAAAACACTGTTTGCATGCAACAGCTTCTGCGAATAAATGACCTAGCAACTAATCGCGCGAGTGATGCACGATGCGTTCTCAATCAATTCGTAGTCTGTCACTTCGAAGTTGACGAAGTTTGGGGTCGCCAATAACTGAGCACATAAATCAGATTCTTTATATGCGTCTAAGTCTGTTTTTGATTCAAACAGATAGACCCCACCATACGTATTGGTTGATTCGTTCGAAATCCAATGTTTTGAAATCAAACCGGGAATTGCTGCCCAGTGCTGCGCGGCATCATCTGTTGATGCAATGAAATCATCGTGTGACAAACCTTCAAGATTAAAGCGTACGATTAGAATATGCATGGTTACTCCTTAGTTAGAGTTGTTCGCGATTGCCTCGATTTTTGTATCAATCGAATCAGCAATCAGTTTAACGGTGTCTAACTTACCTGAATTGACTTCCGCTGTAGTTGTGTCAAACACATTTGCTAATGGTTTTTCTACCATTTTTATAATGCCTAGCGGGTCGCTGTCACTCCACGATTGTTTCCAAGAATCCGCACCCGCAAGAACGATTGTCACATTCTCGCCAGCGGTCGTAATTGCCATACTCTTTTCTTCCGACACCTTTTTCAATGAAGCAGGATGAATATATGGAATTGGAGCATCACTGATATGTTGCAACACTGCATGCGCTGCATGGGAACTTAACTTCACTCTCACTGAATCATACAAGTTGCAAAGTGAATCGACATCCGCCTGTGCTTCTTGCAGTTCTTCTTCATTTGCTGAGAAGTACTCCTCAATATTTACACGAATTACGCCCAATCCACCTGCTTTGTTTATAGATTGAGCAATTTGGTTTCTTCCCGTGATAAACAACTCCGGTGAACTAAAGGGTGGTGATACAACTTCATTTGGAATCGGTGCTTTCAACGGCTCTGGTTTATGAGGCGGCTCTAGCGCCATGTTCATAAAATCCATGAGTGCATATGCAGCGATAAGGATTGAACCAGCCATGATCACTGTCGAAACAAGTACGATTTTCTTTCCGCTTGATAACGCCATGTACTCATGGTAACAAAAAAGCGGGCACCAGAAACTGGTGCCCACTTCGTTTAAAAGAAACTTAACTTAGCAACCGCCGAAGTTTGCAATGACAAGTAGAAGGTCAGTAACATTGACGTTGCCGTCGCCGTCAACATCGCCACCACCGCCACTTGTGCTACCCCATTCGCCGATGACGATGAGGATGTCAGCAACGTTTACTGCTCCATCACCATTGGTGTCACCTTCGCAAGGAGTATCGCACGTTCCGGGAGCACATGATGTGCCATCGCCATTGTATGTACCACCTGAAGTCATACAGTCGCTTTCACTTAGGATTGAACAATCACTACCAATACAGCATGATCCTACAGTACCTGAACCATCATCTTCGAACTCAAGATTAACTGTTCCTGTACCAGTTGCAGCTTGCCAACCGCCAACACGAATGTAGTAGTTTGAACCAGCTGTGACTGGGAGGTCTCCGATGTAGGAAACGTATGCTTGGCAACCATCAATATCAGTGCTGTCACCATTGCATGCAACTTGATACAGTCCGCCACAATCACTACCTTCATAAACAACAAGTGAGGTGTCGTAAGAACCAGTGTCACATGTGTCTACAGTGATTGTTCCGTTACCAGTAGCAGTAAAGACCATCCAACGGTCAGGACTACCATCCCAATCTAGATAAGTACCTTCACACTGCGTGTCATCTGGATCACCAAAATAACTATCTGTTGCAGTTGAGGTATCAAATGCGTTGGATGAGTTTGCGTAGATGACGCGAGCTGTTTCGCAAACATCGCCAGCTTCTGCTGAACATGAATCATCCTCACACATTGTCATGTCACCAAGATACTTGCCACCAAACGCAACGCATTGAGCTTCGGTTAATGAATCATCACAGTTGTCAATATCTAAACAGCACGCGCCAATTGGAGCGCCACCGCATGGATATCCATCACAGCTGGTCCAATCACCCAAGTAATCACCGCCGTTATAACTGCAATCTTTCTGAGTTTCAATCATACAATCTTTTCCTACACAACAAGCGCCCACAGGGTCACCGTCGATGATAAGACCGCCTAAAGTCAGCGTGCCATCCCAACTGTTGAGATCGTTACTTCCTGTGTATCCATTTGCAATCTGAATGGTCCAATCACCTACGCCTTGTAACCCAAATGCAGATAAGTCAACACCATAAATTGAGTAATCGCCTGAATCTGTAACATCCCAATCTTCAGGAAAATCGCCCGCAACCTCATATCCAAAGGACATGTTGTACCCACCGTATTCAATCGCAGTTCCGTCGGGTGCAACAATACCAATCAGAATGTCACCAACCCATGTATAGTCTTCTCCGTTTACATAGGAGACGGCTAAATCAAAATGCGTGAGGGATCCGCTTGCATTATTGTGAAACTTTATTGTTGTTTCACCTGGGCCGGCCAATTCAAATTGAACAGGCAGATCAGCTAATGCAAATCCAGAGCACGCTAGGGACATTCCGCTTGCAATCAATGTTGTTGTGTTTTTCATGGTCTTCTCTCTCTTTAACAAAGTATGTGTGAACAATCTAATATAGATGCAATACAGCACCATCACACAGGAAATTCCTTGATTTTTTGAATATGAGCAACCAACAGCTCTTTTTGACTCAGAAACTGCTTCTTGCAACGTCTAACAAACCGTTAGGAGCGCTACTTACTCTTTGTTTCCGTCGCCACCAACGGCTTTATCAATTGCCCCGCCAATTGCGTCTAACGTACCGACAACTGCATCGCCAGCTTGCGTCGCAACGGATTCAGCATCGTGACCGATACGTTCTGGAATACTCTTTTGAGTATTACACGTTGTGCTTGCACCACCGCAGCAATTAGTTTTTTGTGTTGATTTACAACACGTAAGACCTAAAGAAATGACTGACATAACTGTTAGCGTGATTACTGTTTTCATGTGTTCTCCTTTAACTTACAAAACTTCTCGTACACAATCATCCTATCATCTTTGTTCATGCCTTGAGTTTCTTCCACAAACTGATTACGAATATCGCGTGACTCAAACACAAAAAAACAAACTGAATCTTTACTGTGATAAATCGCTTTGCATTCATCATCAATAGCTACAAGTTCTTCTGGGATGTCAGCTTTTATACAAAACATTAATCAACCTCAGGAAGTCTAATATCTTCTACGAGTTGTTGGATCTCCTCTGAAGGAGGTTTTGTCAAGATCGAGACCGGCACAGCAATACCAAAGTTCAACAACATTCCAATAATGCCAATTCCTTCAGGCGAGATTCCAAAGAGCCAGTCTTCTTGCGAACCGCCCATAAACTTGAAGTAGATGATGTAAGAACCCGTAAAGAGGATGCCGACTAGCATGCCCACAATCGCGCCTGCGGCGTTAAACCGTTTCCAAAAAATCCCAAGCATGATTGCTGGAAAGAACGATGCAGCGGCAAGTCCAAATGCAAATGCAACGACTGCTGCAACATAATCAGGTGGCCATATTCCAAGTAACCCTGCACAAATGATTGCGCACGCTGCCGCTATTCGCGCAAAGCGCAACTCTCCCTTCTCCGAGATGTCTGGTTTAAACACGCGCTTCACTAAGTCATGACTCACTGCACTTGAAATGACAAGCAACAAGCCAGCGGCTGTAGAAAGCGCAGCTGCTAGTCCGCCCGCTGCAACAAGTGCAACAACCCAGTCAGGGAGTCCTGCAATTTCTGGATTTGCCAACACCATAATGTCGCGATCAATGATTAACTCATTTGTTGCGTCAGGCGCGTAATCAATAATGCCGTCGTTATTTAAATCGTTGTAACTAATGAGCCCAGACTCTTCCCACGTGTGCACCCAACTAGGCGCGTTTGCATACGCAACTCCAGGAACTGTGTTCAGCATGTTTGTTCGCGCAAAGACTGCAATCGCAGGTGCAGTTGTGTAAAGCAATGCAATAAACAACAGTGCCCAGCCCGCACTACTCCTTGCGTCTTTCACTCGCTTCACTGTAAAGAAACGAATGATGACGTGTGGAAGCCCGGCAGTTCCAAGCATGAGCGCGCCTGTGATGCAAACAATGTTGAGCATCGATTGGTTATACCCTGTGTATGCACCAAACCCTAAATCAGAAAGCATCCCATCAAGTTTTGCGAGTAGTCCAATTCCCGCTTCATCTGTTGAACCTAGCGCTAACTGAGGAATCGGATTTCCCGTCACCATAAAGGCAAGGAAGAATGCAGGAATTGTGTACGCAATGATGAGCACGCAATACTGAACGACTTGTGTGTATGTGATGCCTTTCATTCCCCCGAGCACTGCGTAGAAAAAGACAATGCCCATTCCAATGATGACGCCAAGCGTAATGTCCACTTCTAAGAAACGACTAAACACGACACCGACACCGCGCATTTGACCTGCGATGTACGTAAATGAAATGAAGATTGCACACACAACTGCAACGATCCTCGCTGTTTGGGACGCATACCTGTCCCCAATAAAGTCCGGAACAGTAAACTTCCCGAACTTCCGAAGGTAAGGCGCGATGAGAAGTGCGAGCAGCACATACCCCCCAGTCCAGCCCATGAGATAGACAGAACCGTCCATGCCTAAGAATGCGATGAGACCTGCCATTGAGATAAACGATGCTGCGCTCATCCAGTCGGCAGCAGTTGCCATGCCATTTGCGAGTGGCGACACATGTTTCCCCGCTACGTAAAACTCACCGGTTGATTTTGCACGGGACCAAATTGCGACACCTATATATAAAGCGAATGTGAACGCAACAAGTAAAAATGTCCACTCCTGAACATTCATTGTGAGTCGCCCTTATATTTCTTATCAACTCTGTTCATCACGACGACATACGTCACAATGAGGATAACAAAGACATAGATTGAGCCCTGTTGGGCGAACCAGAATCCGAGTGGGTATTCCGTTCCAATGAGTTTGAACTGGTCAAGCCAAGGCGCAAACACCATTCCACACCCAAACGAAACAAATGCCCATATTGAAAGTAAGAGGGTCACAAACTTCACGTTAAACGACCAATATTGTTTTGGTGACATAGAGATAGGGTACCGTCTATTCACTCATGACTGCACAAAAAAAGCCCCTCAGATGAGGGGCTTCGATAGTTTTAGTGTAGGTTCATACCGCTGCGGCATTCAGTTCACTAGAGATATTCATAATCATTCTGAATGTCTCTTGAGCTGATTCAACGCATGCTGCTTCTTCTTCTTCACTTAACTCAAGTTCATTGAGCGTTTCCTTGAACCTGTTCCACTTCGTTCTTTGTTCATCGCCATGAGGGTCAAGGAAGCCAAGCGCCTTGCCTTCGCCAAGATCAAGTGCTGGGATGAGCTTTTTAGCAATGTACTTATTGCCGTTTGTTGCACCTTCTTCTACGTAAAGAACGCCAACAAGCGAAATCGGATTGGAATCAATCTTCTCGTGTACATATTCAACAAAGCGTTCTGTGGCAGGAAGTGGTGTAATGTCACCTTCCCATTCCAAATCAACTAAATCTTGTTCGATTTTGTTGATGCGAACATGATCTTCATCGAAAATTTGCGCAATGCGAGCATCGCTGGTCGAAGCGCTTGTGAGTGCTGGTTCAAGTGCAGCATGGACAAGTTTCATTTGAGCGATGAATGCTGCAAACTCATCTTTTGATAGAGTGCCATTGACCATTTTATCTTGCAGATTTCCTGCTTCAGCTTGGTCGTGGAGTTGTTGCGTTCCTTCTCTGAGTTTGAGGTGGAACCCTGTCGCTTTTGATGGGGCTGCCATGATTTCTGTTCTCCTTCTGTTATGAAATCAGCAACACATCATATCACTTTTGAATCAAGTACACTGATGCAATGCTTATTCGATTTTTCATTGTTCTCATTTTCTCAGCAACAACAACCCTGCACGCTGGGCAACCGCTTTTCCCTAACGATTCGCTTGGTGGGTGGCACATCGTAGGACCTGATGTCTCTTTTACTATTCAAGATGGCGTTTTGACTGGCGAAGGGAAAGAACGAAGAAACTCCTTCTTAACGAGTGACAACACCTATACCGACTTTGTCCTCACCGTTGACGTAAAAGTCATCCGTGGCAATTCAGGCATCCAAATCCGAAGCGCTGAAAAAGACAACCGTCTCGTGGGCTACCAAATCGAAATCGACCCGTCTGAAAGAGCGTGGTCTGGCGGGCTCTATGACGAAGGTCGACGTGCGTGGCTCCAACCACCACCAGAAGATGCAAGAGATGCCTTTAAACTTGAAG
>JAERSY010000127.1 GCA_016845245.1 Phycisphaerae bacterium
CCCTCGTTCATTGCAGCAAGAAACACTGAGAGTAGAGATGCTTTATGCGGCGAGTTTGGGTGCATGCCATTGAGTAAGGATGATTGCAACCCAGAGTTTGTCATCAATTGCACGCCAGTTGGCATGCTTGGAAGCGAAGACGAACACACTTCTCCACTTGACACACTAACACTTACGCTTGAACTCCATCAAGATATGACTGTGTTCGACACTGTTTACACCCCTAAAGTGACGCCGCTCATCAAACACGCAACTGAAGTTGGTTGCAACATCATTTATGGCGAAGTCATGTTTGATAAACAAGCTGCTTTGCAGCAAACATTCTGGCTTACGTAAAGTGCTTGAGCACTTCATCGACCGATGACGCAGGAGCGTCGAAAGGGAATCGAACAATGCCAAACGTCGCGCGAATATCAATGCCATTTGAATCAACACCAACAACGATGGGTTCATGAACTTCAACAGAAGTGACTTCAAGGCATCGCTGTTTCACCGCATCAATGTTCGTTTGATTTAACGTTTTACAAATTGACGGTTCATCTTCACTCAATTCGTTTGTTTGTTGCAAATACTCACCATCAATAAACATTTCATGAAACCTTGCTGCATCAATATGCACTTTCGCCCACTGCATGTCAGGTGGTTCGCCATGATAAACCTGCCAGCGGTCAGCAAGGAACCCATCACTCCCATGCTCATCAAACTGTTCAAGAGACACGTGCATTTCCATGCAATCCTCACCATATCCAGGAACATACATGATGGTGTCGCACGGCTGCAACATGGCAACCATCGCTGAAATGACAAGTTCCCCACTTGGTGCAATGACGTAAGACATGTCTTGCATATTCTCACCAAAACGGAGTGTGCACGTTGAATTGGAACGAAGAAAACCCCAAGCAGCAATCGCAACCTCTTGTTCGTTGTACTCGTCCATCACTTAGCCCCGCATTGCTGATTCAATGTCACTCACACTTTTTGGAATCGCACTCGACAAATTCTTTCTACCTTTTGCTGTCACAAGCACATCGTCTTCGATGCGTACACCAATCGATTCTTCTGGAATGTAAATGCCAGGTTCAATCGTCACGACTGCACCCTTTTTGAGTGGCTTGTCTGGACCACATTTGTCATGTGTTTCTAATCCTAGATGATGTCCAATTGAGTGAATGAAGTAATCTCCATATCCAGCACGAACAATGATTGCTCTTGCAATTGAATCAACTTCAGCCATCGTGACGCCCGGCTTGACTGCTTTAATCGCAGCTTCTTCTGCCTTCAAGACAATGTTATAAATCTCTTTCTGACGTTTAGAGAACTTGCCGTTCACTGGAATCGTTCTCGTAATATCTGCGCCATATCCACCGAACGCTGCACCTGAATCGATACAAACCAAATCCCCATCAACTAAATCTTGGTCATTCTCTTTGTAATGAAGCACGGTACTGTTAAGACCGCCGCCAACGATGGGAGGAAATGCTGAACCACGCCCGCCAGCCATCGCATAGCCATACTCTAAGGTTGCTTGAACTTTATACTCGTTGAGTCCACCCCGCACACATTCCATTGCTTGTTTGAAACCACACGCAGTAATGTTGACGGCTTCTTGAATAATGTCAATCTCAGCGCTCGATTTCACGCTTCGAAGTGTTGGAATGATGTGAGAACAATCTTGGATTGAACACCCGGGCGTGTTTGATGCTACGGATTGCCAAAAACTCAGGTCTTTCGATTGAGAGCCCGATGGCGAAAGCGGCATCAACGTTGCAAACGTTTTGGTTCGTGTGATGATGTCAGCAATGACGCGCGGCATATGTGTCGTCCGCATGATTGTCTTCATGCCAACGCTTTTTGCAAGTTCACTTCCAAGTTCTGCACGAAGTCCGTCCCACTTTTCCATCTCTGGATTCAGTGGTCTTAAAAATAAGATGACTTGTTTTGATTTGACCGGATGTGTTGGATCGAAAAGAATTGCCGCACCGGATTCATTCATCAACCCAGTGAGATAATGAAAATGAGCGTGGGGCTTCCACGACTCATTCAATGCGTGCGTCTCATCTCCTGCAAACACAATGCCCGCAGCCCCTTTGAGTTTATTGAGTACTTTAGTTCTTCTCGATTCGTATTCCTTCGTAGGAATGGTCACTCTTCACCTCGTAACTGTGCTGTAACTTGCGTGCTGCTTCTGCCCGGCCTGTGCGTAAGCACTTCAACATCGATATTGAGCGACGATAGTAACTCGTACTCATTAATCTCTTCTTTGGCGTAATCTCCACCTTTTACATACAAGTCGGGTTTGACTTGTTGAATAAGCGCTTCAGCAGTTGGTTCTTCAAACGAAGTAACAAGCGTCACACACTCTAGCTCTGCAAGAATCTCCATTCGCTCTTCAAGGGCGTAGACTGGTCGATGCTCCCCTTTTTGCGCTTTGACTTGGGCGTCACTGTTCACGCCAACAACGAGTACGTCGCCTCGCTTTGCTGCCTCTCTGAGGTATGCGACATGCCCAGCATGAATGACGTCAAAACAACCGTTCGTCAGGACGATTCGTTTGCCCGCTTGCTTCATTGCATTGAGTTCAATCTCAAGTAACTCAGCTGTTCGCACTTTGCTTCTGCCTTCTTCGCACGATTGAATCACTGCGAGCTTGATTTGCGCAATTGGAATTGGTGTTGCGCCAAACATTTCGACTTCAAGTCCCGCTGCAATGTTTGCAAACGAAACGCATTCCACCCAACTCATTCCAGAGGCAAGTCCCATCGCAATCGCAGCAAGCACCATGTCGCCGGCGCCAGTGACGTCGTACACATTTCGAACAGTTGTCGGAACGTGTTTTGCATCGTTCCCCTTTTCTTTGACGACTGCGCCATGTTTATCTAGCGTGATGACTGCAGCGTGGATGCTCAATTCCTCACATAAATTGCTGGCAAGTTCGACAGCGCCCGCGATTGGCTCCTCGTCATGGAGCCGAGTTCCTGTCGCTCGTTCTGCCTCGGTGCGGTTTGGAGTAATCGCAGTCGCGCCTGCGTAGATTGTGTAATCATCAATGTTTGCGGGGTCAACAATAACGGGAATACCCGCGTCTCTGCAGTGTTCAATCACCGCCTTGCAACATGAGGGCGTCAAGACGCCTTTGCCGTAATCTTCGATGCACACAACATCTGCACGCTGCAAACACGCATTTAACGATTCAAGCACACGCGACTCAATATCCTGACTGATGGGTTCTTTTGTTTCTCGGTCGAGCCGGAACATCTTTTGAGGATGCCTGTGTTGCGCAAGCCCAACAATGCTTCGCTTCACCGTCGTGGGCCGCTCGTCACACGTGACAAGATGCTCCGCGTCAATGCCATCATCTTCGAGCAACGCTCGTAAAGTGTTTCCTTCTGCATCATTGCCAATGACACCGATGCATGTGACTTGGCCACCCATCGCACGAACACACCGTGCAACGTTTCCCGCACCGCCAGCAAGTGACTCCGTTCGTTTGACTTCAAGAACGGGAACTGGCGCATCAGGACTGAGGCGTTCAGCATCACCAAACACACTTTCATCGAGCATAAAGTCACCGACAATGACAACATTGGGGCTCATCATATTCATCACACTTGTCAACAACGTGCTCATGTGTTCATCGTATCTTGAAACACACTTAAGAGTAAGGCATCTAATTCGTTATCGCCCTCAATGATCTCTAAAGCTAGGTCTGGGACAACGATTGGACATTTCATTTCTGAAAAATCGATGAGGTCTCTCGCCTTCACCCAATCTTTCAATGTCATCACAATGCCGTCGACGTTATGTGATGCAGTTGCAAGCGTCTCGAGTTCTTCCTGTGTGAATGGTTGGTGGTCACCAACATCAAGTTGCATCGCAATCTTGGCACCGAGTCTGACGAGCGCTTCAATGACTGGCCCCGGATATCCAATGCCAAGTCGAACTGCAACACTTTTTCCCGTGAGCCAATCGAGCCCAACAACGTCACATTCATTGTTTGTAAACAACTGCAACGATGTCCATTGGTGGGAAACCCATGCAACTGGTTCTTTGCCATGCACTTGGTTCACTTGTTTAGCAAAAGTTGGTTCTACCCGACCTGCATGGCTCACGACAACCGCATCTGCACGTTTAAGTCCTGAAACTGGTTCTCGTAACCACCCTGCAGGGAGCATTCGCTGCAAAAAAGCGTTCCGCAAAAAATCCATCACAACGATGTCAAGGTCTCTGTGCAGCCGTCTGTGTTGAAACCCATCGTCCATCACAAAGCAATCCGCGCTTCCACCATTTTCGAGATACGCCCGAATCATCACAGCGCGGTCGGCACCGACAATGACATCGACATCCTCTAACCGTTCGTGATACTCAAGGGCTTCGTCAGCTTTTGCTGGGTCAACTGCCGCATAACCCCGCATCACGACAGCGGGGTTGTACCCGTGCGAGCGAAGTCGCTTGATAATCCACGTCACAAGCGGCGTTTTGCCCGTTCCACCGACAGTGAGATTCCCAACCGCAATGACTGGCTTATCTACTTTTTGAATCGATGCATGGTTGTCATAGTGGCGATTGCGCAACTTCACAATAAACCCATACAACGCGGATGCGGGAATCGCAAAAAAGTCGAGCCATGATGGGAGTGGTGTTTTCATGTTGTCTTTAATCGTTTAGAAAGTAGGGGCTGCAAAAGTTGCATCGGCAAACCCATCACACACGTCATATCGCCATCAATTGTGATTGGCCAGCCGGCTTCAATCCGTTCGATGACATTGTACCCGCCTGCCTTTCCCTTCCACAAATCACTTTGCACATATGTGTCAATGTCATCATCACTGATTGCATCAATATGAATCGTTGCATTTTCAACACCCGACGCATGTCCATTGCAATCGGCAATGCACCACCCTGTACTGACCGTATGCGTGCATTCTCGCATGGAGATAAGCATCGCTTTCGCATCATCGCGATGAACCGGTTGGCCGTAGACATGGTTGTGCATGATGCAGACGGTATCTGCTGTTAGAACGACGTCATTTCCATCACATTGTTCAAGGACATCTCTTGCTTTCAGAATGGCAAGCGACTCAACCCATTTGTTTGGCATCATTGCCCCAATTGCAAACTCCCCATCATCAATGCGCGGCAAGGTGACATGTGGTTCAAAACCATGCTCATGCAACAACTGCAAACGCCTCGGGGACTGGCTTCCTAAAACAAGTCTTTGCATCCCTTACCCGTTTCCTATCAATGCGTCGATTCTGCCAATGACAACATCGGTATCGATTTGAGTCATGATTGAATCTCCAACAGAGTTGTCCTTGAAGTGCACGTTGGAATAGTTTACGGGTGCTGACAAGACTGATGAAAGCTGTTCATAGGGTCCGACTTCAATAGGATTTGTCGGGCCATAGAGCGCAACAAGCGGAACGCCATAGCCAACACCAATGTGAATTGCAGCAGAGTCATTCCCAATGAGCAATTCGCTGTGAGAAATTGTCGCCATAAGTCCGCCCACCGAAAGTTCTGGCAACAGGTTGATCACACCTTCCATCTGAACAAGTGATTCAACTTGTTCCTGTTCATTTGGAGCCCCGACAACGACAACTTGTTTTCCAATCGATTGAAGATGCGATGCAATTTCGCAAAATCGCTGAATAGGCCACTGCTTTGAGATCCACCTCGACGTTGGTGCAAGCACAACATACTCGCCAACCCCGTGCTCCTTCCGAAATGAATCCCACCATGCTTCAGCGTATGAAGGCGTGTACAACCGCATGTCTTTTACGGCTTGCACGCCAATACTTTCAACAAGTTCAAGCATCGCATCAACAGTGTGCGGCGCATTTGTTTGCACCCTGTTCGTGTACCCAAGCCAGCCAAACTCTCTTGCATGGTCTGGGCCCACTCGCTGTTTAGCGCATGTTGAAAGTGCGAGCATGCCGCTTCTTCCAAGCCCCTGCCCATCTACAACAAGGTCGTACGACGCTTCTTTTAACTGTTTCGTCAGCGACTTTACTTGTTTAAAACCGCTTGGCAGATACCACTGCTTTAACTCACGCCTCGGAAATGGTATGGCTTCCCTTACTGCAGGATGTTCTGAAACGGCATCTAGAAACTCCGTTTGCACGAGCCAATCGATGGCTGCGTCTGGAAACGCCACATGCAAACTCGCCACCACAGGCACGCTTCGACAGACATCGCCCAAAGCACTTGGGCGAATAAACAGAATGCGTTCTGGAGGCGTGGTCGTCATTGGGTGCACATCGTACCCGCAAGCAACAAGTGTGAAAAATCGGAAACCATCCAATCAGCACTTGACAGAGGGGCATTTGGGGTCAATAGTTACCCTTATATGAGGTTTCACGCCACATGAGTACGACCCCTGAAGACACAAATCCCGTCACAAGCCAACCTGAACGAACAGGTAGCCCGGGCGCTTCAACGTTTGGTTTTGAAACGATGCTCGGCAAACTCATTGT
>JAERSY010000128.1 GCA_016845245.1 Phycisphaerae bacterium
TAATGGAGCACACAAAACTACCGTTAACACCAATCCAATATAAAGTTTCAACTTCATCTTATCTCCCACTTAAATCTTTATTGATTCTAAGTATAGAGTTGATATCGCGTTCACAAAACCTGAATTCAGATTATTCAGAAGTAAATAGACGTTCACTTATCTAATTTAACAATTAGCCCACAGTTGAGAAGTGATCAATCATTTTTTGCCTATCATTTGTGCATGCACACGATCAACATCGCTGAAAAACTCGGGTCATTCACAGACCACTGGTCACCCAAAATCATCGCAGAACTCAACGGACAAGAAGTAAAACTTGCGAAGTTTCAAGGCGCGTTTGATTGGCATTCACACACGGATGCTGACGAACTTTTTTATGTCCTCGATGGCGCGTTCACGATGGAGTTTCGCGACCGTGTCGTCAATGTGCCACAAGGTCATATGATTGTGGTTCCAAAAGGTGTCGAACACAGACCTGTTGCTAAAGAGGAATGCAGCGTCATGCTCTTTGAACCAAAAGGAGTTGTGAACACTGGTGACAATGAGTCAAGCGAGCACACTACGGATGCCGAATGGATTGCGTAAGTGAACACACTCAAACGCATTTTTAAAGTTGAATCCACAACGCAGCTCGTCATCGTCTTTATCGTTTTTTCGGTGACTGGGCTTGGCGCGGTTTACATCGCTCGTCCCCTCATGGGTTGGGTTGGGATTGATTATGAAGCAATGGCTTGGTATGTGTTTTGGCCGCTTCGAATTCTCTTTATGACGATTGCATATCAAATCATGCTCATCATCTTTGGAACGCTGTTTGGTCAGTTTGAATATTTTTGGCGTGTTGAGAAACGCATTCTTAAGCGCTTTGGAATCCGACTCGACTAAACCACTTTAAAATCTCGTCTTTGCCAACCCCAGCGACATAACCATCAGGTCGAACTAGCACGTCACCACCAAACTTTTCCACAACTGCATCGTTCTTCACCTGGGACACTGGCAATAATTCATTTTCGAAACTGCATTGCTCACTACAAAAGAGTGTCATTTGCTTATCACGGAGTAATGTATAGGCATCCGAGTCATCCGGAAAAAAGTCACCACCCCCCGAATGTGTTAATGAAGATGTTCGATAGTTCCACTCATCTTCACAGATGACGGCAGCCATTTTGTGTTGCACAGCATGCACCTTGAGAAGTGCCTTCATTCTCACTTCATTAAACACACGGATGATTGGATTGTCGATCGTTTGATTCTTTCGAAGCCCGCTTGTAAATTTCAATACTTGCGCCCCGATTGGATGGCGTTCTTCTTGATATGTATCAAGCAGTGAATCAGACGCACCATTAAGGACGCACGCTAGTTTCCACGCAAGATTTGCAGCGTCTTGCATTCCGAGGTTCATGCCCTGCCCGCCTGCTGGTGAATGTACATGTGCGGCATCACCAGCAAGAAAGATTTGCCCATGACGATACGATTCCACTTGGCGTTCGTTCACAATGTATTCACCGCTCCAGTGGAGTTTGGTTGCTTTGAGTCCTAAGGTTGACTGCGTGTCGAGCATGTGCTGAATGTCAGATAGCGAGGGCGGCGTGCCAGTTTTCTCAGTCGCATCCTTCCCAGCATCAGAAAACACTCGCAAGCGCCCTTCTGTGACTGGGAAAAACAGAATGGTGCCATCGCCATGACTTTCGGAGTACGTCGCACCAAGTTCGGTATGCCCATCGAAATCGATATCGGCAAGGTTCCATAAGCGTGGAATTGTTTTACCGACAAATGGCGCGTCTAAAGTATGGCGGACTGTACTGTGCGCGCCATCGCACCCAATAAGAAAAGGCGTCTGTAATGTTTCGCCGATGCTTAACTCACACTGAACACAATCAGATAGTTCAGTAAATGAGATTAACTCAACCTCACGCTCGACAGTGATGCCATTGGCTTGCAACGTTTCAGAAAGAATGCGTTCAGTGTCGAATTGCGGTACCAGAATACCCGCGGGGAACTTCTGCTCTGCCGCCCTCACATCGATTCGCATTGCACATTCACCGTGATGAATAAACTCCATAAACGTCGCTCGAATAAACCCTTCATCAAACTTCTCCCATGGGATAACTGAGTCGAGCGTTTGGAGCGTCCGTTTCCAAATGATGAGGGCATTGCTAAGCGTCGTCGCCGAGGTGTTCTTGTCAATAATGCGAACTGGCACATTGTGACGAGCGAGCATAAGCGCAGCCGTTAATCCGACTGGGCCTGCGCCTACAACAAGTACTTCTCTATTCATACCACGCCATGATACCAAGGGTATGATGTCTGGATGTTACGACTTTTTTTACTAGCAATGCTGTGCTCGTGCTCTGCGAACCACAAACCCGAACAAGTCAAGATTGCATTTGGCTCATGTGCAAATGAAAAAGAGGGCTCATCTCTTGTTTGGAAACAAATGGCAAAGGAAAATTTGACAGCGCTCGTGCTACTTGGAGATACGCCATACATCGACACGACCGATTTGGAAGTGCAACGTAGACGCTATCAAGAGTTTGCTTCAGTGCCGGCGTTTGCGTCGCTCGTCAAAGAAGTACCTCTCTATAGCACATGGGACGACCATGACTTTGGGCGAAACGACACTGACGGAAATCTTGCCGGAAAAGAAAACAGTCGCAAGGCATTTATGGAGTTTCGAAAGAACCCTAGTTATGGTGAACACGACCAAGGCATTTACACTAAGTTCACGCAAGGCGATGTGACGGTCTTTCTTCTAGACACTCGGTGGTTTGCAAAAACGGAAGGAAGTGAAACAAACCCAACACTGCTTGGCGCTCAACAATGGGAGTGGCTAGAGCGGGAACTGGGAAGTTCAAACTCAACTTTTTACGTCATCGCTTGCGGCATGGTCTTCAATGACTCAGTGCGTCCGGGAAAGCCAGATTGCTGGGGCAGATATCCAATTGAGTTTGCTCGACTTCTAAGCGTCATCAAGAATTCAGAAAAGCAACATGTTGTGCTAGTGGGTGGTGATGTACATTGGTCACGAGTGCTTAAACACGATACTGAATCAAAGGTTGGCTACGACCTCTATGAATTCATCACAAGTCCAATTCATGAAAAACTTATTGAGGCCGCGAATCCGCCAGACGAGCGTGTCATCTTTAGCATTGGAGAAATCAATTCGTTTCTGTTGATGGAAACGAACTCAGACGATGAATTGCAATTCACCATCACTAACAAAGATGGCGACGAACTCTATGTGCAAACGATTACGTGCACGGTCCCCAATACGTCAAAAACTCAAGCAAGTCATTGATGTCGACTTGACCGTTATGGTTAAAATCGCCCGAGCATGATGTTTGCTGACAACAGTCTTGAAGGTCTTCAATGTCTGATTTCAATTCTTGAATTGTGTCAAAAAAGTCAAAGGTCGTTTTGCCTTGCCTTAGCGAAATCGTGTTTTCTCCACCCACATTTAAATGAATGTCTCCACCGATTCCTGCAGTCAACCCGATGCTTGAGTTTACTGTCATTAATGACATCACATTATCTTCATACGCTGTTAATGTCAGACCTTGATCTTGGAAAATGCTAATCTCACCTGCGCTTGGATGCTGCAAGTTGATTCCACCTGGAGTTAAAGACAACAACTCAACGGGAGATTCGTCTTGATCTGAAAACTCAAAAGAGATTCTGTTGTGTTGTTGATTCACTGACGAGGTTGTCGCTCCACTTATATCAAATGATTTGAGCTCAATCTCGTTAGAGTGCGCTGCTAGGATTCCGGGGTTCACAGATCCGGTTGGGTCCATTGCTACAAGGCCGATGCTGTCATGACCCTCAACATAAAACGAAAGCCCCGTCCAAGAGTATCCCCCACGAACAGCAGTTCCCGCAATGAGGATAACACTCACTAAAAGGAGTAAGGCACAAGCTCCAACTCTGACGAACCGAGTGTGTTTCCGTAAAAGTTCTTGGTGTTTTGCTTCAAGTGAATCTAATCGCTTATTTGTATCGTTCATTTTATTGCTCTCCTGTTACAACATATTCTTGCTCAAAAGAGAACAAAATGCAACGAAAAAACAATAACTACAGATTGAATACGAAGGATTAAAGGTTACCCTCGACTTGTCAAATGAAAACCATCTCCTGATCTGCACGCATACACCTTTAGTTTTACTCCACGCTCTCTCTGAATAATTTGGGCTCTTTTTATTGCCGCAGTTTCTGACTCGTAAAGTTGCTTATTACAAATGTCGCAGTACCTGCTCGGAGTCACTCGATCATTCGGAGCAAGGTGCCATTTTCCACAGATGTCGCAATGATATGGAACGACTCTGTTGTGATAAGTTCTAGCCACGTACATTGCTGCTTGATCTGCTTCAAACTTCGTGTCATATTCCTTTATAGTTTTACCCGGTTTACAAGTTGCATTGTCTTTGCACATGTTCCCTCCAGAACTGTTTGTTTACTTTTCGATCACGCTATCTACAATTGCCTTCGTTTCCTCTAACTTTTCCTCATCATCATAGACATCAAAAATGACATGTCCGTATGCACTGCCCATGAGGATATCGAATTCCTCTTCTTCGTCATTTATTGATGTGTATGAAGAACCATCCTCAAGGATGACGTTGTAGAGGCGCACTTTGTCATTTGCATCGCTCATCTTCATGACGACTGCTTTATCTTCACAAAATGCCTCCCACCTGGTAAAAAACGATTCGTCATACATTGAGATTCCGGCATCTTCTTCTTCGTTTGTTCCGAGTGACAATCGCGGGTACGCTGATTCATCGAGAAAATGAATGGACGCGCTGCCATCATCAACTGCATCAAGCGCAATGCGAAGGGTCTCTTCCTTGTCATACATAAAGATGCGCCTCGGACCTGTGATCAATCCGTTTGCCAAAATCAACCGTGGGTATTCTTCCTCATTACCGAATTCCCAACTGAGCTCTGACAATGCGACATCTTCCTTGAAGAATGACACCCACGCAGCTTCACGCTCACCTGCAACACCTTGCGAAAGTCGCATCTTTTCCTCATTATCGTAGTAGGTCGTACTCATAATCGACCCCTCTGTACCCTGCCAAAGTTTAAGTCGCTGCTCTACGTCAAAATGCGAGACACATGCTTTCGATTCATCACCTTCTCCTGTTGTTGAGAGAACAATGCGCGGTCTTTGTTCATCATCCACAATGACGAGTTCTTTTAACACTAAAACCTCTGGGGATTTTGCTGTGAGGCCTAGCACAACTACACTCATGAGCGAGAACCCAAAAAAGATTGTAAGCACTCGCTGAGTACGTAGTTTTTTATCTAACTGGTTCATTCGGTCGTTTATGTCATTCATTTATGTGTCCTTTCACTATTCAATTCGACCAGCATTCACTTTCTCTGCAATCAAAGCAAGGGGCGTGCAAAACTGCACGCCCCTGCCCACCACAAACAACAACTTACTTTTCATCAAGGTGATCTGCTTCGTCGCGTTCTTCCTTGCTAAAGTGCAAATCTTCTTCTTGTTGCGACATGCGGTACATCGCAATTTTCTTTGACATGAGCACTGAAGCATGATCAAACGCTTCAACTCCCCTACCTGTTTTAAACGAACGTTCACTCTTCATGCCCATTGAATCATGGCAATCAAATGAAGCGTCGTCTGCTGCGAGGTAGATAAATTTCCAACCCAGATTATCTTCACAATCTTGAATCATGCGTTTCACTTGTGACTGGCGATATTCAGTGCTTGCATTTTCTAGACCATCTGTCGTGATGACCATAATGACCTTTGCATCACTATCACGAAGTCGTTTCTTTGTTTTTGAGATTGTCCTACCGATTGCGTCAAGCAAAGCAGTCATGCCCCTTGGGACAAACGTATCGCTCGTCAGCGGTTCTACATCCTGCAAATCAACGCCTTGATAAACGCATTCATATTCCGTGTCAAACTGAACGTAAGACAGTTTCCCTTCGGCATCGACATTTTTCTGTTCCTCAACAAACGAGTTAAAACTCGAAATGACCTGCCGTTCAATGCGTTCCATCGAACCCGAGCGGTCCATAATCATTGTGATATCAACGTGTTTCATGTTAAGTTCTCCTTTTCAAAATGGCAGGTCATCTTCATGGACGACTTGCTCTTTCTCTGGCTTTTCAAATGCTTTAATGGCATTCACAAACTCATCAGTCAGTCGTAAGAGTCGCACTGTTCGCAAATCTTTAATGACTGGACCATCAATTTCACCTCCTGGCAAAAGAATGCCGAAGACGCAATACGGCCACGAGACCGACAGCACCTGATGTGGCACACCTTCCATACCGCGTCCCTCTTGTTCGACGATGATGTTCATCCTTCGCTCACCATCATGATCATCCCCAAGCACCATCCGATGTCGCGGCCTACGAGAACGCTTCACGATGGCTACGTAATCGCCATTTTGAAGGTCTTCAGGTGCTATTCCCACCGAACAACGTTTCTTTTTCATACGCATACTCCTTTGCTGTATCTACACGTCAACAAGACGCAAACTGACAATAATTTGCTTACTACACACCAAAATGTTCTGGAGCGGCTCAATGAGAAGCTCCACGTTTTTCCCTATCTATTCAACTGTTCGACCCCAAATCCGCTGCACGCCAATTTTTATTGCTAGCCCTGCAGTCTGCCGAGATTCTTTCATCATACGAGTTTTCATTCATCCGTCAACTCCGCTGAAACACCATTGCGGTTTTTCTCATTCCTTGGGTGACATGATGTTGTCAGGTGTCACTCTTTTTTTGGTCGCCTTCGAGCTCATCTCTCTTCTTCTTTGCTTCTATCGCCGCAGCCCAGCCCCTTAGAATCTGATCAACTGCCCTGTCTGCAAACTCATCCTTCGTTTCGTTTTCTTTATCCCACTTCAGTGGTTCCATGATGATTGGAATCCGATTCCCCTTTTTACTGTTCGACTTCTTAGCCATACATACTCCTTCCAATAGGAGAACTGACGCAATACACCTCAATATTCGCAGGCAAAAAAATAACCCACTTCGTTGCTTGAATACACCTTCAAGCCGCATTTGATACTCTTACTTGTATCGTGACCACCTTGCCTGGGAATGGCAGGTTGGCAAGAACGTCAGTTCTTTCCTAATGCTAATGTCCATTTTACGCGAAAAAGCGCGTTTTGTCAAGTGCTGTAATGTAGTTAAACGTTTGCTCTTCTT
>JAERSY010000129.1 GCA_016845245.1 Phycisphaerae bacterium
TCACTTGCTTGACTTGAGTCAGTTTCTTGGGATTGAGTGAGTGAATCTGAAGGGAGTTCTGAGAATTGGGCGCTATCCATGACTGCGAATTCGATGACTGCTCCCTGTTCACCCTGCTGTGATGCGTCCCCGCCTCTCAAAAGGAGACTTAGGAGAAAACCAATATTGAGGTGGATTAGGATTGAAATCAACGCCCCCACAAAGAGAAATGACAGTACACGCCGTTTCCATCTGAGTTTTTCTTCGGTGTTGTAGTCCGTTACGACATCTGCAGTTGAATGTTGTTGCTGAGTATTCATGCTCTATGAAGGAATTGAACCCTCCTTTTTACTGTTGACCACATGATACGGGTTAAGATAGTAATAAAGCCACATTTTGCGTTACAAATGCTTAAAATATCAAACGTCATGACACCTCAGAACCCATTTTACAAACGCGTCATATTAAAAATCAGTGGCGAGAGTTTTTCAAAGCCCGGCACTTTTGGGCTCGACCCAGATGAACTTAATGTCATCGCTTCTCAAATTGCAGAAGCGGCAAAGTTAGGCACAGAAATCGCCGTCGTTGTGGGCGGCGGAAACATGATTAGAGGTGCTGAGTTATCAGCTCGTGTAGGCATTGCCCAATCGACTGCAGATTACATGGGGATGCTCGGTACTGTCATTAACGCATTAGCACTCAAAGAAGCCGTCGAAGAATGCGGACAACCTGCACGAGTGATGTCAGCATTAGATGTTGAATCTGTTGCTGAACCATTTATACGAGGGAGAGCGTTACGGCACTTTGACAAGGGGCGCGTCCTCATTCTTGCAGCTGGAACGGGCAATCCATTCTTTACAACAGATACGTGCGCGTCACTGCGAGCGATTGAATTGAACGCAAACATCTTGCTCAAGGCGACAAAGGTGGATGGCGTTTACGATAAAGACCCTGTGAAACATGATAGTGCAGTGAAGTATGAACAACTCACATTCTCTGATGCAATAAGTAAACAATTGGGTGTTATGGATTTGACAGCACTTTCAATGTGTATGGAACATGAACTCCCAGTGGTCGTATTCAACTTTAAAACTCACGGAAACATTGCAAAAGTAGTTTCAGGTGAGCAAATTGGAACTTTGGTTACGAACAGCGAAAAAGTTAAGTGCTGATTAAGGATAAACGGATATGTCAGTTAAAGATGAACTTAAATCATGTAAGAGTAAGATGGATCGTTCGGTCGAGTATTTCAGCAAGGAACTACACGGCGTACGAACTGGCCGCGCATCAACAGCCCTCATCGAATACATCAAAATTGATTACTACGGCAATGCCACTGACCTTAGGGATATTGCAGCAATCTCGGTGAGCGATGCAACGCAGTTAGTCATTAAGCCATATGACCCAGCATCAAAGAATGACATCATCAAGGGTTTAGAAGGTGCAGACTTGGGTCTTAACCCTCAGGCTGAGGGAGACATGATTCGATTGAACATACCTGCGCCATCAGCGGAACGCAGGCAACAGTTAGTGAACCAAGTCAAGAAGATGGCTGAAGAAAGTCGTATCACAATTCGAAATGAACGTCGGGATGCAATTAAGCAGATTGATGCACTTGTGAAAGACAAAACGAATGCTGTTTCTGAAGACGAAGGAAAAGCGGGAAAAGACGAAATCGAATCATTGACTAAGAAGCACATTGCATCGCTCGATGAAATGTGTGAAAGTAAAACCAAAGAGATTCAAACGATTTAATATGACTTGCGGAGGCGAGCGGCTGGGATGCCCAGTTGTTGGCGATATTTAACGACAGTTCTTCTGGCAATGTCTATCCCTTGCTCTCGTAGTTTGCTCGCGAGGGCTTCGTCGGAGTACGGTTTTTGTTTATCTTCATCATCGATAATCTGTTGCAAGCGACTTTTGACTGCTTCCCAGCTCATGTCGCCATCACTTGCGCTTCCTGTGCCACTTGAAAAGAATTTTCGAAGTGGGTAAATCCCACGTGGCGTCTGTACCCATTTGTCCGAAACTGCCCTACTCACCGTAGCAACGTGAATGCCTAGCATGTCTGCGACTTCAATCATGGGTAGCGGTCGAAGGAACGCATCTCCTTGGTTGAAAAAATCACGTTGTTTGTCAGCAACGACTTTGACTACACGGTAGAGCGTGTTTTTTCGTTGTGAGACTGCCTCAATAATCCAGCGGGCAGCATTGACGTTGCGTTGAATAAACTGACATGCCTCCTCATCGCCCTTGCTCTCTTTTATGAGTGGTTCGACTTCTTTTGAAATGCGTAATGGCGGAAGATTTCCTTCCTTGATACCAACGATGTATGAATCACTGGAGTCGTCGTATTCAATCATTGCATCAGGAATCACGGGCAACACTCGTTCAGTGGCAATGAGACTTGCTGGGCTGAGTGTGAGCTCATGCATACGACTAATCGCTTCTTTAATGCGTTCAATTGATAACGAAGTCGATTGTGAAATCTTAGGAATACGATTCTCGATTAGATCTTCAAGATGTTGTTCAACGAGGAGTCTGACGTCATCCCACCCCTGGGGATTGTCTTGTTTATACGTGTCAATCTGAATGAGCAGAGACTCTTGAAGGGAGCGAGACGCGATACCGGGTGGGTCAAGCCAAAAATGAAGTGCGTCGAACGTTTCGTTCAACTGGTCTTTGCTTACTTTGAAGGAGAGCTCGTTATTCACGTGTTTAAGTAACGCATCTTCTGGTTGAGTAATAAAGCCGTCGGAGTCAATCTCGTGAATAAGCGAACTACCAATGTCTGAAATTTCATTGGTGACTTCAGCAAAACTCCATTGTTGCAAAAGCGTCTCAAGTAAACTCTCACTTCTCGCTTTAATGTTTGAAAAAGCATCGAGTTTAGCGTCACGTTCCTGAAGTGAACTTGATTGTGCAGGCGGCATATCATTAATCTCAGCGCCACTCTCCTCTTCAAACTCATCGAGTCTTGAAAACTCAGTGTCTTCATCTCCCAATTCTTCTTGTACAACTTCTGGGGTATCTGGGTCATCGAGTTCTAGTGCAAAATTTGATTCTAATTCTTGTGCAATCTTCTCTTCGAGCGCAGGAATGGGCAACTGCAGAATTTCCATTGATTGGATGATTCTTGGCGCAAGCTTAAGTTGCTGGCTCGTGTGCAGATTTTGACTGGTTTCAAACTTCATTGTTAAACACCATGTCTACCAGCGATTGCATCAGATAGAACTTGTGTGTTGGCATATTCGATTTGAGAACCAGAAGGCAATCCTCTTGCTAAACGAGTGACTTTCACACCACGTTTAGCGAGTTCATTTGCGAGATAGAGTGACGTGCTGTCACCTTCAAGATTTGGATTAAGCCCCAGAATGACTTCTAAAATTTCAATGCCTTGTGCATTTGACTCAGGCAAATCGATGCGGTTAATCAAGCCATTGACTGTGAGATGGCTTGGTTCAACTCCTGATAGTGGATCGATTCGACCAGTAAGCACGTGGTAAACTCCTTTATACATGCCCGTCGCTTCAAGTCTAATGAGATCTCTTGGTTGTTCAACTACAAGAACCGTTGACGCATCTCGAGATTCATCACAGCAGATGCGACATGGAGAAGCATCTGCAATGTTATTGCAAACAGAGCAGCAAACGACTTTGTTTTTAACGTCTTCAATTGCTTTGCTCAATGCGATTGCTTCATTTTCTGCATCTTTGATGAGGTGAAATGCGATGCGTTCAGCGCTTCGCTTTCCTATGCCAGGTAACTGTGTTAAACCATCAAGTAGTCGCCGTACTGCTTCAGGCGTGCCTTTTGAATCCCGTAATGACATTAATTATCGTCCTTCGGAAGTTCAGTGACGTTGACAACTGTCCCTTGGAATAAGCCCTTGGCGCTATCCACTAGGTCATTGCCATCAAGTTCGTCGACCTTTTGAGATTCATTTACTCGAGTGCTCGTGGATGAGTTCGAATTGATTTGCACAGTCACTCTCTGTCCTGATATCTCGGATGCAACTTGAGCAAGATTTTCTTTAATTGATTCAATGTAGTTCACGGCCTCTGCGCCTGAATCATTGACTGAAAGCGTTAGCTGCTGCTTGTCGAAACTTTCAAACACGAGCATCGACGCGACTCTTTTTAAGCCAGCAGTCTCTTTGAGCTTTTGTTTGACAAGCGCCCAGTCAAATTCATTCGTTTGTTTGACATCAGAAACTGTATCTACACGTTTAGCGGGTTTAGGCGTCTCGCTTTTTTTTTTGGTGAGTTTGGGTTGCTCATATGGTGTGACAGCGGAGGATTCAAACTCTGACGAGAGGCATAGTCGAGCAATCGTTGCGTCAAAGAGTGCTCTTCCAGTGCCACCCCTTCTCACTTGTCTTGATGAAGCATCACACAACGCAATCATATACGTTAATACTGAAGGCGAGAACGTATTTGCGAGTGTGGCAGCAACCTCATGTTCGATGTCCGAGATGTCGAGCAGGTGTGTATCGCTGCCGCAGGTGGATGTGATGAGTGCATTTCGTAAACTTGCAGCAATCAAAGATAAAATCTGTTCTAAAGAAGTGCCCTGCTCAATAAGTGCAGTTGTGGATTCAAATGCTTCTTTCAGTTCTCCGGAACAGAGTGAAGCGCAAAGCGTTTGTAAATGAGCTTGAGAAGGAATGCCGAGAATTGACTCTAACTCTTCTGGACCAATCTTCTTCTCACCTGTTGAAATGACTCGGTCAAGAAGGGATAACGCATCGCGCATTGAACCGTTGCCCAACCTCGCGATAAAGGTAATTGAATTGTCATCAACTTTGACACCTTCTTGATTAAGAATCCACTTTAAGTGTTCAGCGATTGATGGAGTCGGAATCGATTTGAAATCAAAACGTTGACAACGGCTTTGAATCGTCTGGGGAACTTTGTGTGGCTCTGTTGTGCAGAGAATAAATTTGACATGAGATGGCGGCTCTTCCATCGTTTTAAGGAGTGCGTTAAACGCTGGAGTCGTCAGCATATGAACTTCATCAATGATGTAAATTCGGTACGGGCATCGGGTTGGTGCTAAGCCGGCTGAGGCAATCAAATCACGTGCTTCTTGGACACCTCGATTTGATGCGCCATCAATCTCGATGACATCTAAATCATTCCCTTGAAGGATGGACGCACCAATGTCATTGTTTTGTTCCAGTGCTTCATTTGAGTTCAATGCACGAGCAAAAATGCGAGCCATTGACGTTTTGCCAACTCCCCTCGTTCCAGTAAAGAGATATGCGTGCGCAGTTCTATTCGTCGCAATTGCATTCTTAAGCGTGTTTGCAATTGCTTCTTGGCCAACAACATCTTCAAAGGTTGTTGAGCGATAACGTCTTGCAAGTACGGTGTAAGTCAAATGGAACTCCTGAGCACGATTGAAGTGTACTGAAGGACGGCCGGGTACCCAAAGCCCGAGCGTCACCACTTATGGCTGCTGCCGTCAGGCCCTGACCAGGTTCGCAGTCCGTTCGACGATGAGGCCGACCGTCCTTCAATACACATCCAACGCAAATTGTACCTACAAATAGAAATAATCGCCATGTAGAGGTACACTTCAAGTATGAGTGATGACAAAAGAATTCCAGAGCCCTCGCAACTTGAACTAGAACAGATGCGTGAGAAGACGACGAAACGTCTTGTCATTCTCACAATTCGCCTCTTATTCATCGCATTTATGTTCGCAGCAGCGATCCTACCTTTCATCGCAGGCATCAACTCAGTCAATCAACCACTAGACGAAGTCATCGGCAATCATCTCGGGCCAATGATCTCGACGGTTGCATTTGCAGCGATTGTGCTTATCATCGACATTCTGACGCCAAACAAGCGTCTCTCAGCAGTTCTTGGCGTGTACATGGGACTCGTTGCGGGTCTATTTGCAGCGCTCGCTGTGAGCCTTCTCATTGACTTGATTGGTGATTCGTGGGGATTGAAGAAAGGTGATACTGCGTTGCAGTACCTCACGCTTTTGAAACTCGTCGTTGGCATTACGCTCTGTTATTTTTCAATCAGTATTGTCTTTACAACGAAAGACAATTTACGCCTTGTGTTGCCTTATGTTGAGTTTGCAAGACAAGTTCGCGGAATTAGGCCGCTACTTGTTGATACTTCTATCTTGATTGATGGTCGAATTGAAAAGTTGTCTTCAGCACGTTTTCTCGATTCGCCAATCATCATTCCGCAGTTTGTCATTGATGAACTCCATCGATTGTCTGACTCTGGGGATAAGTTAAAACGCTCGCGAGGCCGTCGAGGGTTAAACATCTTGTCGAATCTGCAGCATTCACCACATTTGGATGTCTCGATTGATTCAATGGAAGGTTCTGGCACAAGCGTCGATCGTTCCCTTATCGAACTCGCAAGGGTGAGCGGTTACCGAGTGCTCACGACAGATTCCAATTTGCAAAAAGTGGGCCAGATTGAAGGCATCACGGTGTTGAATCTAAACGACTTGTCAACAGCAGTTAAAACGCAAGCGATTCCGGGCGCACATATGGAACTTGAGATTGTCAAACATGGCGAGTCTGATACTCAAGGTGTGGGGTATCTTCAAGACGGCACGATGGTCGTTATTGAAAATGGCGGTACATCTGTAGGCAAAATAGTCACTGTGAAAGTGACGAACTCCTTGCAGACTTCAGCTGGCAGAATGATTTTTGCTGAAATTGAAGCGTAGTTATTCCCACTCAATTGTGGCAGGCGGTTTTGAACTAATGTCGTAGACAACTCTGTTCACGCCACGCACTTCATTGATGATTCGGTTGCTTACTGTAGCCAGAACATCGTATGGAATACGCGCCCAGTCAGCAGTCATGAAATCTTGAGTCTCAACGGCTCTTATTGCGACGACAGATTCGTATGTTCTTCCATCACCCATCACACCAACTGATTGAACTGGGAGGAGCACAGCGAATACTTGGTCTGTGTGCCGATACAAATTGGCTGCAACGATTTCTTCGAGCAGAATCTCATCACAATCTCTAAGGACTCTCAACTTCTCTTCTGTAATATCGCCTAAGCATCTCACCGCAAGTCCCGGACCAGGGAATGGATGGCGCCAGATGAGACCATCAGGAAGTCCAAGGACTTCACCAAGTTTTCTAACTTCATCTTTAAACAAATCTCTCAGTGGCTCAATGAGGTCAAACCCTAGCTCTTCTGGGAGTCCGCCTACATTGTGATGAAGTTTGATGTTTGCTGCTTCGCCGGAGTAGCCATGACCTGATTCAATGACATCTGGGTAGAGCGTGCCCTGAGCAAGATAGTCAAATCCTTCTCCAGATTCCTTTTCAATCTCGCTTGCGGATTCTTTGAATATTTCTATAAATTGATGACCTATCTTTGTTCGTTTTAGTTGTGGTTCTGTGACACCTTCTAAATCAGTTAGGAATGTATATGCGGCATCGGCGACCCTTAAGTCAATATCGAAGTGATCTCTGAATGTTGTTTCGACAAACTCTTTTTCGTTTTTGCGAAGTAACCCATTGTCAACAAAAACGCAGACAAGTTGATGGCCAATTGCTTTATGAATGAGAGCGGCGACGACTGATGAATCAACGCCACCGCTCAAGCCACAGAGGACTTTTTTGTCCCCAACTTTTTCTTTGATAAGTTTGCATTGTTGTTCCATGAAATCCGTCATCCGCCACGTGCCTTTGATGTTGCAGATTTCATATAAGAAATTACGGAGTAGCTCTACACCGTGTGGTGTATGTGTAACTTCTGGGTGGAATTGAACCCCATAGAATGGAATAGTTTTATGAGCAACTGCTGCCATTGGGCAGGTAGACGTTGTCGCAAGGACATCAAATGTATCGCCAAGGGATTCGACTTGGTCACCATGACTCATCCAGACTGCAGTGTCAGCTGGAATTCCTCTGAAGAGTCCTTCGTTCTTAACGACTTGAAGCGAAGAGCGACCATACTCACGAGCATGAGCTCCCTCGACCTTTCCGCCGAGTAGTGAACAGGCCAGTTGCATGCCATAACAAATGCCAAGGACGGGTACTCCGAGATTGAAAATCTCTTCTGAGCAACGTGGTGCCCCCTCCTCGTTGACGCTGCTAGGGCCACCTGAAAGGATGATTCCTACGAGATTGTGCTCGTTAAAGGCCTCAATTGGGGTGTCGGGAGCAACCAAAAGACTAAATGCGCCCGCTTCACGCACTCTCCGTGCAATGAGTTGAGCATATTGGCTCCCAAAGTCGATAATGAGGACAGTTTCTGGCCCGCTTTTGTTAGTTGATTCACTCATGAGAAAGAGGGGCAGGTTACCATGAATTTGACTTTTCTTCAGAGCACGTATGAATCCGACCTTTAGTATCACTTTTCCCGCGAATCCGCACTGGTTTAAGACCGTTCGGTTGCTCGTTTTGACTGCGACTCGGCATGTCGGTTTCAGTGATCAAGAGGCAAGTCAAGTATCTTTGGCAACCGATGAGGCGTTATGTAACATTTACCGGCATGGGTATAAGGGTAATCACGAGGGCATCATTGAGTTTGAGTTTGAAGCAGTTATGGAGCCAGTACCAGAAGTCAGAATGTCAATCATTGATGAGGGAGAGCAAGTGCCCTTAGAACAGATTCAATCTCGCGAGCTCAGTGAAGTGAGACCGGGCGGATTAGGGGTTCATTTGATAACAACAATAATGGATGAAGCGACATGGTCGCATACTGAACAAGG
>JAERSY010000130.1 GCA_016845245.1 Phycisphaerae bacterium
GTATAATCATGGGTCCTATCATACTGAATTGACCCCATATGCGATTAAACATCACAACTAAAGTTTTTGCCTTAACATTATCTTTGTGTTTGCTGAATTGTGAAACAGTTGAGCGTGCGAAAGAAGTAAAAAAGCCCGAGCGAGCAAACATCAGTGCTGGCTACAGCGAAGTGCCAAACATGCTTCGCGGCACCATTAAACAGCACGTTGCGTTTATGGGTTACTCGAGCACATACCAAGACAGTTACGAACCAATCATTGCATCTGGCTATGGCATCGTTGTTGGTTTAAAAGGTACGGGGTCAAGTGACATTCCACCCCAAGTTCGCGCGCACATGATTGCGGATTTGGCTCGCCGCGGAATTGGTGAATCAACAAGGGGCTGGGGAGACATTTCTCCTGAACAACTCATTAATTCTGATGACACAGCGATTGTCATTATTGAAGCAGTCATCCCCCAAGCTGCAACCGGACGGAAGCCAAGCAGAGGCAACCTCAGGCCAGACCATCCATCATTGCAAGGCACATTGTTTGATGCGAGAATAAGAGCTGAACCGAGCAGTTCAACCACAAGCTTAGAGGGTGGTTATCTTCTTCCAACACTCCTTCGCACTGGTCAATTGACCACCGGCAGAAGTCAAACTCGCGAAGTTGCATTTGTTTCAGGCGAGGTGTTTTTAAATCCTTTTGCCAATCCCGGTTCAGTCGGTTCTGACGCTGTTCATAGAAACTCTGGCAGAATTCTTAAGGGCGGCGAGGTGTTACACAACTTACCAATGCGTCTCGTTCTTCTAGAGCCAAGCCACACACGTTCATCATTGATTCAAAATGCAATAAACCGCGTGTTTCCTGAAGAATTCGGGCAAGATGGTCCAACTGCACGCGGTATCAGTGATGAACAAATTGAAATCCGCGTACCACCATCATGGAAAGATGATGTGCCAACGTTCATGGAAATCATGAGCCACATCACGATTCGCGCCCAGCAACCTGAATCTGTTGCAATGTCTGTAAAACGATTGTTGTTAACAGACCCCAGTCCAAAAAATGCAGACGCTGCATCGTGGCGCTGGAAAGCGCTAGGTGACCGCGTGCTTCCAGTGATTCGGGACTTGTATGACTCGCCTGAAGATTTACCTCGGAATGCTGCACTCAAAGCTGGTGGCCGACTCAAGGATCCCATCGCAATCCCATTCCTGCTCGATGAAACAAAAGAATCAAATGCGCTTGCGGCAAGAATCGAAGCGATTCACCTCTTAAAAGAAATGCCCCATGACCCACGCATCACTTTTGGCTTAAGACCCCTTCTTGATTCAAATGATGTTGAGATTCGTTTGCAAACCGCTGAAGCACTCATCGAACGACGAGACCCAGCAGTCAAATCATTTGACATTGATGGCAAATTCGATTTACTTTGGTTACCGTCTGAGCACCAACTCGTATATGTCACGCAATCTGGTGAACCGCGAATCATCATGACAGGCGATGTTTCAATTGAAACCCCCCTCTCTCTTCAAGCTTGGGACAACAACCTTCTCGTCAAAGAATCACCAAGTGATGATTCAACTCTTGAGGTTCGATACCACAACGTCGACAGTGGACAAACATCGCATCACAACATCTCTACTTCACTGCCAACATTTGCAATATTCCTTGCACACCAGTCAACTCCTGAAGAACCAGCACCCGGTCTTGACCTTTCGTACAGCAGAACCATTGGAGCCATCCATGAATTGTGGCGACAAAAGTACCTCAATGCTGACTTTAAAGTTGAACAAGACCGCTTACTTGCTGTTATTCAACGACTTACGAATGATATGACCTTCACGCCGAGACCTGATTTTGATGAAGATGAGGAGGAAAACCTGCCTCCCCCAACGTATCTCGAAGTCCCAACTCCTGAAGAACTTGGCATTCAAGAGTCAGAAACATAAAAAACAGGCGTTTATTGGCTTTTTAGGGGCGATAACACCGATATTTTTCTTGTGAGAAATGGTAATCTAGTTACCATAGAGCATTCAAAGCCCCATTTTTTACAAGATAAATGCGGTTTTTCAGAAGATTGGCGGGGGTTTGCTTCAGGACGGAGCAAAGAACAAGACAGGAGGTCCACAACCATGCGGCTATCTAAAATCACTATTTCAGGTTTCAAATCCTTCGCAGACACTACGGAGTTTGTTTTTGATGCGCCTGTGATAGGAATCGTTGGTCCAAACGGTTGCGGGAAATCAAACGTCGTCGACGCCATTAAATGGGTACTCGGTGAACGTTCAGCAAAAAGTTTACGCGGCGAAGCGATGCTCGATGTCATCTTCGCTGGCTCTGCAGTCAGAAAGCCCCTTGGTTGCGCAAGTGTCACACTCACTTTTGATAACCCAGTGACAAATGCAACCGCAACTGATCCATCTGACAAGCGGTTCCTTTCCGTTGACAGTGATGAAGTCGGGGTAACTCGCAAGTTGTATCGTGACGGTCGAAGTGAATATTTGATTAACGGGAACAAAGTTCGACTGAAAGATGTTAAAGAACTATTCCTCGATACGGGCATTGGAACAAATGCGTACTCGATTATCGAACAAGGCAGAGTCGCAGCAATGGTTAATGCGAACCCTGCTGAACGCCGTTCAATTCTTGAGGAAGCTGCAGGTGTTGCTCGCTTCAAAACACGAAGAAAAGAAGCTGAGCGAAAACTTGAACGAAGTGAAGTTAACCTTGTTAGAGTTCGCGAACAATTAGCAAACACAGAACGCAGACTTCGCATAGTCAAAGGTCAAGCCGAGAAAGCACGAAAGTTCAAGGGGCTTGATGAGCGGTATCAACACCTTCGCAAGCATGTTGCACTTGACACCTATCACGAACTCCATGAAAAATTGATTGGCTTAACATCTGCTTGCAACACTATTGAGCAGAAACGTCAAGAAACAGCGGAACAAGTATTACAACTTGAAGATGCAAAGCGAGTTTGTGAATCAAACAGACATGAACTGCACACAAACAACCAATCGCTTGTTCAGCAATCTGCTCAATATGAATCAAACATCACGCATACTCAACAACGCATTGAGATGCTTGAACGGTCGATTGAAGATCAAAAAGAACAGATTGAAAGTGACCGCTCATCGTATGCTGAGTTGAAATCAAAAATCGCAGCGCTTGAGGCAAAGAAAGAAGATGCGAACGAGGAAATCGCAGCTACTGCCGAATCTCTTGCTGACATTGAGCGCGAGGTTGATTCTTTAACAGTAACACATACGGAATACCAGCAACAACTCGTTACCCTCCAAGATGAACTCACCGCACTACAAGACGAGCTAGAAACACTAAGCGTAAATCAATCACAACATCAATCTATCGTCGGAGCGATTAAAGAACGCCTCTCAGGGCTAACGACTCAGAAAGAACGGTTGTCTGAACAAGTCGAAACATGTTCGTCAGAGCTTGATTCATTAAAAGAGCGTCAACAAAACACACAAGGCCGTCTCAATCAGGTCCAGCAGACAGTTCGTGAGCATGAACAGGTTTTAAGCGAACACGACAAGTCTGCTCACGCAATCAGTGAAAAAGCAAAAACGCTTGCTACGGATTTAGAGAAACTTCGCCATAAACGCGCAGCATCTGGCTCTCGACTGCATCTCCTTGAAGAAATGCAGCAAGCAAGAGAGGGTCTTTCCGATGCAGTCAAACGAATCCTTGACGCTCCAGAAGCATTCCCAAACGTCAAGGGTATGCTTGGAGATTTCTTAGATGCAAATCACGCAGATGCGCATCTAGTCGAAATCGCACTTGGTCCAAACATTCAACTACTCATCATCGATCATGACAACTCGGTCGAACTCATTGAAGCAGCACTCGAAGAAGGAACTGGACGAGTCGGGCTCTTATCGCCAAAACAATCAACAAGGCCTGCAGCCCCCCTGCAATCCACACAAGCAACGCCATTGCTCTCCCTTCTCAACATTGCTGATTGTGCCCAAGACGCAATCTCAAATCTTCTCTCATCAACTGCCGTCGTCAGCTCACTTGAAGTTGCAAAGCAACTCCAAGAAACAAATCCTATGTGGCGATTTGTTACGCAACAAGGAGAACTCCTAGAGTCAGATGGCAGAATCTTCGTAGGTAAAACAACCGCTGGCGATCAAAAGGGGTGGCTCACACGCCGAATTGAAATTAATGCCCTTTCGATTGAAGTCCGCGTCCTTGATACCCAAATAGAACAACTCCAGTCTCAGCTGAGTGATTTGATGCATGAAACTGAGCAAGCCAAACAACAACAACGACAATCATCTGAACAGTTAAAAGCCGCTCGAAATGAAGCCATTGAACTTGAACACAAACTCAAGGGTCTTCAAAGCGAAGCTGAACGCTGCACGCGTCAGTTAGGAACAATTGAAACTGAGAACCGTGAACTCGATGGCCAGATTTCAACAAGTAATACTGAACTCAATGAATCAAACATGGCTGCTGAATCTGTCAATGAAGCCATTGCAACACACAGTGCAAATCGAAACAGCAAACGAGCCATCGTTGATGAGCGCACTGAAGCACTGCAAGGAATTGCTGACAAACTCACGAGCAGAAGAATCGATTTAGGCAGTGCAACAGAAAAACATGAATCTAACCGAAGTGAGCTGCGACATGTCACAAGCGCACTTGAAGAACAACAACGCCAATACAGAATTCACCATGACCAAATTGCAAGACGTCTGAGCCAACTTGACCAGACAGAAGCAACAATCCTTGAGTGCAAGGAAGACATTGAAGCCCAAACTCTCAAAGCTCAAGCATGCAAAGCAGAACTTGAAGCGTTCCATGACAATGTGAAGAGAGCAGAGCAATCGATAGAAGAGGCCGCTGTCCGGCTCAATCATGCACGCAAAACAGGCACCGACCTTGATAACCAATGGATTTCAATCGAAGGTAGCAAGCGAGAAGCTGAAGTCAAACGAGAATCACTAGAAGAACGCATGTTTGAAGAGTCTGAGATAGACATCAAACTTCAATACACAGAGTGGCTCGAAAGTGCTGAAACTGGAGCACGCCCTGCTGAAAACAGAGACGAAATGGACACCGAAGCCAAGTTCTTGCGTGATGAAATCAAGTCACTAGGCAATGTCAACTTAGACGCAATTGAAGAAGAACAAACGCTCGAGGAACGAAATGTCGATCTCGCGAACCAAGTCGTCGACATCGATACATCAGTCGCTTCACTCAAGGAACTCATTGATGAACTTGAAGAGTTGAGCAAAACACGATTTGAAGAAACATTCAACATCATTCGCGAGCAGTTTGCTGGTCCGCAAGGCATGTTTAGAAAACTGTTTGGCGGCGGCAGTGCTGACATCATGCTCCTTCCTGATGAAGATGGCACCATTGATTTGCTTGAAGCAGGCATCGAGATTAAGGCAAAGCCGCCGGGCAAACAACCACGTGTCATCTCTCAACTCAGTGGTGGCGAGAAAGCAATGACCGCAGTTGCCCTTCTACTCAGCATCTTCAAAGCGAAACCATCACCGTTCTGCATTCTTGACGAAGTTGATGCCGCACTCGATGAAGCAAACAACCATCGATTTGCACGCTCCATTCACGAATTCCTTGACAACAGTCACTTCATTGTCATTACACACCACAAACGAACGATGATGGAATGTGACAAACTCTATGGCGTAACAATGCAAGAACGAGGCGTCTCAAGACACGTTTCAGTAAGCGTTGATGAAGTTGGTAGCGAGGGCGAAATCTCTAAAGCTGCCCAGGATCGCCTTGAAGAAACGCCGCTCGTTGAAACCCCCGGAGCCGCTGCACTCAATCAAGCAGAAACGATTGCATAACCTCAAAGAGTTGTGACAATTGCGGTGAAGGTTGCTGGCTCACATCAAAGGGATTGGGCGTGTTAAACACGTGATTGCCACCTTCTATTGTGACGCGTTCTCCTGTTCCACTATTCGCGATTGCTTCACTTGCTTCGACTGGGACACTTTCATCCGCGTCTCCATGGACGACTAATAGCGGGCACTCAATTGCTTGAACAAGTTGTAGAAGGTCATGGTTTGGTGGATCATCGAGTTGCTCTTGGAGAAAGCCAGCCCCGACTCTCAGGTCCTGATTCGTTCTCGCAGATGGCGAAAGTATTGAACCGTTTGTAAGCAACTCTTTCTGAACATCTTCAGAAAATGACATACAGGTTGATGGCGCAGAGATTGACACAACCTTGTCAGGGCTTACGGGGCCTCTTCCCGCTGCAAGCAAACTTGCAACACCACCCCGAGAATGCCCTATCAAGAACAGTGGCAACTCCCCAAGCCGAAATGTATTCGCAAGAATCGTTAGATCTTCTACTTGCCTGTTCCACGTATCTAACTCAAACAAATCAGTTCGCTCGAACTCACCACTCCCTGCAAGCATTCCAGAATGGGAGAAATTGAACCGGTGCGATGTGATGCCAATAGAAGAAAGCTTCGTCGACAACCAAGGAAACATGCCGTAATCTTTGTACCCTTTAAATCCGTGAGCGATGAGTGCAACCCCCTTCACCTCACCATCTGGTGCTTCGGTCGAACCGTGAATGGCTGCTCCTTGACTGCCGTCAATCGTCCAATGATTTGTCTTCATCACTCCATCCTACCCAAACATTGCTCTTCGTGACTTAAGATACACACATGTCTCAGCCAACAATCCATGTCGACTGCCTCATTTTTGGAGGCGGTGTTGCTGGACTCTTCACACTCAATCAGTGTCTCGAGCAAGGCGTCGAAGCAGTGCTACTTGAGTCAAATGCACTCGGACATGGGCAAACGATTGACTCTCAAGGGATTATTCATGGCGGCTTGAAGTATGAGATTACACATGGCGGGCATGATTCCGCAGTTGCAATACGTGAAATGCCCCACCTCTGGAGGCGAGCACTTGCTGGGGAGTCTTCCCCCGACCTTTCACATGTCCAGCTTAGATCAGACAATTGTTATGTCTGGAAAACAAAATCACTCGCATCTCGACTTGGCTTTATAGGAGCCAAAATGGCACTTCGTGTGAAACCAGAGGTGCTTGATGCTGATGAGCGTCCCGAGTGGCTTACGAGTGATGGCATCACTGTCGCACGGCTCGCGGAACAAGTCATCGAACCAAGGAATTTGTTAGAAGTCTTCTCAAAAAAGTTAGAAGACCGCCTTCTCCTCACTGCTAGTGGCGGAGTTGAAGTAAACAAGGTCGATGGGCAATGGCGCATTTCTCTGCTCAATCCTCAAACTGGAGAACCCCTAGACATCATTGCAAACGATGTTGTGCTTACTGCTGGTAGCGGAAATGAATCGCTGAGAGAACAGTTTGGTCTTCAAGGGAAGTCAACACAAACGAGGCCACTTCACATGGTTCTCGTACGAGGCGATTTGCCGGTAGTTAATGGACACTGCATCGATGGCGCGAAGACAAGAGTCACCATTACAACAACAACCGATTATGCTGGACGTAAAGTTTGGCAAGTTGGCGGGCAACTTGCTGAAGATGGGGTCAACATGGAACCCAGTCAGCTCATCTGCCACGCATCTAAGGAGTTACATGCTGTCATCCCAAATCTTGATTTATCACAAGCAGAGTTTCTAACATACCGCTCGACTCGCGCTGAACAGTTCGCAAAAGGCAAGCGGCCACAAGACATTTCAATTGAATCTGAGGACGGTGTGCATACGTGCTTTCCAACAAAACTTGCGTTTGCACCGAGGTTAGCCGAGGCAGTCGTTCATCGTCTGAGCACAACATCAACGTCGCAACCTTCTACCATCACTGGCCTGTCATGGCCTAAACCGATGGTTGCACTCCCCGTTTGGGAGAGTGATGCAATATGGAACACGCCGGAGGTCCTTTGTTCATGATTTCACCGCAGTTAAGCACACTTGGCTTTGGCGCTTATCAGATTGGGAAGTCACCTGCGCCTAAATACGCTTCAACTGGCTCACCAATGCCAACAGAAACTGAGGCCGAATCGATTCTTCAGGGAGTGATTGATTTAGGGATTACGCTCATTGATACAGCCCCTGCCTATGGCATGAGTGAAGCGAGAATTGGAAAGTCTTTAAGTAGCCGCAGGGACGAGTTTTTGCTATCGACTAAAGTTGGGGAACTTGATGATGGGACGTTTGATTTTTCCGAACCAGGCATGCTCACATCAATTGAGCACTCTTTAAAAACGTTACAGACCGACTATGTAGATTACTTACTCATTCATGCACCACCTGATGACAACGCAGTCCTCACTGAGACCTCTGCCGTTGAACTGTTGCACGATGTCAAACAGCGAGGGCTAGCGAAACAGATTGGTTTTAGCGGGAAATCAAAAGAGGCCCAGTTAAGCGCGCTTCAGTGGGCAGATGTCATGATGATTGAATACAGTGTCGCGAATCAATCTAACGAGGACGTCATCTCTGCTGCACATCAATCAGGCGCGACAGTGTTCATCAAGAAAGCGCTCAACAGCGGACATCTTCAAGCAGAAAACGCAATCAAATTTTTGTTTCAGGACTCCCCCGTAAAACATCAGTTCGATTCAATCGTCATCGGAAGCAAATCGCTTTCCAGAATGAAAGAGAACGATTCACTCTTTAGATCACTGGGATCTTGATTGTTTTTCCAATTTGCAACCTGCGCGAATCGAGTGATGGATTTGCGTCAAGGATGACTCGGTATAGATTTGCATTTCCAAAATGAGATTCTGCGATTGAGGAAAGCGTATCTCCGTCCTGAATGATGTAATTGGTCATGTCAACAATCTCAACCCCGGCCCCGGCC
>JAERSY010000131.1 GCA_016845245.1 Phycisphaerae bacterium
CGGTTGAGTTGTTTCATTTTTGCAAAGTAACGAGGCGGCTCTGGCTGTTCTGACAACATGTAATCAACGAATGCTTGCTTGTCCTCGACAAGTTGCAGCGGGGGGTTTGTTCGCTTTTCATATCCAACTGTTGATTGGGGAACAGCGCCGAGCGCTTTTCCGCACGCGCTACCTGCGCCATGAGCTGGCCAAACTTGCATGAAATCATTTAGTTCTGAGAACGCCACACTTGATGCATGTAACCGTTTTGCCGAATCTTCCATTGTGCCTTCGATGCCTGCTGCTGTCTCAAGCAAATCCGGTCTTCCTAAATCACCAACAAACACGAAATCACCAGTAATCATGCCCATTGGTTCAGATTCGCCCGCATCAATCACTAAGAAACAAATATGTTCTGGCGTGTGGCCGGGCGTGTGCACAACTTTCAACGTCACTTCGCCGACCGCAATTTCATCGCCATCACCAATAAGTTCACAGTTTGCTTCTGATGTATCTGCCCACCCGTACTGCCAATCGGCGTCACCTTCCTTAGAAAGGTAACACGTTGCACCTGTAACACTTGCAAGTGATTCTGAACCACTTAAGAAATCAGCATGAATGTGTGTTTCAGTAACAGCGACTATTCTTAACTTCCGTGATTCTGCAGCGAGCATGTATCTGTCGATATCCCGCGCAGGGTCGATGATAATCGCCTTCTTGGTGTTCTGGCAACCAACGAGCCATGCCGCATGGGCTAAATCTGGGTCAAACATCCGCTCAATAATCATGCGTAGTAGGGTACCAAACATCTAAAAACCGTGGTTTTCAAGTTGCAATTCCCTGCTTTTCATGCTCTGATAGAGAGGTTAACCCCATTTGGAGAATGAAATGAATAAACGAATGTTTGCTATCCCCGCATTGACGCTAAGTGCACTTGTTGTCATGGGCAGTCTAGAAGCAGGAACAAAAAGACAATCACGTGGTGATGAACCATTGCGTGGGCCAGATGTGGTGGGGTGGTATGTCGGCGGAGCTGGCACTGGACTCGATATGAATTTGTATGGCCAAGAGGATGGCGTACTCGGATTTGCATTCGGTACAACCTCTTGCAATTTTGGTGATGCTGAAGCAGATTGGTACGGCGGTACGAATCAAGTTCCAGTCATCGCCCAGACTGCTTACAGATTAAAGGATGGACTTTTTGAACAAATCGGAACAGCTTGGCTCAAACACTCATTCTGTGCAGTGAGTGAACCAGGTTGTGGTGATTGTCAATCTACACCGTGCTCAACGCTTGGGATTGGCTGTGCTGATACTTACTGGGCAGGACTAAATGCAGATGCAACTGCACCACGTTCCGCAATCAACGCGCACACTGGTTATTACGAATACCCGTTCACAATTTCGCCTACTGGCGATTCCGGTATGCGCGGAAAACTTCACCTCAAGGCTGAAGACATCGACCCAGCGATGAATGAAGGCGCGCGTTACTTTTTAGAATGTCAGTACGTAACACCTGATGATGCGGATTGGGGCAATCAAGATAACAACTGTTCGTATAAATGGATTAAGTTTAGTGACAGCTTGTCGCCATACGGGTTAAGTTCTACACAAGTTGAAGACTCCGCCATGCATGGCTGGAAATTCTTTGACGAGGAAGTTGACTTGCGACCACTTCGCGTCCCAGATGAAGGCCTATTAGAAGTTGGCGTTCGAGTCCATGACATGGGTGACGGAACTTGGAAGTATGTCTACGCAATTCATAACATGAACAGCGATCGTTCTGTTCAATCATTTGAGTTGCCTATTGATGATTGCGTCACTGTGAGCGACATTGGTTTTAACGATGTCGATCATGGAAGTGGAGAAATCATTGATAACACTGACTGGGATGTTTCGCTCAGCGACGGCGCGCTCAAATGGAGCACTGTTTCGTATGACACAAATGAGTGGGCAAATGCCATCCGGTGGGGCAGCACCTTCACGTTTTGGTTTACTGCTGATGTTGGTCCTGAAGAAGGCGAACTCAACCTCGGCATCTTTAAACCTGGTGATGTGAATGAGATTATGCACCTCGCTGATGTACCTGGCTGTCCGTCAGATTGCGTCGGAGATGTCACTGGTGACGACATTGTCGATGTTGCAGATTTGCTTGAAGTCATCTCCTATTGGGGTACTGACAACGCAGATGCTGACATCAACGATGATGGAACTGTCGATGTGATTGACCTTCTTGATGTCATCGCTGATTGGGGCTGTAACTAGTCCTCAGAATCCAGTAAAAAGTTAAACTTTTTGACCGTTTCTTGCGTAGTGCATTGAAGACCGGCTCTTTTTGCGCCGATTTGAGATGAGAACCATGAATTGGAAACAGTGGAAAGACAAGTATAAGTGGCTCCTTAGGCGCGAAGACATCTTGATCAAGGTGCTCATCGCGACGAGCGGTCTTTTCATTGGTTTAATGGTCGGAAAAGGGCTACAAAACCTCTTTTAAGTCCTGCGGATCACACGCCCAGACTCACAATGTTGATGTTGAACAATGCCACTGACACAGTGGTGATCTTCTATTGTTGATTGAATCACAGTATGTTTTGACTCTTCAAGGGTTGTAAAGTCTGTTCTGTAGTGGACACCACGCGATTCTCTGCGTAGAAGGGCGCCTTCTGTTGCCATCGTCGCCACTGTGAGCATGTTTACAAGTTCCCAAGCTCTCGGTTCAGCTGGCGCAAGTCTTCGTGCTGCATCAAACCAAAATGAGAGG
>JAERSY010000132.1 GCA_016845245.1 Phycisphaerae bacterium
CCAGAAGTCATTTCAGGTGACATCGGTGCGGTCGCAAAAATTGAAGAACTCAATTTTGGAAGCGTCATGCATGATGGTTCAATTAGTGACCAAATGAAAATTAAACCACTTCCAATGCCAAAGCCAATGTACGGACTTGCCATTGATGCCGCAAATCGAAATGCGGAAACGAAGCTCGGTGAAGCACTCTCTAAATTGCAAGTTGAAGATCCGACGCTCGAAATCGACCGTGTTGCAGCAACTGGGGACTTGGTTATGCGTGGTCTAGGCGATATTCACTTGCGGGCAAAGCTTCGCATCTTGAAAGACCGTTTTGGTGTTGAAGTTGATACGAGAACGCCTAAAGTTGCTTACAAGGAAACCATTACTGCAAACGCTGAAGGTCATCATAGACATAAGAAACAATCAGGTGGTTCAGGGCAGTTTGGCGAGGTGTATCTTCGTATTGAGCCCGCAATTGGTGAAGAAACTGAGGAAACCTCAAATGGTTTTGTCTTTGTTGATGACACATTTGGCGGTTCAGTTCCAAAGCAGTTTATGCCAGCCATTGAAAAGGGTGTGAAGGCAGTGATGGCAGATGGTGCGATTGCGGGCTATCCGATGTACAACATCAAAGTGACCGTGTACGACGGAAAACATCACGCTGTTGACTCTAAAGAGATTGCGTTCGTTACAGCAGGTAAGAAAGCATTTGTCGATGCAGTGAAGAAAGCAAAACCAGTATTGCTTGAGCCGTTTGTGAAATTGCACATTGCAATTCCGACAGACATGATTGGTGACATTTCATCTGATATGTCAGGTAGACGTGGCAGAATCCTCGGAACAGAAATGCTTCCTGGAGACCAAGCGTTACTCGAAGCGGAAGCGCCACTTTCAGAAGTGATGTCATACACAAGTCAGCTCAAATCAATCACTGGTGGTACTGGGTCGTATGAGATGGAATACTCGCACGATGAACGCACGCCAGCGAATGTTCAAGCGGATGTTGTGAAAGCATTCAAGCCAGAAGAAGATGAATAAATCTAAAAGCCGTGAATGACAAACGGATTCGTTTGTCGCTCGCGGCCAATGGTTGTCGAGGGACCATGTCCGGGGTACACCATCATGTCGTCAGGGAGGGACATGATGGTTTTTTGTATGGAGTGGCGTAAATCTTCTACGTTTGAGGTTGGGAAATCGTGTCTTCCAATCGAGCCCGCGAAGAGCGTGTCGCCAACAATCGCTTGGTTTGATTCGTCATGAATAAAGCAAACGCTTCCGGGGCTGTGGCCCGGCGTGTGAATGACTCGCCATGTGGAATCCCCAAGCGTGAGTGTTTGACCCTCAATAAGTTCCTCGCTCGGAGGCGTCGCCGTTACAGGTCTGCCCGCAAGGCCAGATAAATTCAGCATGGGGTTCATGTTCCACTCATGTTCCTTACTATGGGCGTAAATCGGGATGGTTCCAGTCAATGTGAGTAGCTGGTCGATGCCCGCGATGTGATCGGAGTGGCAATGTGTGAGCAGCAAGGCGCTGGGCTTGAGGTCATTTGTCTTGAGATATTCGATGAGCATTTCTGGCTCATAGCCACAGTCAATGACCCAACAATCGCTTCCGTGAGTGACAACGAAGCAGTTTGTTTGGTAATCGCCAAGTGCAAAAGGTTTGATGTGAACGGTCATTGGATTCCTTCTTCCGAGTTACAATGGAATGAACATGATACGCCGAAACATATATGAGATGGAAGGCACGCCTGTTGATGTCGATGGGGCAAGCGGTGTGACGATGAAACTTCTTGTTGGTAGAGATGATCACGCCCCAACATTCGCAATGCGGCATTTCAAGGTTGAGCCAGATGGCTGCACCCCACGGCATGAACATCCTTGGGAACATGAAGTCTTGGTCATCTCTGGAGATGGGGAACTAGAATGTGGCGGTAAGGTCATCGAGATTCACGCGGGTGATGGGCTTTTCGTTCCGGGCAATACGCTTCATCAATTTCGAAACACCTCAAATGGGCCAATGGAGTTCCTCTGTATTGTTCCAGTTGAATCTCCATGTGGGCAATGCGTTCCAGGAAGTTAACGATTCATGAGTCGCATCTTTACTTATCCAGTTTCCCTCGCAGTGAAAGCGCTCATGCTTTCCATCATCATTTTTGCCCTCGCAACTGATGCAGTGATTGCGACTCCGATTGGTTTCATGGCGTTCATCACATTTGTCTTGACTGTAGTTTTAGAACTCAAGTGGAATCCATTGAGTTCAAATTTACTCGGCTGTTTCATCCTCTCGATGGGATGTTCTGTCGTTCTGCTTTATTCAAAATCAATCTCTGACACGTTTGCGTCTCCTCTCATCGCAGGATTATGGATTACTGGAGCCGTGTGTCTTGTCGGCGCATCTTGTTGTGCTGGTTTCTGCCAGCAAGACAATTCAGTTCAGCCGCCATGGGAAAAACTCATTGAATCACTTCAAATGTCAGAAAGTGCGAAGCGGATTCTCTATCGAGATCGTGAACTGGCACTCTTGCGAAAAACTGTTGAGGCAGATTTAAGCGCTGGCGATTTCCACGCGGCACTTGTGCACTGTGACCAAATGGGCTCTGTTTTTGGTGCGGTCGAAGAGTCAGAAGCGTTAAGAGCACAGGTGCAATCCATCATTCATGAGCAACATGAAGCGAGGATTCAACATGAAATCACAAATCTGCAATCATTGTTAGATTCACAAAAGTGGGTTGAAGCATATCAGTTTGCGGCTCGGTTAAGGCGATTGTTCCCAGAGTCGCCGCTCTTACATAATGTTGAACAACTCATTATTGATTGCCGCACCGCGTACCGCCACCAACTTGAAGACAAGTTTGTCAACGCTGCAAAGCAAGACAATACTGAGTTAGCGATGAAACTGCTTGTCGAACTTGACGGATACTTGACGCCGGAAGAAGCAAGAAAGTTCCGCGGTACTGCAGATTCGGTCATTGCGACGTACAGAGACAATTTGGGCGCACGATTCAAAATGGCGGTGTCGGATCACAGATGGCAAGAAGCGATTGAATTTGGTGAAGCGCTCATGACGCAATTCCCAAACACTAAAATGGCAGAAGAAGTGAAGGCGATGATTGAAACGATTCGAACAAGATCTGTTGAGGATGAAACGAGCGCATGAACAATAGATTATCAATTCTCACACTTGGTTTGCTATTCGTTGCAGTCGGTTGCGTATCAGACGACTTTAATAA
>JAERSY010000133.1 GCA_016845245.1 Phycisphaerae bacterium
CAAGTTCCATGAGGCGTTCCCGCTCATCTATGCCATCATCGATTCGCCAACATTGCCTGAACGCGATTTGAACGCATGTAAATCGCTCTGTCTTCAAGGCCTCGATTCGCTGCAAGATGACCCTGCGACGCTTGCCTCGATTGAACTCAACAGGCGACACTATCCTGAACCATTTAACAGAACTGGGTATGGCGAGCGTGCTTGCATTGATTCAACAACAATTGAACAACTCAAAGACATCAAGGCGAATCGTTTTCTCCCAGAGGGCTCAATCTTAGCCGTTGCAGGCAATGTAAAGTTTGATGACGTCTTGCACTGTGTAGGCCAAGAAGTCCAGCAATGGGAGGGCGGGGTCGAGCCCGTCAAAGTCCAAGGAATTCCCACGCGAGGGTATGGGTTTATTCAGCAAGAGTCTTCTCAAGTCCACATCGGCATTGCCGCTGACGCACCAGATGTTGCTGATGAACACGCGTTACATGAATCGATTGCAATGACTGCGTTCGGCGGTTCATCAAGTGGACGATTGTTCACGCAGGTTCGCCAAGAACGCTCACTCTGTTATAGCGTCGCTGCAAGGTATGCTCCAAGCAAGGAGCGTTCTACATTGCGGATTCATGCGGGCACAACACCAGAAAGAGCTCAAGAAACCATCGATGTTTGTTTTGAAGAACTCTATAAGTTGAAAGATGGAATCACAAAGGCAGAGTTTGAACGCACAACGTTAAGAATGAAATCTAGACTCGTCATGAGTGGCGAATCGACTTCTGCAAGAGCAAATGCAGTCTGGTCTGATTTTCATGCACTTGGGCGTGCACGAACATTACAAGAACGACTTGAAGAAATCGATGGTGTCACGCTTCAAGAAGTCAATGACTGGTTGCAAAGACGGTCGTATGGCAACATGAGCGCTATCTCGATTGGCCCAGAACAAAACAGTATTGATGAAAATCTTTTAAACGACGCTTAGTCAACAGGCACTTCAGCCAAAATTGGCTGTTGGACCCTTGTTCCGAAGGATTGGTTCATAGGGTCAAGGTATTCAAGCACTTGTTCACCATTGACGAGTCGCTCAGGAAAGCGAGCAATCATGGCCTCAACTTCAGGGCTGTAGAATCCAGTTGACGCATCGACTGCATTGTGTCCAAACAAACCAATTGTTACTGAACTCAAACTGCGATCATCGTTATGGTAGAAGAACGCTTCGACCCCTCGTGCCCGCAACTCTGCCGCATACGCTTCGGCTGCTGCCCTGCGTTTTGCAACTGGGAATTCTCCACCACCAAAATCGCCCCAAACCCCAACTTCTAATGTGTAGATTGGAACGAGCGTTGGAAACTCTTTTCGAATCGTCCATAAATCGTGCGGATGAAGATTTCTCTGTGAGAGTGGTGTTCTAAACTTACTTAGAAAAATTTGCCCAAAGAGCGGCTTCCCTTGAGGATTCACGATGCGTTTCAGCGTGTCGATATCACGGGCGACATTTGGGTCGTCGTACCCAGCGTATGTGCCAAACGCAAGCACAGAGCCCCTTGAGCGCTCTCTGACTTGAAGTTGTTGAGCAAGTCGAGGATATCCTGATGACAAGGATGCAAGCGCTTTCTTTGCTGAATCATGATGTCCCACACCAGAGAATGTCCCAACCGCGATTGCGTAGACGGCATCGTCCTCATACGTTCGCCTGAGCGGATTGGCGTTTGCGTCTACATTGACTTCGCCAAAATCCCACGTGGATAAGTCAAGGAGATTGTCTTGGTTGCTTGGCGCTGGCGTGGTTGTTTCAGGGGCACATCCGAGGATGTACAAGCACATTGAAATGAAAACGATGATGATTCGCATGGTGCATATCGTAACGCACGACTAGGCACTCGAAAACCTCTTTATTATGCTCCTAAAAGGGGTTCCTATCGGACTTTATGAAAACTTGTAAAAAAACCATAAAACTCAAGAAAAAGTGCCCTGATGCACGATAAAAATAGTGTGCTTTGGTGCCCTCCGTGGTGGTTTGGGCAGGCACATATTTAACGCAGGGAAGTGTTAGAGACTTGAGGAAACGTCGTTTCACGACTTTATACAAAGGTAACGTTCATGTCAGAAATCTCCGTCATCGGAAATGCAGTGGTGGGAAGTGTGTCAAAAGACACAACTGCAAACACAAAAGCAGCTCCAGCTGTTGAGTGTGTGAAGTCAACATGTAAAGATGCAGTTGAACTTTCTACACAAGCTGTGTGGCTTGAAAAGATTCATCAGCTCCCAGAAGTACGCCAGCATCGTATTGATGCGATTAAACAATCAATTGCGGATGACAACTATCTCAATGATCAAGTGTTATCTACAGCATTTGATCGTTTGATTGAAGAAGTTTCAGATTAACCATCCAACGTTGGTTGTACCTTCCAGAATTTTAGTCATCGCCACAACCCTTTTAGTTGTGGCGATCTCTTTTACAGGATGTTCGACACCAAAATCAATGGGGCCTTCAGCAGTAACCTCATGGGCGTATGCTCCGGAGTCGATTTCAATTCACCCACTCACAAGGTTTGCAAACGCGAACAGGGTCATTGTTCATGTGTCGATGCTCGATGGCGACGGTTTTGAGTGCAGAGGCATTGGCTCGCTCGACATCCAGTTAAAAAACAACTCGGGAATGCTTGTTAAAAAAATTACACATCAACTCGATGACGCTGAGTTAAACCGTGTGTTGTTTGACAAGGTCACTCGGACTTACCGCATCCCAATCGAATTGCCTTCCGATGAGATGGCATCTCCTAAGCTCACCGTCACATCAAGTTTCACGCAGAAAGAACGTGGCCCAATAAAGAGCAACTCTTTTCTCATTGAACAAGAAAACTAGGTGCTAATGGCTCGATGACGGGTGCCAGATCGTTTTCATTTCGATGAAATGTTCAAGATTCCACGGTGATGCCGTTTGGTTTTGGTCATACCACGCATCTTTTTGAATGTGAAGATAACTCACCCGTTTCAGACTATCGCTTGCGCCTTCTTCAATCAGTGTACGTTCAGGTTTCGTCACATCACTTGCGTACAGTGAGTGAATGTTTCGATGTGTTGCGAAATGTTCAAGCAGCTCTTTCTTTGTGCTTGTCAAAATGTTAACAACTCCGCTAGGAACATCAGAAGTGTGACACACTTCGCCAAGGATGGCTGAAGGAAGTGGATGTAAATGTGAGCCAAGTGCAACAACTGTGTTACCTGTGGCAAGAGGCGCGCCAATCATCGCAATCAAACCAAGCAGAGAAGGGGACTGTGGTGCAATCACACCAACAACACCCTGCGCCTGAGGAACTGTAAAGTTGTAATAGGGACCGGCAACTGGGTTTGAACTGCCAAGGATATGTGAAATCTTGTCCGTCCAGCCAGCAAATCGAACGAGGCAGTCCGTCGCTGCATCAACTTCTTTTCTCGCTTGCGCTGCTGTTGCATTTCCCGTCACTTGTATCGCCGAAACAAACTCTTCTCGCCTGCCTTCTAACATCTCTGCCATTCGGTACAGAATTTGACCACGGAGATACGCGGTTATCGACGCCCATTGACTTGTCGCTTTCGACGCTGCTTCTACCGCATCGCGAACATCTTTTCGTGATGCTTGGCAGATGTGGGCTTCAATTTCCCCGCGCTTATTCTTGACGATGGTTGAGCGGCCGGACTCTGTTCGAGGGAACTTCCCGCCAATGTAGAGTTTGTATGTTTTTGCAACTGTTCGCCTCATGACATCGCTCCTTGTAATTTCACATAGGGTCGAAGTCCTTGCATACCGCCTTCACGCCCAAAGCCGGATTCCTTTACGCCGCCAAACGGAGAAGAAGCATCAAACTTGTTGTACGTGTTACACCAAATGACGCCCGCGTCTAGTTGCCTTGCGATATCGAAAATCTTCGCACCCTTTTCAGTCCAAACGCCTGCAGCAAGCCCATATGGCGTGTTGTTCGCACGCATGAGCGCTTCTTCAGGTGTTCTAAATGACATGACAGATAGAACCGGACCGAATATCTCTTCTCTTGCGATTGTGTGACTTGGTTGCACATCAGTAAAGAAACATGGATGACACCAGTGCCCCTTTGAGGGAAGCCGTTCAGTTTGACAGCTGTGATAGGTCGCACCTTCATCTTCTCCAACATCAATGTAATGTTGAATCGTTTTCAATTGGGCTTTAGAGTTAATCGCGCCAACATCTGTGTTCTTGTCTAATGGATCTCCAACTCGTAGTGATTTCAGTCGGTGTTTCAGTTTACGAATCACAGTATCTAAGATTGGCTCTTCGACAAAGAGCCGAGAGCCAGCGCAACAAACGTGTCCTTGATTAAAGTAAATCCCTGAAACAATGCCCTCGATTGCTTGGTCAATTGCGGCATCTGCAAAGATGATGTTTGCACTTTTGCCACCAAGTTCTAGCGTGAGCGATTTGCCGCTTCCGGCAGTCTGTGACATGATGAGCTTGCCAACTTCAGTCGAGCCAGTGAATGCGACTTTCTGAATGTTTGGGTGATTCACGATTGCTGCACCTGTTTCTCCAGCGCCTGTCACAATGTTGACGACTCCGGGCGGCAAACCAACTTCTTCAAACACTTCCGCTAATCGCAGTGCAGTGAGTGATGTCGTTTCTGCTGGTTTCAATACACACGTATTCCCGCACGCAAGTGCAGGCGCAAGTTTCCACGCTGCCATGAGGAGTGGAAAGTTCCAAGGAATAATTTGTCCGCAGACGCCAACTGGTTTTACCGCTCTGCCAGGAAATGCGTATTCAAGTTTGTCTGCCCAGCCCGCGTGATAAAAGAAATGTTGAGCAGCAAGAGGAATGTCGACATCTCTCGATTCTTTGATTGGCTTGCCGCCATCCATGGTTTCTAAAATTGCAAACTCTCTTGCACGTTCTTGAATCCGGCGCGCAATAGCAAACAAGTACTTGCCCCGTTCACAACCAGATAATTTTGACCAAGAAGGGAGAGCTCGCTTTGCTGCAAGTACGGCGATATTGACGTCGGCTTTTCCCGCGCTCGCAATATCAGCTAACTTCTGTTCATTAGCGGGGTTTGTCGTTGCAAACCAAGATCGCGACTTCGGTGACACGAATTTTCCGCCAATATAGAGTTGGTACTTCTTGGCAATATCAACGTGTGTTGAATCAGGGGCATCACTGTAATCCCACGGTGATTGTGTGTTCGTTCCTTCAGCCATCATTACGCCTCACTGAAATCATACCCCGCGGGGTAATGCCCTGTTGTTTGTTTCACGATTTGTCTGAGAACATCATTCGCCAAACTCGATGCTCCAAACCGAAAGAGGTGTGGTGAAAGCCACTCATCACCGAGCGTCTCTTTGACCATGACTAAATAATGAAGTGCTTGCTTTGCAGTTTTAATACCACCAGCCGGTTTCATGCCTATACGAACGCCAGTGGCATCATAGAAATCACGAATTGCCTCTAGCATGACGAGCGTTACAGGCAGCGTCGCGGCGGGAGAAACTTTCCCCGTTGAGGTTTTGATAAACACTTCGCCATCTGAAATCTTGCCTGCTTCAGTCGCGGCTTCAATTGCTAAATCAGATGCAAATCGCACGTGGTCATAGGTTTCAAGTTCACCCGTCTCTAAGATGATTTTGAGATGCGCGTTGCCGCAACTGTTTTTAACTCTCGCAATCTCATCTTTGACTTTTTTGTAATTGCCTGCAAGGAATGCGCCGCGGTTAATCACCATGTCAATTTCATCTGCACCCGCTGACACTGCTTTTTTGACGTCACCAATCCGAACGTCAATTGGATATTGCCCACTTGGAAAACCCGTTGCGACTGACGCAACGTTCACACCACTACCCTCAAGCGCTTTCTTTGCAACCTTCACCAAACTTGGATAGACGCATACTGCTGCGACATGAGGCAGGGGCTCTGCCAACTCGCCCTCATACAAATGCACTGCTTTTTTACAAAGCGATTTTACTTTTTCAGCCGAATCTTTTCCCTCGAGTGTCGTCAAATCAATCATTGAGAGCACAAGGCGCAACCCCTGCATCTTTGATTCATTCTTAATCGAACGCTTCGCAAACGATTGCGCACGTTGTTCAAGCATCACACTGTCAACCGATGGAAGCATCAGAACAGTGTACTAGTTTCTCACAGTGTTAAAGAGGGCGGGCAAGAGCCAAGACGCTTCGGGCTGAATAAATTTTCTGTTCTGCGCGTCTGGAACACTGTAGACCATGAGCATCGATGTCTTGTCATCGATGACATACAGAAACTCTGTACCAGTTCCATTTGACACTGAAAGCATCGAAAAGCCCTCGCCAGTGACAGCGCCATCCGCAACTGCAACGTTTTGTTCGCTTTTCCACATTGAAACAATGAGGAGCAATGCAAGCACGCATGCCGTCATAAATAGAGTTTGTGTTGTGGAGTCTGCTCTCTTCATTAGTTTCTCAATGCCGATGCTGCGTCAGACGCGATTGGCCTGTACCCAAGTGGGACGATTCGTTTTTCATTGTGATCCCATGTCACGGCAACAAGTTCTTGATGCGTCGTGTCGAGAATGTACACCACTCCGGGCGTCACTCCATTCACTTCGCCATCAACTGCGATGTAGCGATGACCTCGAGTCTCTTGTGCGTCGCTCGTTTGTGATGTCACAACGATGCAAAGCAATACAAGTAACACTGCATTCACAGCAATCAGCATGGAATGTTTCAGTGAAAGTTTCATTAATCTTGATGCCCACGTTTGGCTGACATGATGCTTACGCTAATCACGATGCCAAAAAAGATAAACATGAGTACGTAACCAACCCATGTACTTGGCGGTTTTCGCAAACTCGGCTCGGGCGGTGTTGCCGCAGCGAGCGTAATTTGGGATGCAATGGGAGATGCAAGAAGCATCAATAACATGAGTCGTAACTTAAGCATGCCTAAAAGGATACCTTGAGATTTCAAAAAGTGGGACTACCTCAGCTTAGAACTGCTGGGAACCCCCAAGGATTTGTAAATTTCCTCAGTTGCGGATGATTGATTCATCGTAAAGAAGTGAATTCCACGGACATTATGGTCAAGCAAGTCAGCGCATTGCTCCGCCGCCCAACTGATGCCGACATTTCGAACGGCTTCTGGATCATCTTGGCATCGCATCAACCTTCGTTGCAATGCTGCGGGGAAATTGGTGCCACCTGCCAGCTCCGCCATTCGCTTCATGTTAGCAATCGATGTGATTGGCATAATGCCCGCGAGCATTGGCACATCGATGCCGCGAAGTTCACACCGTTCCTTCCAATCATAAAAAGCGTTGTTGTCAAAGAAGAGTTGGGTGCAAATCCAATCTGCACCTGCATCAACCTTTGCTTTGAGGTGATCCATCTGGGTCAGCCGATTTGGAGTTTCAGGATGACCCTCAGGATAACCCGCAACACCGACGCCAAACGTTCGACCTTCATACGCCTTAATGTGTTTGACTAAATCAGCGCCATACGTAAACTCGCTATCCCCGCTTTCGCACTGTGGTTTATCCCCACGAAGTGCAAGCAAATTGTCAATCCCTACTTCAGCGTAACCCCTTAACAATTCGTTAATCTCATCTTTTGAATGACCCACACACGTAAGATGCGGAATAGGGTCAAGCGTTGTTTCGGTTGCGAGGTGTTTGACTAATGCGTTTGTTTTGTCTCGCGTTGAACCGCCCGCACCATACGTCACTGAAACAAATGATGGTTCTAGTGCTTCAAAGGTTGCAAGCCGAACAGAAAGGGCAGACCATCCCTTGTCACTCTTTGGTGGAAAGAACTCGAAACTAAAAAGCGTTCGGTCTCGTGCAAGAATATCGTCAATCCGCATGTGCGTAGCATAGCGAGATTTACGAACCATCTATGCGATTCAGCGAGATGGAAGTTACGTCGTTGTTTCAGTCAACGATTCGTTGGACGCATTTGCATCCTCTTGGTTAAAGAGCGCCGAGCCAACGCGAACAACATTCGCGCCGCACTCAATCGCAACCTCAAAATCGTTTGTCATACCCATCGACAAGATGTTGAATGCATCGCCTGAGACAGTTTCGCCTTGCATTTCCTCAAAGAGTTCACTGCACCGGCTAAAGACGGAGCGGGAATCTTCTGGGTTTTCTGAAAATGGCGCCATGCACATCATCCCTCTTGGAATGACATTTGGCATCGATTCAATCTGCTCAAGAATGTACGTCACAGCAGGAGGCGCGATGCCAGTCTTTTGGCGTTCGCCTGAGATATTTGCTTGAAGCAAAACTTCACATGTCAAATTTTTCTTTTGAGCAATCTCTTGAATCTCTTCTGCAATTCGCAGTGAGTCAACACTGTGAACAAGTCGAGAGAGTGGGAGCACTCTGCGACATTTGTTTCGCTGAAGGTGCCCAATAAAATGCCAGCGAATGGCTTCACTTGAAGTGGGCTCTTTTAATTCTTTTTTACGAGCGACGTATTCTTCGATTTGCGCTGAAAGTTGCGTGAAGTGTTGTAGTCGCGACTCGCCAAAGTCGAGGTGGCCCAAATCAACCAACTGCCTCACATCATCGACCGCTGCGTATTTTGTCACTGCAACGAGGTGTACTGAATCGGGCGTTCTACCGACTCTCGCAGTTGCGTCAGCGATTCGTTGTTTGACGGCTTCGTATCTTTCCTTGATCGTTGTCAATGCAAACCCCTCCTTGGGATAGACGCAGGATACCTTAGTTTGCAACTGCTTGACAAACACCGAGCGCATTTGCCATTGCTTCGCCGATGCCAGCAGGCGAATCTGAGACTGTCATCCCGCTTGCTCGCAATGATTCCATCTTTGCACTTGCGGTGTCATCAGCGCCGCCGATGATTGCTCCAGCATGACCCATCCGTTTGCCCGCTGGTGCTGTTTTGCCCGCAATGAATGCGACAACTGGTTTGTTCATATGCTCTTGTGCCCACTTGCCTGCTTCGGTTTCATCGCTTCCGCCGATTTCGCCAATCATCACAACGCCGTCTGTTTCATCATCTTGATTGAACTTGTCAAGCAACTCAATGAAGTTCACGCCCTTGATTGGGTCGCCACCAATGCCAACACACGTAGTTTGACCGATGCCAAGTGAGCTTGTTTGCCAGACGGCTTCGTATGTGAGTGTTCCGCTTCGACTGATGATGCCAACGCTCTTACCACTTGCAGCGTCACATGGGGCAGTATGAATGTAGCCCGGCATAATGCCAATCTTGCAACCACCCTCAAATGTTGCGTTAGGTCCTTCTCCACTCACTCGTTTGCCGGGCGTAATAATGCCAGGGCAGTTTGGTCCGATGAGTGTCACGTCTGGGTATTGTTCAAGGGTTGCCTTCACTCGCATCATGTCTGCAACAGGGATGCCCTCTGTGATTGCACAAATCACTTCGATGCCCGCTTCAGCGGCTTCAAGAATAGAGCCAGCTGCAAATGGTGGTGGCACAAAAATCATTGACGCATTCGCGCCTGTTTCTGCGATGGCTTCCTTCACTGTGTTGAAGATGGGCAATCCGTTGGCGTCTGTTTGACCGCCTTTTTTCGGTGTTACTCCACCAACCATTTGTGTGCCATAATCGAGGCATCCCTTGGTGTGAAATGCGCCCGCTGAGCCAGTAATTCCCTGACAAATGACTTTCGTTGAACCATTAACAATTATCGACATTGTTTACTCCAAATATGACCGTACAGGATAACCTAAACCGCATGATATGACTACACTGAACGTTATGTCTTCCTCAACGAAAAAGTCCTTAACGTATGCAGATACTGGTGTTGACATCAAAGCGGGTGACCAACTTGTTGGCATGATTCAGTCGATGATGAAAAACACCCATGGGCCGAGAGTCCTTGGTGAGCATGGCGGCTTTGCTGGCATGTTCCGGTTGGATTTTAATGAACGACTTTTCAAGCGAAACTACAAAGATCCCGTCCTTGTTGCCTGTACTGACGGCGTTGGAACAAAGGTCAAACTTGCTTGTGAACTCGGCATCTACAACACGGTTGGCATCGACTGCGTTGCGATGAATGTGAATGACATGATTGTCCAAGGTGCTGAACCACTCTTTTTCCTTGATTACCTCGGGCTTCATAAGCAAGAGCCCGCAACAACAGCTTCGATTGTGAACGGCGTTGCCAAGGGGTGTGAGATGTCGAGGTGTGCACTCATTGGCGGTGAGTGTGCTGAAATGCCAGACATCTACGAAGAAGGGGATTTTGACATTGCTGGCTTTGCTGTCGGTGTTGTCGAGCTTGAACGCGCCATTGATGCAAGCAGAGTTGAAGCCGGTGACATTGTTATTGGATTGCCGTCTTCTGGCGTGCATTCAAATGGGTACACCCTCGCAAGAGCAGCAATTGCTGATTGTGATCTAACCAAATCGTATGAAGAACTTCAAACGACAAAAACGCTTGGTGAAGTCATGCTTGAGCCTACGCGAATATACGTCGAGCCAATTGTGAAACTGTTAAGCCAATACAAAGTGAAAAAAGTTGTTACTGGCATGGCACACATCACTGGAGGCGGACTCGCAGACAATATGCGAAGAACCATTGGCGATGATGTGGACGTCCACATTTCACTTGAAGATGTTCCTGTACCTGCAATCTTTGATTTTATTCAAACACGCGGAAACATTTCGCAAGAAGAAATGTACAACGTCTTTAACATGGGCATCGGATACACACTCATTGTGAGGCCTGCCTTTGCAGATTCAATTTGTGCTCACCTCAAAGATTCAGGTGAGTCGCCAATCGTGCTCGGCACAGTAAAAACGGGGAACGGCAATATTCACTTGTCTAACTTACACGGATGATTCCGCTTCTTCTTACCACACTGTTGCTCGCGCCTGTGCAATCAGAGGACACGCATGCTTCGTTTCGAGGTGGTGCATGGCTTGCGCGGCTCGGCGGAACAGTCGCCGATGGTGGCGCACCAATCAGTTTCGAAACAAACATCGATCTCCATGACAAAGAGGCCTCGGCACTCATGGAGTTTGAGTTAGAGCCAATCGAAAAAGTTCACATTCACTGTTCCTTTTTCGATTTTGGAACAAGTGGAAGTGGCTCATTCAACGGAAACACGACGTATGGCGGTGTTGCATTCAATGATGGCGATGCATGGAGCGCTTCAACCGATTTGCAAAGCGTTGGCATCCACGCCTCCTTTGATTGGGTTGCACCATACAAGGCAAGCAATGACATCACGCTCACCTTTGCACCTGTCGTCGGGTTTCGGTGGTTTGGCATTCACACTGAACTTGAACGAAGTGCAAGTCAAGAGCGTGTCATTCACCAAACGAGTTTCACATCACTTCAATGTGGTTTTAATCTCGCCTTTCGGTGGGAACTAGAAGATAGAGTGAGTTGGCTAGACGCAGTTTCCCTCCGCTCAGAATTTTTAGGTGGCACACTTCTTGGGAATGATGGGGGGACTGTCTTTAGCGTGATTGCGGGCTTTAACTTTGAGTTTTCGCCATCTGTGGCAGGATATTTTGGTTACCGCTTGCAAGAACTTGATGGCGAGAACGGGGCGTATGTATTCGACGCGGGCCTTCAGGGCTTGTGTGTCGGTGGGCAGATACTCTTTTGAACGAACTCGTGCATAGCAGCGTATGACTTCTCATGCATAAAGCGAGATTACGAAAACTCAAGCGAGCCAAGTTTAGGCACAAACTCTTTACCACTGGGCCAAACAAGTTGACTCGGGGAAAGTTGTTTAAGAAACACTTCGACCAATCAATTCAAGTCAACGAGTTTTCGATTCATTCGCCAAAGTGGCCTGAGTCATTCAATGGTCTTCGCATTGCGCACGTCAGCGATTTTCATCTTGGCGATCTCATGCCACTTGAGAGAGCGCTTGACATCGTCGCGTTGATTGAAAAACAAGAACCAGACCTCATCGCATGCACTGGTGATATTGTCGATCTTCATCCATGCCACGTTCGCGAGCTCATGGACGCCCTTGCAAGTGTGCCAACCACGTACGGAACGTACGCCGTACTTGGTAATCATGATGAACTTGACAGACCGCAAGCAATTGTTGATGCGGGTTTGGATGCGGGCATCCACGTCTTGCAAGACGCAACATGCACCATCCATCGCGGAGAAGAGGTGTTGCGAATCGCTGGCATTGGCTGGGCAAAAACTGAAAAGCAGTGTGAACAAAAAGTTGAACACACATGCACCAATGAAACGCATCTATTGTTGTCCCACAACCCAAAGGCGTTTGGCGCTGCACAAGCACATTCCATTCCACTCACGCTTTCTGGTCACACGCATGGCGGGCAAATTGCATTGCCAAAGAAAAAACGAATCAATCTTGCTGCTGCGCATAAATACACAGAAGGGCTTTATCAATCTGGAAGTTCGAACTTGTTTGTCACCGTCGGCGTTGGTGCTTGGTTCCCGCTACGCATCAATTGCCCCGCAGAAATCGCAATGCTTACTGTGCAATCTTAGATGCAATAATCCGAAGGGCGTGCCCACGGTGAGAACGACTGTGTTTTTCATCTGAACTCATCTCAGCACTTGTTTTGCCAGCGTCTGGCACATAAAAGAGTGGGTCATACCCAAAGCCATTTGTCCCAGATGGCGCATGTGCAATCACGCCTTCAAATGCACCCTCAGACTGCGCAACGATTCCGCCGTTTGGCTCAGCAAGACACATTGCGCAGATAAAACGCGCTGTTCGCTTTTCCGCAGATACGCCTTCAAGTTTTTCAAGCAACAGCGTGTTGTTTGCCTCGTCCCGCGCTTCTCTTGTGTTGCCGACGCCTGCAAAACGCGCTGAATGAACGCCCGGTTTTCCTTCAAGTGCATCCACAACAAGGCCAGAGTCATCTGCAAGGCAACGAACTTGTGTCATTCTTGCGTAACCCCGCGCTTTAAGTTCGGCGTTACCCATGAATGTGTCGGCGTCTTCAACCGGTTCTTCAAACTCCGTATCGAATGCGTCTAATCCAATCACGGTAAACCCAAGGGGTTCTAAGATGGCTCTCACTTCGATGAGTTTATGTGGATTCGATGTCGCGAGAAGAATCTCCATCACGACTGGCTCGGCACATCACCGAATGTTGCTGTCACAACACTTCTAATGCCGCCGCGACCCTTCCACACGGTTTTAATTTGAAGCCATGTTGGATTCATGCATTGAACAAGGTCATCACGAATTTGATTTGTGACTGCTTCGTAAAAAATGCCTTCATTTCGAAAAGATTGGTAGTAGAGCTTTAAACTCTTCAGTTCAACGCAGGTTTCCGCTGGCTGATACAACAGTTCAATCGAGCCGAAATCAGGATGACCCGTAACAGGACAGACTGAGGTGAACTCGTCACTGATGTGTTCAATCGTAAATGGTGTTTTTGATGGTGTGGGGAACACCTCTAGCAATAATGAATCAGGCATTCCGGCATTGTATTCGACTTTACGCCTTGATGACTCTACAGCCCATACCGCAAGACAAGCGTAATCACCTTGGGTTGGTCTGGCTGAATGCCTAGCGAGCGCCTAAACGCTGTGCGAGATGAGTGATATGCACTGACATCTTTGCGATCACTTAACAACCATTTGTTGAGCTCATTCACACCAATCCCGTTCAGCGAACGCCAATTCATGTCGTCGTACTCAACAGACATTCGATATGCGGAAAGCGACGCGTCGTAGTCACCCAATCTGAACTCAGCCCAGCCAAGTCGCTCATAGGAATCTGTTGTTGGGTCAATAAGAACCAATTGTTCTGTTGTGTTGACGACCTCTTGATATCGCTTTTGTTGAACAAGCAAGTAAATAATGTTCCGCATGAGCTGTGGCGATGGTTCACTCATCAGTTCAGATGCTGCAATGTAGGCATCAAGTGCCATCTCGGTTTTTCCGAGCAATTGATACGTCGCAGCGAGCGTCATCTGCGCGCCTGCTGATTCACCGCCGAGTTCTGCGGCGCGCTGCGCAAACACAAGCGCCGATTGTGGCCTGCCCATTTGTAAATACGTAGTTGAGATATTGATGTTTGCCCCAAGGTCGTCGGGGTTAATCGTGAGCGCCTTGTGATACGCTCGAACTGCATCAACAAATCGCTTGAGCATTTGGAGGGACACTCCGTGACCGAACTGCGCATCAAAGTTTCTTGGTTCTAACTTCGCAGCTCGCGCAAATGCTGGCTCGGCATTTGTCCAATCTTTTTGCGTGAGGTAGATGTCGCCCATGCCGACATATGCGTCTGTCGCCACAGGATTCGTTTCTAGCACTTCCTTAAAGAGTTTGAGCGCTTCTTCATAATCTCCATGCTCGCTGGCAATATTGGCAGCATCAATCGAAACTTCTTCTTCAACTGTCAGTTCTAAGACTTCAAGAGGGGGCTGCCCAGTTGGAGCAGACACTTTTGGTGCTGAAGAACAACTGAAGAGTGCCAACAGCGTACATATGGAACATAAAAGTCTAACTAGAAGCATGGTATTACCGCGAGATGATTGGATTCTATCGGTTTTTAAGGGCGGTATTCGCCATTCTGCGTAGCTTTGCGATATTCACGCTATCCATCGGCTTACCTTTTTCATTCTCTTCCTTGGACGTTTCGAGAATTTTTGGGACATCATCAAACAGTTCATTTTCAAGAATCGCCCGAAAGCACGAAAGTCCGCACGTCCCTTCACCAATATGAGCGTGCCTGTCTAGGCGAGAACCTACCTCGCCAATGGAATCATTGAAGTGAAAGACATCGATATCTCGTAATCCCGCACACTCGTCAAATGCTTCAAGGACCGCTCGCGCCTTCGCGATTGTCGTCATGTCATAGCCACTTGCAGTGACGTGGCATGTATCAAAACAAAAACCGATTCGTTCGGGTTCTTTCACTCTCTCTTTGATCCACCCAAGATGCGCAAAGTCGTAGCCAAGATTCGTTCCCGACCCAACCGTCGTTTCAAGGCACGTTCGTGTCTTGTACCCCTTGAGTGCATCATGAATTGAATCGAGTGACTTCACAATTCTTGCAAGTCCACGCTCTTCTTCTTTGGATGGCCCGCCACCAAGAACGTTTGGCTCACCTCGTTTTCGTGGGGTGCCTAGACGCGCGCCGGGGTGGGCGACACAGAAGGGAATTGATAACGCTTCACACCGTTCGAGTTCAATGCGTTGGAGCGTGTTTGATTTTTTTCGTGCCCCAGCGTCTGGCGATGCCATGTTGATGAGGTAAGAGTTATGGCTGACGACTCGGTTGGTATTTAGCCAACCGAGCCGCTTTAGTGTTGTAAGCCATATCTGCTCTTCTTCACTTGTCAGTGGTTTTACATTCCACTGGCGCTGGTTCTTGGTAAACACCTGCACGCAATCCATCTTGAGCGCTTCGGCGTCATTCAGCGCGTGCTCCATGCCGCCTGCGATGGATAAGTGTGAACCAAACAAGAAGAGAAATTATTCCGCTGTTGAAAGTCGCCTGTCAAAGTTGATGAGCGCTGCTGTGTCATTACTTACAAGTTGAATGCGAGCAAGATTGTCACGAGCGTTGACTTCTTCTTCAACTTGTTCAGTAATGAACCACTGGAACGCAACTTCGACGTGCCATGCGGATTCTTCACGAGCGAGTTTAAAGATTTCATTAATCTGACTCGTCACTTTTTGTTCGTGCTCAAGCGCGCCAGCAAAAATTTCTTCTGCACTTTTAAAATCAGTTTTTGGATTTGGAGGACTCTTCAACTCAATAGGCAAATCCCATTCGTTCATGAGCGAAACGATTTTCATCGCGTGTTCATGTTCTTCTGCTGCTTGGTTTCTAAACCAAGTGGACATGCCGTGAAGGTTTTCGCCTTCAAACCAAAATGACATTGCTAAATACTGCATTTCTGCACCCAACTCATTAGTGATTTGGGCATTCAGTAATGCTTGTAATTGTGAACTAACCATAATGTCTTCCTTATGTGGCTGCGACTCCGAGAAGCGATGCAGCCGTCTGAGTGATGTCAGTGTAATGAAGCCCGCACATTTTCAGAATTGATTCTGGTGAGCGTGCTGACTTTGGAATACGTCTGACATGCAACTGTTTAATTACAAATGCGTCGCCTGATGCTGTACATGCATCGGCAACCGCTGAACCCATCGAAGCACCGTAGTTGTCTTCGACGACCAATATGTTGCCGTTATTTTCGTTCGCGATATCTAACAATCGCTCTTCGTCAAACGGAAGGCTATACAAGTCGAGCAGCGTCGCATCAACGCCCATGCGGTCGAGTTCATCGATTGCTTTGTTGCATTCGTGAATCATGTAACCCGCAGAGACAATCAGTACATCTCGACCTTGAGTCAGTACTTCCATGCCGCCAAGCTCAAACTTGGTATTTTCGTCATAAATCATTTCCACTTCAGGCCTGAACGTTCTCAGATAACTGCACCCGTTGTGTTCTGCCATGGCAACTGTCAATCCATATGCTGCATACGCATCTGCTGGTTGCAACACGTAAAAACCTGGATTGCCATGATGGTCAGTCATGGTGCCGAAACTTCTAAACCATGCAATGTCTGGCAGTGACATTTGGCTTGGTCCGTCTGCCGCAAGAGAAATACCACTGTGGGAACCAACAATTTTCATGTTCGCTCCAGAATTCAGTGCCATTTCAATTTGATCGTAACCCCGAGTAATAAACTTTGAGAATGTAGAGCAGAATGGAATTTTTCCAGCTGCACTTAAGCCCGCACCAACTGAGTACATGTTTTGTTCTGCAATCTTGCATTCTACAAATCTGTCTTCAAGTGTTTCATCGTCACCAAACGCATTACTAAATGTTGAGTTGCTGACGTCGGCGTCAACTGCCCACACGTCGTTATTGGTGTAGCCAAGTGCGCGAAGTGCAACGCCGTACGCTTTGCGTGTTGCCATTTTTCCAGATTGAAGCACAGTGAGTTGGTCCCACTTCTTCATCGCTTCTCTGAATGTCATTGGGGTGTCTGCTGCTGCTGCGCCGCTTCCAGCTTCAGGTGGTGCTGGAATTGAAATTGTGTTTGTTGTGAGTGACGATGTCAATTGAAGCGCTGTTTGTCTTAGTTCAGCAAGAATCTCCTCAACTTTGTCTTTGCCTGCTGGCTTTCCATGCCAGTTGCCATTCTGCATCGTTGGTGAACCCCAACCCTTCACAGTTTTTGCAACAACTGCCATTGGTGTTGTTGGATTGCCTTGTGAAAATGCGTCAAAGGCCTCTTTAATCTCGGTTGGGTTGTGGCCATCAATCAATCGAACTTCATAGCCCGATGCTTTGAGTTTTGCAGCAATCGTTTCAGCAGACTGTTGTTCACTCACAGCACCTGCTTGTCCAAACGCGTTACAGTTAAAGATTGGAAGCACGTTCGTTAGATTGTGATCCATGATGAAGTCAAGCGCTTCAGTAATCTGACCTTCTCGTGCTTCGCCATCACCAATCAAACAATAGACTAGTCGTCCTGTGTTGTCGGCTCGTGCTGCAAGACCAAGTCCAGCAGCAACTGAAAGTCCTTGACCAAGTGAGCCAGTTGCAGCATCGAAAAATGCAACGCCTTCCATCGGGTTTGGATGACCATCAAGTGGTGAATCATCTTCTCGCAGTGTCGCAAGATGCTCACGGTTGAGTTGAACTGGTTCGCCATTCCAATCAACAGTTGCTCCGATGTCAGCCATTGCCGCGTAGACAGCTGGAACTGCATGACCCTCAGACAGTACGAACCTGTCAGCGGTCGGGCAGTTTGGATTGTCTGGGAGCCACCGCATCGTGTGGTACATCAATACAGAAACGATGTGACCAATGCTCATTGCGGAAGTTGGGTGCCCGCTGCCAGATTCTGCACACATCTCGAGTGACATGGTGTCAAGGTGAATCGCGCGGGCGTGAATAGCTTGTTCAAACGACATGAAGGATCCTTCCAAGGGGTGCACCGGCGTACCGAAGGGTACTTGGGGGGGTGCTGTATTGATTGTTTATCCACAAAAAAGTGAGGAATTCTAATGGTTTAGGGCTTCATTATCTCATGGAGCAGTTGGTCAAGCAATGCCAAATCCATAGGAAATCCGGAATGAAGATGAGAATCTCCCCATGTCTTGGTACACTCAACACTGAAGTGGTGGAAGAATGGCGCCTAGCGTCACTTACGAACAGAATAGAGATAGAGAGCATAGCGATGGCAGTAAAGGAAATGACAAATATGAAAGCAGTCTGTGATAGAGACGCGCTTGTTGAGGCAATGGGTCTTATTACTGGTGTTGTTGCGGGCAGAACCCCAACACCAGCCCTTCAATGTGTCCGAATGACTGGGCAGGATGGCTCAATGCAGCTTGCTGCGTCAGACACCGAAGTTTCACTTACGCTCACAATCGACCGAGTTGACCTTGAAACTGATGGCGAAGCACTCGTTCCCGCTGATAAATTCGCTCAAATAGCAAAGAGTTGCGATGATGCCACGCTAACTATTGTTGGCGATGACAACGCGCTCATCGTGCGTTCCTCAGATTCACGGTTCAAAGTGTTTGGATTCCCCATGTCAGAGGCAGCGGGCGTGCCCGAGTTTGGTGATGTCGAACCCGATTTCACCATGGATGCAGCCGCGCTCAAAACAATCATGGATAAATCCACGTTTGCTGCTGCAACTGATCACAGTCGATATGCGATTAATGGCGTGTTACTCGACCGATCTGGAACTCAAGTTCGACTTGTTGCAACGAACGGTCACCGACTCGCGATTGCAACAGGTGCGTGCGAAGGAAATGGCGACAATCAAAAGTGCATTGTTCCAACAAAAGCAATGACGCTCTTAAAGCGATTGCTGCATGATGACAACGGCACTGTTTCCATTCGAATTGAAGGTGGCCAAATCATTGTCCATGTGTCATACGAACAAGGCACAACTGCAACGTTAACGAGCAATTTGGTAGAGGGAACATTCCCGCCATTTGAAGATGTCATCCCAAAAGATTTAGACCGCAAAGCAACCATTGCAACAGACGCCCTGCACAAAGCAATTCGAAGAGCACACCTCATGACAAACGAAGAGTCTAGAGGCGTTCGACTTGCGTTTGATGGAGACAAGTTACAGATTACAAGCCGTGCACCTGAAACAGGCGAAGCGGAAATTGAAGTCCCAACGCAAGCGTTCACGGGCGAACGTCTTGAGATTGGGTTTAATCCCGTTTACATCATGGATGCATTAAAGGTTGCTGGTAGCGATGAAATTACGATTGAACTGAAGAAAAGTGAAAAGCCCGGACTCGTTCGAAGCGGGAGCAATTTCACTTACATCATCATGCCAGTTAGTTTGACTTAACGGTTTGGACCGCGCCGAGGGCCTTTTGGTCTGCGTCGCTCTCCATCTTTGCTGTTTTCATCACGCTTATATTTCACTGAACAACCCCATGGTTGCACATAGTTTGGTTTCACATCGTCTTCTGCGATGACTTGTTTAACCGCACGCAATACGTGTGTTTCAGCGTCTTTTCCTTCTTTTCCGCGGCGGTCGTCACTCAGTGCACCTTGGTAGACGAGGACACCTTCAGTATCAATGACATACATGTGTGGTGTTGTTCGCGCGCCGTACGCCTTACCAACCTTGCCATCGTAATCCATCAACATTGGAATGTTGACTTCTGCTTCTTCAATAAACTCCGCACCTGATTCACGAACGGCTTTCTCTTCACGGTTCGCTGTTGAGTTCACTGCAAAGTAAACAACCTCTGCATCAAGCTCGCCCAAGTCGCTTACAAGTTTTCCAATAAGACCTGAGTCCCAAACGCCTTCACACACAGGGCACTTCTCGTTAAACCACTCAAGAACAACTATCTTTCCTTCTTGTTCTTTGAGTGAATGTTCTTTGCCATGTTGGTCAGTGAGTGTAAATGCGGGCGCTTTCTCGCCGACTTCAGCAACTTCTCGTTTCTTTTCCTCTTGTTTGCCTTGCGGGCCAGATGGATGAATTGGAGTTGGTGGTTTGGGTTGGGCAGCAATTGACACTGCAATGATCGATGTTGTCATTAGGGTTGTAAACATGGTTGCTCCTTCTTTACTGCATTTTTAACTCAGACTGCCTCACACGTTTTTTAACAACGTATGCGGGGTCTGTTTGTTTTCTACCAAAAAGTAACAGGCCTTCGATGTCAACAACATCTTGGCCTGCATTATCAAAGTCGATGTTAACCGGAACACTCAAGTGGAATTCCTGTTGGTTGCGTTTCAATTCGCTGTGGTCTGAGTAGAAACGAACGCCCGAGACGGTGTCACCAACAAACTGTATGGGTTCAAGTGTTGTGTTCCCAGCAATGTGTAATGCGTTCCCTGAAAAGTTAACCGACGCACCTTCCAGTGTGCTGAGTGGTTTTGGTAGCGCTGATTGAAATCGTTTGAGCGTCATGTCTTTGTGCTCGGGTCCTGCGCCATCCGCTTTTGTTGAAACAGCGATTGAAAGTTTTTGCGAACCGCGAACACAACTTCCTCTGCACGCAAGCCAAAATGCTTCAGCGTGAAACGTCACCTCGCCATCACTGAGTTCCTCAGGCGCAGTCACTGGAATAAAAAATGCTGCGACGTCTTTGTACCCATACGTTGCACCTTCTTCTGAATAGATGCCCATTGGTCGTGGGTAGATGGGGTCACCAATGTTGAATCCGCTTGGACCGTTCACCTCAAACTCAGTCGGCGAACCGCTTGCACCCGGATTCTTCCAATAAATGTGCCAACCCTCTACTGGCTTGATTGGAACAATGATGTGAAATGTCTGATTTGGACCAACCCAACCAACATCTGTACGAATGCTTGCTTCCGCCATGCCATCGGGTGTGGTTTCAGGAAGTGGGGGCTGATTGTACGTAGGGTTTAACTCAGGTGGCGCAAGTCCAATGCCCACCATGCTCATAAAACTAACGACTAGCCAAAGATGCATGCACAATCTCCTTCAATTGCATTCCAACGAACACAGAGGTCGTGTATTCTGCTCAACATGTTGAAAATAGTATGCTTTTTTCTGCTTGCCTTCTCGTGTTGCCTGACTGGATGTAACTCTGGGATTAGTGACCGCAGTCTTGTCTTCATGATGCCAGATGAGGTTGCAATTGTCATTGAAGAGGGTGAAAAGGCCTTTTTAGGGGAACAAAAAGCCGTTGTGCTTGTTGATCCACGGCCGACATGGAGTTTCCGGAAGGGACATATTCCACAAGCTGTCAACATCCCATTTGGACAGCTCAAACATCAAATGTGGCAACTTGATGATGCCGGCGTCATCATTATTGCTGGAGAGACCTATAACGACGCAGTTGCGATAGCGATGTCAAAAAAGCTGATTGAACATGGATTTCATGATGTTCGAACGCTTCGGGGTGGACTTACCGGCTGGGAAGACGCCGGAAAACCAGTCTCAACCAATCAATAACCCCTCTTTTTTCTTGCCGAAAGTGGGTTCCGAGAGTATCCTTGTGTGTTGGTGGAGCGGTAAATGTACGCGCATAGCGCAGTTTAAAGGCAACCTAGCCCATCGCTTTGTCGAATATTTACCAATGATGCCAGCGCTCGCTGGCGACGAACTTTCTTTAAGGAGAATGAGACAAGATGATTTCAAGAACATTACTCATCGGCTCGATTACTGGACTCTGCATGGTTGGCGCTGGTTCAATGCTGACGCACCCAAGCAAAGCTAAACAAGATTTCCAACCAACTGCACATACTGGGCAAGACCCCGTACGCATGGCAATGGGTGATGTTGAGCTCTCTTCAGAACTCATCGTCAATGGTCTTGCAAGACCTGTCCAAGTCTGTTCGATTCCTGGCGATTATGAACGACTCTTTATTGTCGAACAACGCTCCGGCAGTACGGGCCGTGTTCGCATTTTCAATCTTGACTCAGGCCAACTGTACTCGACGTCGTATTTGACGCAGTCTGTCAGTACAAGTTCTGAACAAGGTCTCCTTGGTATGGCGTTCCACCCAAACTACGACCAAAACGGTTATGTGTACATTAACTACACCGCGACGAATGGCAGCACAGTGATTAAACGATTCACCGTTTCTTCATCAAACCCGGACGTCGTCGATTCAAGTTCTGGCTACACCATCATGACCATCAGTCAGCCATACTCAAACCACAATGGTGGTTGGCTTGGATTTGGCCCAGATGGTTACCTTTATATTTCAAATGGTGATGGCGGCTCTGGTGGTGACCCCGGTAACCGTGCACAGGACATTACAAATCAACTTCTTGGCAAAATGCTCAGAATCGATGTCGATGGTGGCTCACCATACGCAATCCCACAAGACAACCCATTTGTCGGCGTGACAGGCGACGATGAGATTTGGTCATACGGTTTACGAAACGCATGGCGATGTTCATTCGACCGCGAAACAGGCGACCTTTGGATGGGCGATGTTGGTCAGAACGCATGGGAAGAAATTTCCGTTCAACCCGCAAACAGCCAAGGTGGTGAAAACTGGGGCTGGCGTTGTTATGAAGGTGACCACTCCTATAACACAAGCGGTTGCCCATCTTCATCCACAATGGAGTTCCCTGTCTGGGAATACTCACACAGCTATGGTTGCTCAGTAACTGGCGGACACGTGTACCGCGGTGAAGCAATGCCTGCCTTGCATGGCACATACTTCTTTAGTGACTACTGCACGAGCAAAATGTGGACCATGAAATGGGATGGCACAAACATCTATGACTACCAAGACCGCACAAGCGAAATTGGAGGAAGCATTAACAGTGTTGCTGGCTTCGGCGAAGATGCTGCTGGTGAAATCTACGTATGTGACTTGGGCGGCGAAGTGTGGAAGATTATCCCGCAGCCAGTACCAGGCGCATGCTGCATCGGCACGACATCATGCGTCAATATCCCAGAGTCCAACTGTAACTCTGGTGGCGGCACTTGGATGGGTGCAGGCACGACTTGTGCTGGCGGCGCTTGTGATGAGCCAGCTTGCCCAACCGATGTCAATGGCGATGGCAGCACCAACGTCACTGATATTCTTTCAATGATTGCTGACTGGGGCGCTTGCTCTGGATGTAATACAGACGTCAATGATGATGGCTATGTCAATGTCACTGACCTCCTAGAAGCAATCGGTGCATGGGGACCTTGCGAATAACTCAACGATTCGCTGCAATTTGATATAATTCTCGGTCGCGATTCATCCGAGTCGCGACCGAGTTTCTTTTGGGACTCAAAAGGGCTGGTAGCTCAGCTGGTTAGAGCGCACCCCTGATAAGGGTGAGGTCGGTGGTTCGAGTCCACTTCGGCCCATTTAAAACGAAAGAGAAACATTCGTTTCTCTTTCGTTTTTGCATGGACCTCACTGCGTGCCAAAGGCACGCTGGCTTCTGCTGAAGCAGAAGCGTGTCCTCTGATCAATTTCAAACCATAGGTTTGAAACAGTGCAAGTCCACTTGACCCATTAAAACCAAAGCAGAAACATTCGTTTCTCTTTCGTTTTTGCATGGACCTCACTGCGTGCCGAAGGCACGCAGGCTTCTTGCGATTTTCTTGACAATCATCCTTGTGATGCGTAGAGTGTGGTTATCAAGGTCGATGGATTTGTAACGACTGCCTTTTCTCTACCCAAACAGAATAGGCTGGAGCGCTATGAGTGTTAAACCAAGTACTCGAAACCTAACTGCATTGCTGGTTGCGAGCGTTGTAGTCATTTCAAATGGTTGCAAAGACTCGTCTACATCGTCAGGTGTATCTAAACCAACCACTATAAGTCATGAAGAGTTGTTGGAAGAACTTGTTACAAACCTCACGAATATCAATCCATCTGAATTGACTATAGATCTAGAACTTGTCCTTGGACCATTCGCGGATAATCCTAAGCCCAAGGGCTTAACTGGGTTGCTTCAGGGAGAAAGTGGTGCAGCAGACAACTACCGCAAAGACATGTTTCAATTGATCTATTCCATGACCTTTGAGGAACAGCTGCTGCATGTCGATTTCATACACAAACTCTTTTTGCGACCATTGTATTATTGTGATTCATCTCATACAAAGTTGTTCGATGCGAACGGTAGTGAGATACAAACAGTTCGTGGGAACCACATTGTGACCAACCGTTACAACTTCATGTAACACAGCTCGTCCCAAACCAAACTTGACGTCATACGAAAACATTGAAAAGTTAACTCACGAGTTGATACTTCAAAAAGTAATCGATCGACAAACCTTAGGGGGTGTTGAAGCGATAGTTATCACCCCAGAATTTGTTTTAGGTCCATTTGAGCAATCTCAGTCTGAAGGATCGGAGTACGAGATTGTGTTCAGTGTTGTCTACGACCCCACCCGTTATCCGGAGGGCTTTCCTAAAACACTTGCATCAACAAATTTATCTGGTTTACGCAAAGGCGAACTTGATTTTGAAACACCATGTGGCACGTTCTCTGCAGTAGACGCCCGTAGAAAACAAGACGTCCCTCCTACAACTTTCGTAACATGGAAACTTCCAACACGTGCATCTAGAATTGTTCACGCTAAGCTAAGGATTGACATTGTGGCCGTTTATGTAGTGGTTCCACACCACATCGCAATTGATGAACCGCTAACGCTCAAGTTTTCAGATGCGTTTAAGATAAAACTAAGTAAGGGGAGGAGCATTCGCGATTTCTTTGAATGGGATAACACAGATCAGGTTATCTTTAATGGTTTAGATTCCTCAATAAGACTTCCGTTTGGATACTAAAAGCGGTTCTCAGATTAAGTCCAGAGTTGGAGCAATTCATTGACATTGAAAGGTGTGATGCGTACAGTTTGCTGCTATGGTTACGCGAGTTCGGGGAACGTAGTCTTCACTGTCTCGACAAGGTCATTGACGTGTGAAGCGGATTCGTCCATGAGTGCTTGCTCTGATTCGTCAAGTTCGATCTCTACGATTCGCTCAACACCATTTTTGCCAAGGACTGCAGGTACACCAACAAACAAGCCATCAATGCCATACTGACCATCACAATACGCAGCACATGGAAGGATGCGTTTTTTATCTTTGATAATCGCTTCAGCCATTTGTACGCTGCCACTTGCTGGCGCGTAGTACGCTGATGTGCCCATGAGTTTGACGATTTCACCACCACCTACTTTTGCGCGTTCAACACATGCGTTGATGGTTTCTTCTGGAAGAAGTTGTGAAACTGGAATACCGTGGACTGATGTGTAACGAGGAAGCGGGACCATGTCGTCGCCGTGACCACCAAGTAAGAGCGCTTGAATGTCTTCAATGGACACATCTAGTTCCATTGCGAGGAATGCTCTGAATCGTGCAACATCAAGACAACCAGCTTGGCCGACAATGCGATTGGTTGGGAAGCCAGTTGATTTCCACGCGGTATAGACCATTGCGTCAAGCGGATTTGAAACAAGAATGATGACAGCATCTGGCGCTGCATTTGCAATTTGTTCAGACACCGACTTCACGATTTTGACATTGGTTGCAATGAGGTCATCTCTGCTCATGCCGGGCTTCCGCGGGATGCCAGCGGTCACAATCACAACGTCACTGCCTTCGACATCTTTGTAGTCTGCTGTGCCAGTGATGTTTGCGTCAAATCGCTCCATTGGGCTTGCGCAGAACAAGTCAAGTGCTTTCCCCTGTGCAACGCCAACTGACTCTGGAATGTCGACTAACACGACATCGCCAAGTTCTTTTGAAGCCGCCCAGACGGCGCATGACGCCCCAACATTTCCTGCACCAATGACACTGATTTTTGCTCTACGCATTTCGGTAAACACCTTATTTTGAGGTAAAGAGTTGAAAACGACGCATTCTACACGATTCCGTTTATCTCTTGTGGGTATGCTACGCACATGCTTAAACAAATCATTATTGGCGGAATCGTTGGTGGAATCACCCTCTTTGTTTGGGGTTTTGTTTCTTGGGCCGTGCTGACATGGCACTTCGACACCATTAGGCAAGATGAAGGTATTCATGCGGTCGTTGAAAACGTCACTGAACACCTACCTGAAGCGGGCGTCTACTTTTATCCTCCAATGACAGAAGCGCATCGAACTGAAGAGGGCGGTGCTGAAGCATGGGCGGAACTCCACCGAAATGGTCCACATGGATACGTCGTGGTTCAGCCCAATGGAAGTGAACCAATGCCACCGATGACGCTTGCAAAGGGGTTTGTCGCTGATGTGGTTGCGGCAATGATGGCATCGCTCCTTTTAATTGCAGCACTACCATCACTTCGGAACTACCGCTCTAGAGTCGTTTTTGTAGCGTCGCTTGGGGTCTTTGCGATTCTGTCTGGTTACATCGTGGATGGCATCTTCCACGATTTCCCAGTTCGCTATACCGTCGGACTCGCAGCAGACACTGCCATTGCGTGGACCCTCGCAGGTCTTGCCATTGGCGCAGTCGTTAAATAACAGTTTCGCAGTTAATCTTGCTCAGCGAGCATGCGAAGCATGTCAACACAGCGGTTTGAATAACCCGCTTCGTTGTCATACCAACTGACGACCTTAAAGAACGTGTCGCTTAAGCCGATGCCTGCTTCAGCATCATAGATACTGCTTCGCGAGTCACCGATAAAGTCTGCGCTTACGAGTGGCTCGTCTGTGTAGCCAAGCACGCCTTCCATTGCACCATTTGAAGCTTCTCGCATCGCTGCGCAGATGGTCGCGTAGTCCGTAGACTTCGTCGTGCGAACAGTTAAATCAACAACTGATACATCAGCAGTTGGCACACGCATCGCCATGCCAGTCAGTTTGCCTTGGAGTTGTGGCAGGCAGAGACCAACTGCTTTCGCAGCACCTGTACTTGCCGGAATGATGTTCATGTAAGCATTTCGCCCACCGCGGAAGTCCTTTTTCGTTGGGCCATCTTGTGTTGGCTGAGTTGCGGTTGCAGCATGAATGGTTGTCATGAGTCCTTCTTCTAATCCGAAGTTGTCATCAATAACTTTCGCAATTGGTGCAAGGCAGTTTGTTGTGCATGAGGCGTTTGAAAGCACAGTATGCTTTGCAGGGTCATACTGATCGTGATTCACCTTGTACACAAACGTTGGAACTTCATCTGGCGTTTTCGTTGGTGCTGAAATGAGTACGCGCTTCGCTCCACCTTCAAGGTGTTTGCTCGCACCCGCAGCATCTGTAAAGAAGCCAGTTGACTCAAGCACATAATCCACACCAAGGTCGCCCCATGGAAGATTGGCTGGGTCACGCTCACTTAAACACTTTGTGGTGTTGCCATTAATCTCAAATCCTTCATCTGTCACATTGACTTTCTTTGAGAAAGTTCCGTGCATCGTGTCATATTGAAGAAGGTATCCAAGGTTGTCTGACGGGACGAGGTCGTTGATGGCGACGATTTCAAAATCGCCACTTAGGGTTGCTGCTCGGTAGACGAGCCGTCCAATTCGACCAAAGCCATTAATTCCAATTCGAATAGTCATGTTGATTCCTTCGTTCTAGGGATCCAAGGGGTATCTGCAATACCTTCTTCTTTATTTGCAAATCGTGCAAGTGCAAAGAGCAGGTCACTTAACCGATTCATGAAAATGAGTACTTCTGTTGAACAACCGCCTGCTGTGTGGAGTGTAATGATGCTGCGTTCAGCACGCCTACACACGCCTCTTGCAAGGTGTAGCGCCGCTGCTTTTGCACAACCACCCGGCAATACAAACGAGTTTAGTTTGTCGTTCTGTCCATCGACGCGATCAATCCACGATTCAAGGGTATTGATGTCTGTGCCATCAATACGTCGCACATGTTCATTGTCGACAGGCGTTGCTAAATCTGCTCCAACATCAAATAGGAGTGATTGAAGTGGCTGCAGCGATTCGTCTTGCACACATCCAATGGCAGCGTTCGTCTCATCAACGTCACCAACCGCGTGCATACGCGCGTCATTCTTTAAAATTCTGCCGCCCCCAAACAGTCCAGTACTTCCATCGTCACCTGTTTTTGTATACAGGGGCATGCGTCTTATTCGAGTGCTGCTGCACCAGAGATGATTTCAGTGAGTTCCGTCGTAATCTGTGCTTGACGGGCTCTGTTGTAATCGCGGCGCAAGTCCTTGCCAAGATCATTCGCGTTTTCTGTTGCGGCTTTCATCGCAATCATACGCATGATGTTTTCACTGACAACTGCATCGTTGAACACTTGGAAGAGTGTTGTTTTCACACTTCGTGGTAGGAGGTCATCAAGGATTTCACCTGCTGATGGCGAAAACTCATAGTTTGCTGATGCACCGTCTTCAGTGGTATCTGTGTTTGCCTCTTCTGAAGCGAGTGGCAAGAGTTGAATCGTTTCTGGAACTTGTCTTGCGTTTGAGACAAACCGCATGTACGTCACACGGACTGCGTCCCATTTTCCTTCAGCAAACTCTTCCATGTAACGAGTTGCGATTCGAGCGACGTCTTCGAATGATGGTTTATCTCCAACCGTCAGTTGGTTGAGTGGTTCCATTTTTTGAAATTTGAAGAACGCGTTTGATTTTTTACCAGCTGTTTCTACTGAAACATCAACACCATCTTGATCTTTAGAGCGGATGTGTTGCATCGCTGTTTTTAAGACGTTGCCGTTATATGCACCGCAAAGACCTCGGTCAGAAGAAATGACAAGAAGAAGTTCTTTCTTCGTGTTTCCTTTTGAGCTAAAGAGCGGGGAATCGTATTCACCAGCAGCTCCAGAAACTTCGCCAACAAGACGTCGAATGGCGTCTGTATAGGGACGCGAATCACGAGCACGTGCAAGTGCTGCTGTGAATTTCGCAGTCGCAATCATCTGCATCGTTTTTGTGATACGAGCGATTGTGCCAACCGCTGTCATTCGTTTTCTAATCGCGCGAATTTGTGCCATAAGACGGGGGATTGTAGCAGAAAATGCCTGATTCAGAGGGTCAAGCCGTCGTACGCAAGGTGGATGCCCTCAGGAAGTTCTTGTTCAAGCTTTGCATGCGAGATATCGTGCGTCATGTGGATGAAATACGTCGTTTCAGCGCTCACATTCGTCGCGATTTGGAGGGCTTGGTCGAGATTGAGATGGGTTGGATGATGCCTAAATCTGAGCATGTCAAGAATAAGCGTGTCTAACGAGCCAATCTGCATCATCGATTCTGGCGGAATCGTCGAAACATCTGTTAAGTAGCCAATCCCTTGACGGTGGCCATCGCGAGGTGGGGGCGGGGTGTCTTCACTAAGTTCTGGGTGAAGAATGAAGCCAAGAATGGGTAATCGTCCGTGAAAGAGCCGAATCGGTGTGATCCACAACCCAAACAAATTCAGCGGCTCGTCGGGCTGAAGTTCATTTGGAATGAGATTCGCAACAAATGAGTCGTTCACATTTTTGCTTGACTCAAACACATGATTGAAGACGCGGTGTAGATGTTGGAGCGTTGCTTGTTCTGCATAGATATCTATCGCTTGCTGCATCACCATGTTAAAACGCCTCACTTCATCGAGACCAAATGTGTGGTCAACATGTTGATGCGTAAATAAGATTGCGTCGCAGCGGTGTAGCTCTTCTCTTAACACCTGTTGTCTCAAATCGGGCGATGTGTCAATGAGGATGACTCTGTCAACGCCGTTCTTGTCAGTAAACCGAATGCACGCTGAGCATCGCAGACGCGAATCGCGTGGGTCGTCACTCGTGCACACATCGCAATCACACGCAATCACAGGAACGCCCGCAGACGTTCCAGTGCCAAGAAACGTGAAACTAAAATTACTTATTGCCATCAGACACGCCCATCAATCGGATGAGTGGGCCTACCGTTAAGCCCTGAAGGACTAAGCTCAGTAACACAACGCCGAATGCAACTGGAACGAGCATGCGCTGTACTTCTCCATCGGGAAGACCGAGCACAAGCGCGAGCGGTATCGAACCCTTAAGACCTGACCAAAAAATAACGTGCTTCCAACCCTTGTGCCACGCCTTGCCAGCAGTAAACGAAATTGGATAGACGAGCAATCCGCGTGCAAGCAGTATCGCACCAAACGCTGCAAGTGAAGCAAGGATGACGGTGCTGTTTAGAAGTGCGTCAATACCGCCAATCGCTTGAAGTTCAAAACCGATGAGTAGGAACACGATTGAGTTCACGATGAAATCGATGGACTCCCAAAAGGTGTTGATGGTGTTGACCGTGTCATCACTCATCGCGAGCTTCGTTCCATAGTTTCCAATAATGAGTCCCGCAACAACAACTGCGATGACGCCAGAAGCGTGGTACTGCTCTGCAACGATAAACGAACCCCACGCAAGCACAATCGTGATGCCATTTTCAAGTACGTGGTCATTGAGTTTGCGGAGAAGCCAAAACGAAATCAGACCAAAGCCAAGCCCAAATACAACACCAAGACCAACGACGCGAACAAACTCTGTAAGCCCGCTTGCAATGGAGATGGCGTGTTCACCATCTCCTGATGTAAAGACTGCGGATAACAAAATGAGGAAGAGCACAACGCCTGTGCCGTCATTGAACAAACTTTCGCCTTCAATAATCGTTTTGAGACGCTCGGGGGCTTTTGCAGTTTTGAGTGTTGCCATCACAGAGATTGGGTCAGTTGGCGCGAGCATCGCGCCAAACAGAAATGCGACAAGCAAACTGCACCCGAGAATGGGCTGCACAGCAAACGCAACAATTGCAGTTGATAAGAGGACACCAGGAATTGCGAGTATGAGCACTGGTATTGCTTTCTTTTGCAACAGTTCAAGATCAAGATGGAGTCCAGCTTGAAAAAGAAGCGGCGGCAAACATAACACCAGAATCAGTTCGTCTGTAATGACAACGCCTTCTGGCGCAGCGCCCATCAGTGCGACAACAAGTCCAGCGAGCACAAGCGCGATGGTGTATGGAAGTTTGACAAACTTTGAAAGCACACCAATCACAGTCGCAAATGCAAGGAGCGAAACGAATGTGGTGAGTGTTGTAGAAACAATTCCGTGTTGTGAAACAGAGGCGAGCATCATAAATCGATTGAAACTCCATTGATAAGTTCAGCAGCAACAGTAGCGGGCGAAGTCGAATGCGCAATCGCGCGACTCACCGCAAGCGAGCACTGACATGCTGCGTAGAGTTGGCTGCAATTCTCTGGCGTAATGCCGCCAATTGCGAGAACGGGCATGTGGGGGTACGCCTGACACACTTCGTATAAGAGTGATACTCCACGAATCTCGCTGTCCTTTGTGTTACTTTTAAACATTGCACCAACGCCAAAGTAATCTGCGCCCGCACTTGCTGCACTGTGTGCTTCGTCAAGCGAATGAACAGTCGCCCCAACGACATACTGTTGACCACATAATGTCCGAGCGTCATGAATTCCCAAGTCTTCTTTGCCAAGATGAACGCCAGTTGCGCCCGTTGCAAGCATCACATCGATGCGGTCATTGACAATCACCGCAGCGCGAGCATCTACAAGTTCTATCATCTCCTGCACATGTGTTGTCAACTCGGGCGTTGACATTTCCTTTTCTCGAACTTGGATGCAATCACACCCACCTTCGATTGCTTGCTCAACACACTCTTTCCATGGCAGCGTGCAATCTGAAGCAGTGCACACAAAACAGAGACGCCACTGGGATGGCGTCGATGAACCCAGTCGTCTCATCAACTCCTGAGCTGTGTCATAAATTGCGTATCGAAGATCTTTCACAGAAATCGTGCACGCTTCAAGTTTCACGCCTTCTTCAATGACGCGAAGCGCTTCGCAACAACGATTGCTTGAAGCAATAACGACATCGTGAAGTGAAGAGCGCGTTAACTCTTCATCAGTTGTGATATCCGTTCCAACATCGCCTTGCGTATCTCGATGAAGAATGCTGTTTGGAAAGGCGTGCCGAATAGTGTGGCGGTGCCTCTTGAGTGATTCACTGAGCTCTTGGATGTTGAGATGAAAGCGCGCAATATCTTCAAGCACACGCAGGCCTTCGGCTGCGCGGTTGACATTCGCGTCGATCATTCGGCGAACATTATTCATGCCATCAAATCGACTCGTCTTTGGTGACGTCCGCCCTCAAACTCCGTGTTGAGCCAATCATCTAAAATCGCGCAGTGGTTTGGATCAAATGGTCCATCTGCTGCCATGCACAACACATTTGCGTTGTTGTGTTTTCTACTCATTTGCGCTGAATGAGCGTCGTGAACGAGCGCTGCTCGAATGCCGCTTGCCTTGTTTGCAGCCATTGACATGCCAATACCTGAACCGCAAATCAGTACGCCGCAACATGCATCACCTCGTTGGATGGCATCAGTGACTTCTTTTGCTTGCACGGGGTAATCAACAGACTCCGAGTCTCCACCATAATGCTTGGTCACGCTCCAGCCACTCGTTTCTAAATGTTCAGCAAGCGAATCGACAATGTCTCTTGCCCTGTGGTCGGAACCAATTGCGATGGTCTTTGATTCAAACGTCATCTTTTCTCCTTAGTTCGATTCTTCTGCAATCGAGTTGATTTTATCCTTGATTAACGCAAACATCCGGTCAGCAACTGCGTCATACACTTCTTGGGATTGCCCAATTGGGTCTGCGACTGCGCCATCATCATCTAACAACGATACATGTTGAGCATCTGGTGCAAGGTGAAGCACACTTTGGATATGGCTCTCAGTCATACAGTACACATGCGTCGCCTCTTCAATCATTGCTAAAGTGAGGGCTCTACTTGCACTCTTAAACTCAATCCCTCGGTTTTTCAGGGCAGTGGTCGTTTCGAAACTGATCGCCATGCCATCCATTCCAAAAACGCCAGCGGAACTAACTTTCCAATCATTTAGACCTGATTGTTCGATGAAATGCTTCGCAATTCCTTCAGCCATGGGACTTCGACAAGTGTTGCCGGTGCAAACAAAAATAATGGTTGGTTTTATCATAGGTTGCAAATGTTGCCTCTATCGTATTGAATACTCGTACATAACACACATAGAGTTGGAAAAGAGTTTTGGAATTTATCGCTGAACAAGAAGTTAATGAGCTCATGAATGACATGGGCATCGTGAAAGAGGCCTCGGAAGAGAGCGCTCATCTGTCAATGTCTGCTGACTGTTTGTCAGCAAAGCATTGCCTGTGTAATGATGACACGCCATGCGGTGAGGGCGAAGGCACATTCTGTAAAGAGATGAATACAGATGAAATGATTCAAGCCATCATCGGTTCGATTCATAAACTTCATGGCGGACAAACAATCATGCTTCCCTCGACAAAGTGGCGTAATGTTTTTGATGCTGTGGCATTCAGCATGGCGGGCGATGACTCATGGCAGGAATTCGATGCAACCGCAACCGTAAAACTAAACACTCAAGACCCGCTCATTTTTGAAACCTCAGACGAGCACACACTCACAGGGCTCATCACAGCGCTTATGAATGATGGCGAGGGCGAAGCGCAAGGTGTGTATGTGTTCCCGACTGGTGCTCCAGTGCTTGTGTATATCGTTCCCGGCGGTCCTGTGAAGTTCTGGTTTGGAACTCAGGCACTTGCCGATGAAGTTTCAGAAGCATACGCTTCATAGAACAGAATTGAACGCATGGCACCACCTAGAACATCAAAAGCGCCGTTTACAAATGAAAAGAAGTCTATCTCTGCTGTAGATCAAGCTCGATCTGCTCAAGATTGGAAAACGCTTTCCAAAGCGATTCATGATTTATCTGATTCAAGGCAAGCACTTGCAAAACTAGCAAAAAACGGACGGCGAGTTCAGGTGATTGAATCAATTGAAGACGCCGATTCCATCAAGGAAGCTGGCCGCTTTCTTGTTCGGCCACCGCTCGTAGGCAGAGATGCATCTTTGATTCATCATGCACTTAAAGAGAAGGGTGTTGCGTCGCTCATCGTCTGCCGCGAACCAACAACGAAGTTAGGGCTTTGCCCCATCGTTGCGCTTGGAAGTGGTGTCACCGTACGCGTTCAAGTTGATGAGCCAAAAAACAACGACAAGCCAACGTGCGCGTGGTTCGACCACGCGATTGATGAACTTGGCGCACACGTCGTAGAAGAAGCTGAAAAACAAGAAGGGGGCGAACGGCGACTTGATTTCCTGCTTGCCCATTTACCTGCCATTGCAACTTATAAGCCCGCATATCTCCTCGCGGTTGCGTGTTGCAAGGCAATCATGGATAGAACCAAGTAGGATATTTCCAAAGGAGCGTTTACAACGTGCCAATCAAAACCAAACTCGCAACTCGATGTTGGATAAAGACAGTCTTAATGATTATTGTCTGTGTTGTCCTTGGACTTTGGGGTATCTGGGATTACGTCGTTGCGATTCCAGAAAAAGCAAGGGGTGCTGCGAAGGCAGAAATATTACGGGTCATTAAAACGGGGCTCGATACACCAAATGGTTCTTCGCAGCGGTTAGATGCAATCACCCTCGTTGACACAGCGCTACAGAGCGACGGGTATGCCGAGGATGATTGGGACGCTGGCCTTGCACAAATGAAAGAAGCGTTGGAAGGCGGCTCAATAGAAACTCAACGTGAAGCCATGGGAAATGTTGAGGAGGGGCTCAATACGTATGGAAACATAACCGCACCAAGTAAATATGACAGGCCCATGCAATGGGTGTTTATGTCATGTTTGCCGTTTGGCTTGTGGTACTTGCTCAGTTATCTGAAAATGAAAAAACGCGCGTCGATGTATACGCTTGATGACGACGGAACATTAACGACTCCCGAAGGAACATGGTCTGCTAGCGACATCAAAGATATTGACATGTCAACGTGGATTTCGAAAACTGCAAAAGCACGTTCAACGTGGACCGCAAAAGTTGTGGTTGAAGGAAGTGAACCAATTGAACTTGATGACTATGTCTACCAAGACATGCATCTCATCATCGGTACGCTTGCTCACCAGTTTTACCCTGATGACTGGACGCCGCTTGCGCGAAGAGTAAAACTTGAACAAACCCAAGAAGAAGAGGAAGAATAAGTGCCCCTTCTTACTGCAACAAACTTGGTGAAAAGTTATGGCGGAAGAAAAGTCGTAGACGAAGTCAACCTAGAGGTTGGTGAGGGGGAAGTGGTTGGTCTGCTCGGTCCAAATGGTGCTGGTAAAACAACCTCATTTCGCATGATGATTGGGATGATTGAACCCGAAGGTGGACGCGTGCTATTCGATGGCGAAGATGTCACACATTTACCCATGTATCAACACGCCCAGCGCGGGATGGGTTACCTCGCACAAGAGCCAAGCGTCTTTCGCGGAATGACATGTGAAGATAACTTGAATGCTATTCTTGAGACGCTGCCAATTCCTAAGCCGATTCAAAAGCAGCGGTGTGACGAATTGCTTGAACAGTTCCACCTCGAGCACAAACGAAAGCAACTCGCAAAAACGTGTAGTGGCGGTGAACGTCGCCGTCTTGAAATCGCAAGAGCCCTCATCATGAGGCCAAAACTTATTTTGCTCGATGAACCGTTTGCAGCAGTTGACCCGCACACTGTCGAAGATGTGCAAAAGGAAGTCAGAAAACTTTCTGAGCAAGGCATTGCCATCCTTGTCACGGACCACGCCGTCCAGCAAACGCTGCATATCTGTGATCGGGCATACATCATTGACAGCGGGAAGAACCTCATGGATGGTGACCCAAAAACCATCATTAACGATGAAATGGTCAAGAAGCGCTATCTCGCTTCAACATTCAGGGGCGATGAGTTTGATGAGTAACAAGAGTCGGTATAATTGCCGCCTTGGATAATAGGATCCCATGAAATATTTCCTTATCATTACTTTGCTTTGTTGTTCGCTTGGTTGCGTCAAACGAACCATCACAATTAAGAGCCAGCCATCGGGCGCTATTGTTTGGCTGAACGACCGCGAAATCGGTCGAACACCAGTGGTCACTGATTTTACGTACTACGGTGAATATGATGTGCGTGCGGAACTTCAGGGGTATCACCCAATCATGACGACGCGGTGGCTCAGTCCTCCAACTTGGGACGTTCCACCACTTGATTTAGTGACTGAAGTTGTTGCGCCGGATGCTCATGCGGACCTTCACTGGAGTTTCACCTTAGAACCACTTGAAGTGAACCCGACTTCACTCATTGAACGTGCAGAAACGTTGAGGTCACAGTAAATCGTCGATGGTTACTTTTGTTCGAAAATGGATGTTCACTGCTGTAACGCTTGCACTCGCGTGCGCAATTGCGTGGTGGGCTTCGTACACCGAATCGCGTGTGAACAATCATGTCAGAGTTGAAGTCACAAAACTTATTCCTCGAGCGCACGCAAATCCTGCTATCGTTGAAGAGTTTGTGGTGAATCCAATCCTTAAGCAACCATTGCAGTTGTCACTTGAATATGTTTATGACAATTCAATCAATACAGACCTCGAGTTTCAAGTCATTGTGACAAATGGTGATGATGAAGTTTTTGGCGATGGACGAGCAACCCATATCGCATTAGTTGAAGTGAACAACCAGCCACTTGCGAAGTACAGAGTCATTTGTGATTCAGAACACGCAAAGGTGCTTTTCGCAGGAATCATTCAAGAAGGAATGACGCAATGAAAGTTTGGATAAATGGTTCCTTTGTCGATGAAAAAGATGCAAAAGTAGGCGTCTTTGACGCTGGTTTCCAGCATGGCGTTGGGCTCTTTGAAACCATGCTTGCACGCAATGGCAATGTGTTTCAAGCTGAAGCACACATGAATCGGCTCAAAGCGTCAGCAGCTGGCTTACGCCTCACAGAAAAATTGCATGTTGAACCACTCATCGAAGCGCTTCATCTCACGCTCAAAGAAAACGAACAAAAAGATGCACGGTTGAGGTTAACGATTACGGGTGGTGACCTCAACATGCTTCAGCGAACGGGTGAACAAGGGAATGCAGACCCAACAATTGTCATCCAATCCCAACCACCAACGCAGTACCCAGATGCCTTTTTTGACAAGGGTGTTCATGTCACGCTCGCAAGTGGTCGCGTGAATCCATACGAGTTTGGTGCTGGGCACAAAACGCTGAACTATTGGTCAAAACTCCTCAACCTCCAACTCGCAGCGATGCAGCAGTGTGGCGAAGCGCTTTGGCTTACGCCAAGTGCGCACCTTGCAGGTGGGTGCGTAAGCAACTTGTTTGCCGTAAAAGGCGGAACGCTGTTTACGCCAACTGCCCGTGGCGAAGAGGATGAACAAGATGAACCCTCTGCTGTTCTTCCTGGCGTCACAAGAGGTGTCATTATTGCGCTTGCAGACGAAATTGGGGTGGGGACGAGCAAGCAGTCCATGACATTAGATGATGCCTTAGATGCAGACGAACTCTTTTTGACAAACTCAAGTTGGGGTGTGTTGCCCGTCGTTGGCATGAGGGTTGCCGTCAGTGAAGGCGGTCAGAATCAATCGCAAGAACAGGCCATTGGCGAAGGAAAGGTTGGAAGCATGACCGCCCAACTTCTGACCTCATACACATCAAAGCTTGAAGCCGAAACGGCGTAACTACCGCCGAACCCTCACATTCTTTCTTCCTTCATCATCTCGCTTCATCAGCGAGCGAATTTTGGTGCTCACAATGCCAAACAGCATGAGCACGCCAAACACAATACTCGCGAAAAACCCCGCAATCAAAAGGAGTGCCAAAATAGGCAAGAAGAGGATGAGCCCAAAGACAAAGAGTGCAACAGTCGCTGCCGTTGAACGTGGTTTTGGCGTATTGAATTGAAACTGTCTGAGCATCATTTTCTCTATCGTATCTTTTTAGGCGTGGTGGTATGATAAGAAATGCAAGGAAGCACGTTGAAAAAGAAGCCAACATCAAAATCATTTGTCCACCTCCACCTCCACAGTGAATATTCGCTGCTCGATGGTGGGAATAAGATAGACGCTCTGATCGAGCAAGTTCAAGCGCTTGGAATGGATGCCGTTGCTGTGACTGACCATGGCAACTTGTTTGGTGCGTTTGAGTTTTATACAAAAGCAAAACGTGCTGGTATCAAACCCATTCTTGGAATTGAAGCATACGTTGCACCATTCGATCGGCACGACAAATCTCCGACAGGAATCCGCGATGGTGGTTTTCACTTAGTCCTTCTTGCAGAGAACAACATTGGGTGGCAACACTTAATGAAGCTCAGTTCAGATTCATACATCAATGGTTTTTACTACAAGCCACGAATGGATAAATCCACACTTCAGCAGTGGGGCGACGGGCTCATTGCAATCAATGGTCACCTTGGGAGTTCAATTGCATATCACCTCACAAAGTTTGTGCAATCTGGTGACGACGAACATTGGCAACATGCCATCGAAGAAGCAAAGTGGCATGCCGAAGTGTTTGCGCCTAATGACAAGGGTGAACCGCGTTTCTTCATTGAACTTCAGCGTCATGGTGTTGAAGACCAAGAAGAAATCAACCCGCACCTGATCAAGCTTGCTCAAGAGTTAAACTTGCCGCTCGTTTGTGATAATGATGCACACTTCCTCACAAAAGATGATTGGGATGCGCATGACACGCTCTGTTGCATCTCGATGCAAAAGCAAAAGGATGAAGAGAACAGGATTCATTATCCCAAGGAGTTGTACGTCAAGTCTCCTGAAGAGATGTTCACAATCTTTGAAGACGTGCCAGAAGCAATTGAAAACAGTCAGAAGATTGCTGAGCGATGTGAGGTAGACATTGACACGTCAAAATCACACACGCCAGTTGTGCGGGTGACGTATCCAAAAAAGAAACCCGTGTACAAGTCGGGTGATTTAACTGAGTGGTATGCCGATTACTGCGCAAAGTTTGAACTCCACCCGTTTGATTCTGAAAAAGAAACGGACATTTCAGAAGAAGCGCTGCAAGAAGAATGTGACGCCGCATTGCAACTTCTCTGTGAGTCAGGTCTTGTTTGGAGATATGGCAAGGACGGCGTGACCGATGAGATTCGGGCGCGACTTAACCGAGAACTCTCCATTCTCTCAGAGAAAAAGATTAGCGCTTACTTCCTTATCGTTTGGGATTTTGTGAACTGGGCAAGACAACAACATATTCCAGCAAACGCAAGGGGCTCGGGTGTTGGAACGATGGTTGGGTATGTGCTTGGTTTATCAAATGCGTGTCCTGAACAATATGGACTACTGTTTGAACGGTTTACTGACCCAAACAGATCAGAGTATCCAGATATCGATATTGACATTTGCCAAAATGGCCGCGCGGGTGTGATTGAATACGTGCGTAAGAAGTATGGTCACGTTGCGCAAATCATTACATTTGGAAGGATGAAGGCAAAGGCCGCGATTAAGGATGTTTCAAGGGTTCATGGCTTGAGCGCTTCGGAGGGCCAGCGGCTTGCAAACTTAGTGCCCGCCGAACTAAACATTACGCTTGATGAAGCACTCAGTAAAAGTGAAGACTTCCTCAAGGAATACAAATCAAGTGATGAGATTTCGTACGTCGTTGATACTGCTCGAGCCCTCGAACATCACGCCAGACATGCGGGCGTTCACGCAGCGGGCGTTGTTGTCGCAACCGAACCACTTGACAACATCGTTCCGCTTGGAAAGGCGACGGGTTCTGCTGACATTGTGACGCAGTGGGATGGACCGACCTGTGAAACAGTTGGCCTACTGAAGATGGATTTCCTTGGCTTACGAACTCTTTCGACGATTGAACGTTGTAAAGAACTCATCCGGAAACACTTTGACGAAAAAGTGATTTGGAACGCAATCGGCAAGGAAGAAGGGGATGGGTATCACCCACTTGATTTAGACAGAATTGATTTAAGTGACGACAACGTCCTTGAACTGTTTAGAAGAGGTGACACCGCAGGCGTGTTCCAGTTTGAATCAAACGGCATGCGGCGATTGCTCAAAAACATGCAACCGACTCGGTTTGAAGATTTGATTGCAGCAAACGCACTCTTTAGACCTGGTCCGATGGAACTGATGGGCGAGTTTTGCGACAGAAAAAATGGACGGTCACAAGTTCCAAAAGTCCATGAGATTGTTGATTCGTTTACTGATGAAACATATGGCATCATGGTGTATCAAGAACAAGTGATGCAGATTGTGCACGCGCTTGGCGATATCCCATTGCGTGATGCCTATACCCTGATTAAAGCGATTGGTAAAAAGAAACAAAAAGTCATCGATGCAAACCGCTCGATGTTTATTGAGGGCTCTGTGAAGAAGGGGCTAGAAGAATCTTTCGCAGATAACCTCTTTGAACTTATTCGGAAGTTTGCGGGGTATGGATTTAACAAGAGTCACTCAACTGGATACTCCATCATTGCTTTCCAAACTGCATATCTTAAGACGTACTTCCCAGTGCAATACATGGCAGCAGTGTTAACGTTTGAAAGTGAAGCAAAGAAAACAGAAGATTGGGCGCCATACATCTCTGATTGCAAGCGTACATTCTTCCCTGACCACACTGAAATGGAACCCCACATTGGCTTTGAGGTTGGACCGCCAGACATTAACTATTCCGCAGCGACGTTTTCGGTTGTGTTTGAAGAGGACGAGCCAATCACAAACTTGCATGGGTCTGTTCGATTTGGATTAGGCGCGGTCAAGGGTGCTGGGAATGTTGCTGTTGGTGCAATTGTTGAAGAGCGTGAACAAGGTGGTCCCTTTGAATCACTGTTTGATTTTTGTTCACGATTAAGTGGTCGCGTTGTGAATCGGGCAACCATTGAAGCGCTCATCCGAGGTGGTGCGTTTGATGCTGTGCATGGTGTAGAATCGAGAGCTGCACTGATTGCTGCACTCGATAACGCAATCTCGTTTGGAGCATCTGAGGCGGAAGACAGAAGAGTTGGGCAGGGTGGACTCTTTAGTGGTGGCGACGATGAACCGTCAACGCAAAAGGTTGAATGGAAGTTGCCAGACGTAAAGCCGTGGACCAAGCCGCAAGTCCTAGCCCATGAAAAAGAAGTGCTTGGAATTCATGTATCGGGACACCCACTCGATGACCACAGTGAATACTTGGAATCGTGGTGTTCCCACACAACACCAATGCTAAAAGAAGTCCAAGATGGACGCGAAGTGGTGATTGGTGGCATGATTTCCTCAATGCGAATCACTGTTGTGCGCAATGGTCGTTCTGCGGGCAGGAAGATGGCAATGCTCACAATCCAAGACAAGTCAGGAAAAATTGATTGCGTCATCTTCTCAGACGCATATCAAAGATATGCCGAGATGCTTCAACAAGATGAGGTTGTCATCGTTGTCGGTAAGATCGACCGCTCAAGAGGGGAGTTGCAACTTCTCATCAATCAAGTCATGCAATCAAATGATGCGCCGCTCTACTTAGCAAAGCGACTAGAGCTTACATTTTGTGAACAGGAGAAAGCGGGGCTTGCAAAAGGGCAAATGGAATTGGTTTCGGGGCTGTTGAAACAGGCGGGCGCTTCAGGCGTTGCGAATGGCGCCAAACCCGCTGAAGTTGTTGTGCACATCAACACAGATGGTCGCATTGCCACACTTCGCTCAAGTCAGCGGGTTGTAGTTGAGCCAAAATTACTTCACCAAATTGGTGAAGTGATTGGACGAAACAACATTCGTGTGGTTTCGATGGGTCGAAACTAGTTCTCGCTTATTACGCTGCTTTTCCAAATGACCAATCATCGTCATTGTCAATTGATTCACTTGGCCATGTACTTTCGGCACGATTGTAAATTCGAAGAATAGTGCCGAGTTGCTGACCAAAGATTTGACGGAGTGATTCAAGTGATTCAATCATGTCTTGCGTAAATGGTTTTGTGTCAATTCTAAAGAGTACAACAGTTGCCATGCACTTTTGGTCGTTGAAGCAGCCAAATGTGATGACTTCAGAGCCAGTAAAATCTTCAGACTCAAGATTGTGCATATTCGCAAACACTTCGCCATCTGTATATCGACTTAGATTTGGTTCGTTTGCAACTGAGGAACAAACTGAACCCATCATGCTGTTCATGAGTGCTTGGTATTCCTCTGCTTGCCTGTCGTAATTCACAAAAGCGCCAACGCCCCAGTCTACGTTACCTTCACGTAGATACACCGCTACATTCATTGCGCCTATTCGCGTCAATAGGTAGCCAAGGGCAGTGCGTAACATCGATTCAACATCGAGTTCTTGATTAATGAGCGTCTTAAACTCAGCGCACATTGCAACTTGCTTCATGCGCTTTTCAGTTTCACAATATGAGTTCGCTAGATCGTTGCAGAGCGAATCTTTTTCGCTTTCAATTCGATGTCGCTCATTGTTAAGTTGGTTACACAAGTCATAAATCTGATTTGTGTTGTCAATTGACTCTTGATTGAGTCTCGACTGGTTAAGTGCAAGCTGGATACGTTCACAAACTGCGTTCAGATCTTCAGGCATGTTAAAGAAGTCGACACCGCCGCAGCGTATAAACTCAATGGCAGCATCATAGGAAGGGTTCGAAGTAAACCCAGCAATGATGCTACTCGCTGAAAGTAGTGAAGTTGTTTCAAACACCTCTTCACAGTGGACCTTGGTTTGGCAAGAGATAAGCGTGACGTCAACTTCGTTGTGCGTTAAGTGTTCTTCATACGCTTGACTGTTTGCAACACATGAAACATCGTGTCCTGCAACTTCAAGTAGTGCGCGAAGTGATTCAACTGTTGATTGTTCTCCACCAACAATACAAATCATGCCGGGTGAGTTGTCATTCTCATTGCTGTTTGTGTTTTCAATTGCTTTGTCAAAGTAATCCATAGTTGCCTTTCTAGTGCGCTTGCTCAGTTCTCTATGCGGTGAGCAATTGCTGCACTGCGTCTTTGATCGCTTGGTTTGAATCGGAACTATTTGAGCCCATATTCAGTGTGTTGCTGTAATTCTCAATTTTTACAACGATTGGCTGGTCAGCACCCTCACAGAGTTTCGAAACCGATTGCTGTGTTGATGCATACATCTCGTTGTTACATAAAATGAGGCCTGGGTTTAACTTATGTGTAAGAAAACCCGCTTCAAACACGCTTGTTGCATGGTGAATCTGAATGTTGTGGCCCGTTGCTTGCCCTTGAACAATTGCGTCGATGCCATTGTTTGGGATGCCGATGACAAGAATGTGCGCCGGACCTGATTCCATTGTTGACGCATCAATACCATTGAGGTGCATGAAACGAACAAGTTCAGCTCTTGGAATGCGTCTAAATCGCGATCCGGGAACTTTAAATCCTTGTAAGCGTCCACTGTCGAAACAACGAATGATTGTTTGTTGCGATACATTGCAAATCTTTGCTGCTTCACCAGTTGTGAATACTTGTTTGTTCATCAGTTCTTCAGTCATGTTTAAGTTCCTTACGATGAAATCCTGTTCAGTAAATGAGGCATTCTTGAGGCACCTTCGTTGCAACTTGGAGTTGCAGCAGGTTTCCCAATTTGCCTGAAGCACCTTCGTCCCCAAAACAACCAAACTTCACAGAGTTTGTGAAGTTGGGCGAAAATTAATGATTAGGAAAAAGGGTTAAACAGTCTTGCACTGTCGTTGGAGACTTACCGGACGTTGCGCTGGGCGTTCCACTTTCGTACCGCCTCGGGCTCACGCGGGTAGAGCGGCGTTGCGTGGATCGCTTCTGTCGTTTCGCCTTGTAAGAAGTACGAACCACCTGCTCGCATTAATGAGATTGCGGTCGGCGCGTATGGTTGAAGTGGAATCTCAAACCCACTGGCAATCTCAGACAGTTTGGAGTTGCAGAGCACGCCGCTAAACTCTTCTTGGCGGCCTTGAACCTCAGCGACAGTCGCGAGCGCTCCCTCGCATTCCCACAGGTTGTTTGTGAACCGTAGAGTTGAAAGCCAAAACGAGTCGCCTTTCACTGCTTCGATTGAAAGCAGCGGCTCATATTCACCGAGCGCTTCGGCAGCAGAAGCTGCAGAGGGGACGCAGGCAATTGGCGCGCCCGTGACGAACGAAACATGTTTGGCAATCGTTGTTGCGATTCTCATTGTGGTAAATCCACTCGGGCCTATCGAAACCGTAATGAGTGACAACTCTCTTGGCGTGAGGTCAGCTGCTTTCATAAGTTCATCGATTGCAGGCAAGACTGCATCACTCTCTCGAGAACTAGATTGAATCGTCTTCGTGATGACATCGCCATTCTTGTTTGATACGCCCACTTCGCCGGTTGGGAGTGTCAGTTCGATAGAAAGCGTGTTGGGAATAATGGAATCAGAGCTCACTTGGTTCGATCCTAACTGATTGAAGTTTTATTGCGTCTTGCACTGCGTCTTTTGCAGTTCTAATTGATGCCAAGTTAAGGTGTAGCGCAGCGCCGTGTTGATGGTCACTGTTTAACTGCAACATGTTCCTAAAGTTTGCGCACACACCTGCAGGGACGTATGCGTGACCAAGGCAAAACAGTTTGACGTTCCATGTGTTTGCGAGTGCATCAAGTTGTGACTGTGAATGTTGTCTTCCCCAAACCATGAAGTATGCTGAACCATCGCTCTGAACATCTCTTTTTGTTAACCGCCTGTGAATCACATTTGCATCAAACACATCCATCACCGCTTCATTCGGAAGACTGTGTGAACAAAACAAGCCCGAGTCTGATTTAGCAACAAGCGGCATCGCTTTAAGGAAGCCATCAATGGCGTCTAACACTTTGGGAGACTTTTTAGCAAAGATGTGTCGAACACCCTCAGAAAAACGCCAAACCATTTCAAAGCCACCCTTCGTAATTTCTTTTTGAGTCAATTGAGATAACTCGTGATTCGCAAGAATAGGATGGACTTGGGTTGGAAAACGGTTGATAAGTGCTGCCACACGAAGCAACATGCGATAACTCAAATCATGCCCTTCACTTTGATTCGTTCCATGAATCAGCTCTTGCAGAACAACATGGTTTGATTCCTTTTCCAATGAAGCAAGTTTTACGATCTTTGCAAGGTGGAAGGGGTTGTCATGCAAGTCGCCTGAAACCACGACGCTCCCTTCGCTCGGCAGTGTGTGTGTTGAGCCCACTGTAAGCTTGAGCAAGTGTTCTGATGCTTGTGCAAATGTGTCAATCACAGATGATGGATCTGACACATTCGTTGAAGGGAGTTGCACTATGGAGTCCTCTTCTTATGAATCGCAGAGCTTTGCCCAATCGAACAGTTCTTACGAATCATTCCGATTGTTGAGATCCTTTCCCACGCACTTGCTGCATTCACTTCGGAGCACTCAATCGAGATTGAACGTCTGCCGTGGGCTCGTGCAACAGTCCCAGTCGTGCCACTTCCCGCAAATGGGTCTAACACCAAATCACCCTCGTTAGAACACGCCAAGATGACCCGTTCTAAATACACCTCAGGAATTTGGTTGTGGTGCCCATGACGACGCTCCCGACTATTGCCCTGCACTCGACCCCAATATTTGCCGTACCACACATCCATTGGTACACGCATGCCTTTATTTTTACCTTTTTTGAGTGTTCGCTTGTCGTTATAGATTGTTGCCCTGTCACTTTTTTCAAGAATTGCATCGCCATTCCATGTTCGGTGTTCCGAATCTTTAACAAAGTACAGTGCATGCACTTTACTCATGATGAATGATCCCTCGCGATGTTGACCGAACCGAAAATGCCACACACACCAGTTCACCATTGTTAACCCTCGACGTTTAAGGTGGAGCACGACTTCTGCGGCGGTATCGTCCGGAATGTTAATCCACATTGCACCTGTTGGTGAAAGGGTGTTGATGCAAAGGTCTAGCCAATCAAATGTAAATCGTTCAAACTCGGAGCGTGGCATGTCATCAGACCAATTTTCATATGGCACATCCCAGTTAAACGGCGGGTCGGCAAAAATTAAGTCAACGCTTCCTTTCTCTGGAAGATTGGCAAGCACGCTTCTGCAATCACCTACATACAGCGATGTCTCTGGCTCAAGTAGCGTATGTGTTGGTGAAACGAGTTTGCGTTCTGGGTGATGTGACGGCACTTGGTCTCCAAGAAGTGTGACGTCGTCATAATTCTCGTTGTGCCGCTGCGAAGCGATTGAGCCAAGTGGTGTTGAGTAACCACCCGGTCTATCAAAGCTAGTATTCTTTTGCTCAGGCATCGCCTACCTACAGTGTTCCAAAAATTCTGTCGCCAGCATCACCAAGACCTGGAACGATGTAACCTTTTTCATTCAAGCAAGAGTCTATGGACGCGGTAAAGATTGTGAGTGTTGGGTGGTCTTCACGAAGACGTTGAGCACCTTCTGGAGCAGCAACAAGACAAACCATTTGCACAATCTTACAACCAAGTTCATTGATTAAGATGTTTGCAGCGTATGACGCCGAGCCGCCTGTTGCGAGCATTGGGTCAATCAATAGAACAGGGCCGCCTGCAATGTCTGTTGGCACTTTGCTGTAGTAGGGAACGGGTTCTTTTGTTTCTTCGTTTCTGTAGACTCCGATGTGACCGACTCTTGCTTCTGGAATCATTTGAAGAATGCCATCAGTCATTCCAATACCCGCGCGCAACACAGGCACAAGTGTGACAGGATCAGCGAGCCGTTTTCCTTCGGTTCGTTGAAGTGGAGTTTCGATTTCAACTTCTGTTGTCTGGAACTCGCGTGATAATTGAAAGCACATGAGACCCGCAATCTCGTTGAGTAGTCGTCTAAAATCAGTGTGCTGCGTATCTTTTTGACGAATTCTTGTGAGTTTGTCTTGAATCACAGGGTGGTCAAAAACCCACACATTTGGATGTTCGATTGATTGTTTAGGCATTTGAGTCATCACTATGATATCTAGGGTGTTAAAATTAACAACTCTATGAAGATTCTTTCAATCATTCCTTTTTTCGTTCTCGCTGCCTGTGGTGGTGGATTTCACCACATTGACGAGGAAGTAAAAGCCCTTATGCAAGAAACGAGCGGGGATATGAACGCAGACTCGCCGCCAAATCGCTCACTTGAAGTCGACCTTGCAAATGAAGACCTCTACAAAGAATGGCCTTCAACAAGCAACCCGCTTCCAAGTGATTTAACGTTCACGCCAGCAGAGCCATTGAACGTCGAGGCGGTTGAATCCTCGCTTGACCGCGCGGCTGAACAATTGGCGAAAGAGGGAGAAACCGTCACTCTGCATGACGCGTTGACGTGGGCAAGTGCACATTCCAAGGAGATGCAGTTCGCTCAATACGACTACATGTATACAACACTTTCCCTGATTAATGAGTTTCATGAATGGCATCCTCATTTTTCTTATGGAGTTGATACTGGCATCACTGCAGATTCAACTGGTGGAATGTATGACACATCGCTCTCTGTCATTAATGATTTTAGTGTTGCAAAGAATTTTCAATATGGCGGAAGCATCTCAGCGAGTTTCCTTACGACTGTTGCTGAACGATTACATAATGCTGCATCAACAACAAACAGTATTGATTCTGATTTAAGTGTTGCACTTGAGTTGCCGTTACTCAGGGGTTCAGGAGCAATCGCGAAAGAATCTCTCATTCAAGCGCAACGAAACATGGTGTACGCTGCAAGAACGTACGAACGTTTCAGGCGTTCCTTTTATAGGGATCTTGTTGGTGACTATCTCTCACTTGTTGTGCAAAAACAAGCGCTCGATAATGCGCAGCGTGGCGTTGACTCGCTCAGACAAGTTGCACAACGACAAAAGGCGCTTTATGAATCTGGAAGAGCGCGGTTATACGATTCAGCAGACGCAGAAAATCAAGCGCTTGCAGCAGTCGCAAACTTGAGTCAGTCTTGGGAACGATATCGGTTAGCAATTGACCGCTTCAAAATTCGTATTGGATGGCCCATTGATAAACAGGTTCAGATTGAAACTGCCTCAATAGGCGTTGTTCCTCCGCTTGTTAATGTTCAAGACGCAGTCAGTGACGCGCTCGAATACCGCCTTGATTTACAAACGGAGTACGACCAACTTGCTGACAAATCAAGAGCCATTGAAAACGCATTAAATGCACTACTCCCAAATGTCTCACTTTCACTCAGCACCACGCTTGAAAGCGACGATGACAAGCCGCTTTCGTTTAATGAAAAAGAGTTTGATTATCTTGCAGGACTTTCAGTTGACATTCCCATCGATCAACATGAAGAAGAAGTTGCAGTCCGGCAAGCGCAAATCACATTGCTCAAAGCAAAAAGGGCTTTTCGAGAAGCGAGAGACAATGTCGTGATCAGTGTGCGTTCTGCGCTTCGGAATATCGAAGTGTTCCAATTTTCTTATGACCTCCAAGAGCGTAATGTTGGGATTGCAAAACTTGGGCTTGATTCAATCAATGCTGACCCCGACCGCGTGTCAGTGCTTGACCAAACTCGCGCAATCCAAGACTTGCAATCCGCACAAAATGCAAGAGACAGCGCCAAACGGGATTTGGAGCTTTCCATCATCGATTACTTGTTACAGGCGGGACAACTTAGAATTACGAGCGTTGGCGGGCTCCAATTGCCGATTGACCAAAATAATCTAACTGTAGAAGAACAATGAGTTTACAATTTATGACTATGAGACGCGCGATATCTTCACCTATTGTTATTAGCATACTTGCCCTTGTGTTTTTGCTGATTTCTGCACTGGCACTCAATTTGGGTGGGGGTGGAGATGCAAATACGATTCGCGAAACTGAGTTGTACAGCGTCACGCAAGGTGATTTTGAAATTCGGGTTCCAACTTCAGGCGAGCTTGAAGCCCAAGAACAAATCAGTATTCGAAACCAAGTCGAGGACGCAGTTGTTGTCAGTTTGGTCGATGAAGGGACCATCGTTGAAACTGGCGATGTATTGTTCAAGTTGAACGACGAAAAACTGCTTGAAACAATCCGAAACGCAGAAATTAATGTGACCTCTGCAAAAAATGATCTCCAAAACAGTGAGACGAATCTTTCAATTGCTGAAAAGAAGAGAGATTCTGAAATCGCAACCAAGCAACTTGCGGTTAACTTGGCTGAACTTGCACTTCACTCTTGGAAAGAGGGTGATGTGATTGCCAAACGGCAAGAGTTAGAACTTGCTGTTCAAACGGCGCAAAAAGACTTTGATCGCCTCGAAAAGAAGTTTGAATCTTCTCAAACGCTCTATGAGCAAAAGTTCCTCAGTAAGGATGAGCTTGACCAAGATGAAATTGCGCTCCTAAGAGCAGATGCTGCATTGAAGAAAGCGAAGTTGTCTCAAAACGTATACGAGCAATACACATATGAGAAAGAACGACAACAGAAAGAATCTGATTTAAGCCAAGCACAGGGTGAATTAGAACGAGCAACCGAACGGCTTGAATCTGAGATTAATCAATCGATAGAGAATGTTTCTGCGAAGCGGAACCACCTCAATAAACGCGAAGAACAACTTGCAAACAAACAAGATCAATTAGAGAAATGTATTGTGACGGCGCCAGCGCCTGGCATGGTTGTCTATGCAAGTAGTTTGGGTGACCGCCGCGAAGAAGACGAACGGTTAAGAGTTGGGCGTTCGTTGTGGCGCAATCAACTTGTCATGATTATTCCAGATACTGACAAAATGATTGCTCGCGTCAAAGTAAATGAGGCACTGAGCGGCTTAGTGAAAGAGGGACAACGGGCGACCATTGTATGCGACGCGTATCCTGACGCGAGTTTTGAGGGAGTTGTTCACTCTGTTGGCGTGCTTGCAACAGGTGGTGGATGGCGCGATCCTAACCGTAGGGATTACACGGTTGAAATCGAAATCATTGATAAGCAAGGCATAGTGCTTAAACCATCGATGCGTTGTGCAGCAGAGATTTATGTTGAAAGTGTTGAAGGTGTCACTTATGTTCCAATTCACGCAATCAGAAGAAAGGGTAAGTTGACTTGGGTGTGGGTTCAAGCAAATGGCGGTTTTGAACAGCGACCGATTGTGATTAATCGTTTTAGTGAAACATTCGCAGAAATCACAGATGGGCTCAGCGTGGGTGATCGTGTGTTGTTAAGAGATCCCAGCCCTGCTTCAATCGTTTCTACAGAGACCAAAGAAGGTGATTCGTGACGAAGCGCATTGTTGTTGGTGTGACTGGCGCATCTGGTGCCCCGTACACCATTCGGCTTATTCAGTTGCTCTTAGAAAAAGGGGCTGAAGTCCACCTCTGTGTTTCAGATTTAGGAAAACGATTGCTCTTTGAAGAATCTGGAGTAAAAAAACTGAATGCAGAAGAACTCGGTGTGGGTATGTATGAATCGAGTTTGGTCTTTCACAACGACCGAGATTTAGGTGCACCAATTGCCTCTGGAACGTTTCTCCATGATGGCATGATTGTTCTTCCTTGTTCAAGTAACACGCTGGGCTCAATCGCTTCAGGAATCACGAGCACGCTCGTTCAGAGAGCTGCACTAGTCTGTTTAAAAGAGCGGCGAACATTGGTGCTAGGCCATCGAGAATCTCCGCTTTCACTGATTGATATTGAAAACATCAAACGAACAACCGAAGCGGGTGCAATCGTGGCTCCATTGTCTCCTGGCTTTTATATGAACCCAAAATCAATTGACGATGTTGTTGATTTCATGGTCGGGAAACTTGTTGACCTTCTTGATATGGACCATGAATTGCCTGTTCGTTGGGGTCAGCCCGAACTTACAAATTAATCTTCGTTGATGTGATACACTCTTCGCATGAGATTTTTAATCATCCTAATCGTTTGTGCATCATGTACGCCTATTGCAACGTATCCGCCGATTGAAAACAAAACGGTTGAAAATTACAGCAAGAATGTCAATGAGCCAGTCATCACAATTCTCGCAACAGCTTTTGATTATGCGTTTGAACATTTTGGTGGAATGGACACGATAGTCTTCAACTTGCCAAAGGGGATGAGCGCAACAACGTACGCTCGTGTTTCTGAAAGGTTAAGCGGCGCGCTCCCAATGACTGAAACAGGTCAACCCGCGTATCACGTTGTTGAGTTGCGAGTACGAGGCTTCCACGCAGACGTTGACATGTTCTTCCCATCTGCATCTGGAACGTACGAAATGGCAACGATTCATTTAGAGGCGTCACTCATCGATAAGTGGCACGTCACTAGAGACCGTGTGTGGCTAGTCCCTGTTGCTGAAATTCCAGCACCAAACGACCCAGCACTTCTTGTGAATGATTAATGTTCCTCAGCACATTAATGCTGGACTTGACGAAGCAATTTCGCAAGCTGAAAAATCTTGGTCAGAGGGCGGTATTCCGATTGGCGCAGTGCTCTTAAGTGAACAAGGTAGTATTGTTTCAGCGGGGCATAACATGCGAGTTCAATCTGGCGACTCAACTGCACATGCAGAAGTTGTCTGTTTTCGAAATGCGGGTCGGCGCCGAGATTGGAACACGCTGACTTTGATTTCGACGTTAAGCCCTTGCATTATGTGTACAGGCACAACCCTTTTACATGGTGTTAAACGCGTTTTTGTCGGAGAAAACAAAAGTTTTCTTGGCGCAGAGGACTTAATGTGCTCGAATGGTGTTGAAGTACATGTGCTTCAAGATCAACGGTGCATCGAGTTAATGGAACGGATGATGCGAGAGAAGCCCGACTTGTGGGCAGAGGACATCGGAAAATGAAAAGGCCTGTAAAAGTTAAACAGCCAAACAGACCCAAGCAGGTTGCGCAGCCCAAAGCAGCAGTCCGCCGGCCACTTATGAAGAAGAGCGGAACATCACGACCGCTTTCTACACACGCGTAGCGCGTTCATAGTTACATTTCAATCAACATTGAAACGGCGTTACCGCCGCCAAGACACAAACTTGCAATGCCGCGTTTTGCGCCGGTTCGCTTCATGTGATAAATCAATGAAATCAAAACTCTCGTTCCTGATGCACCAATTGGGTGACCAAGGGCAATGCCGCCGCCGCCAACATTAACCTTGTCCATTGAAATGCCCAGGTGAGCAATGTTTTGCAATACTTGAACTGCAAACGCCTCATTGATTTCAAACAAGTCAATGTCATCCGTCGTGAGGTTGTTGTCGTTTAACAGTTTTTCGATGCCTTTCCCTGGAGCAGTGAAAATCTCTTTGGGCTCAACGCCGACAGTGTTGGAGTCAACAATCTTTGCAAGTGGCTCAACACCGAGTGATGCTGCTTTATCTGCACTTGCAACGATGACAGCTGCGCCACCATCAGAAATTTGAGAGGCGTTACCTGCAGTCACAGAACCATCTTTTGTAAATGCTGGTCGAAGGGAACCGAGTCCTTCAGCAGTCGAATCACCACGAACGCCTTCGTCTGTGGTGACATCTGCTCGCTGCTTGATTGTTGCTGCTTCCAACGAAACAATCTCATCGTTAAACCAGCCCTCGCTGATTGCGTGTGCGGCGCGTTGGTGAGATTGTGCAGCAAGTTCATCTTGGGATTCCCTTGAGATATCAAACTCTGTTACGGTCCACTCAGCTGCGTTCCCCATGCCCCAGCCCTCAAACGCACACGTTAAGCCGTCGTGCATCATGTGGTCAACGAGTTCACCATTTCCGAACTTGATGCCGCTTCGAACATTGGCTAAATGTGGAGCGCTTGACATGTTTTCCATGCCGCCTGCGACCACGACTTCTGAATCACCTGCGCGAATTGATTGTGCCGCTTGCATGACTGATTGAAGTCCGCTGCCACACACTTTGTTCACCGTGACTGCGGAGAGTGTTGCTGGAAGTCCCGCTTTAAGGCCTGCTTGGCGTGCAGGATTTTGCCCAACGCCCGCCTGAAGCACGCACCCCATAATACATTCATCAACAGTGTCACCATCGAGTTCAATGGCGTCCAGCGCTGCTTGAATGGCAAATGCGCCAATTGATGGTGCTGGAACCCTTGAAAGGCCCCCCAAAAAACGACCGACTGGCGTCCGCTTAGCTGAAATGATGACTGGGTGATTGTGTTGTTCTGTCATTTTGAATCTCTCGCTCGATTGAATGAGTGGGTAGAATATTGAATCTGAACCGCACATCCTACCTCAAGTGAGGTGGTCGCGAAACACATATGGAACAACGCTGGACAAAAGATAACCTCACGAGTCTTCAAAGCAATATTCTTGCTGAAGAACAAAAACACCCTGGTGCAACTGGTGAGTTTAGTTGGATTCTCTCGGCAATTTCCCTTGCAACGAAAGCGATTGGAAACAAGGTTCGTTGCGCGAGGATTGAAGATGTCATTGGTGATATTGAAGAAACAAATGTTCAGGGTGAAACCCAACAAAAACTCGATGTCATCGCAAATGAGCTCATTCTTCGTTGTTTAGGCGATCGTGAAAATATTGGCATTCTTGCAAGTGAAGAAAACGAGACCCCTATGTTTCTTAGAAAACGGGCAGACGGCGGACGCTACGCTGTCTTGTTCGACCCATTAGACGGCTCATCTAACATTGATGTGTCTGTTGGCGTTGGGACAATTTTCTCGGTGTTGCGGTTGCCTGACGGCGGTTCAAGAGAAGAAGCAATTCTACAACCGGGCAACCAACAAGTTGCTGCCGGATATGTGCTGTACGGTTCTTCAACGGTTCTTGTGTTGACCACGGGCAACGGCGTTGACATGTTTGTGCTCGACCAATCAATTGGCTCGTTTGTACTTGTTGAGAAGGGGCTTAAAATCCCAACCGGAAATAACGCCTACTCAATCAACGAGGCGTACACCAATCAGTTTAGTGATGACATCAAGTCATATCTTAATTGGGCACACGAAAATGATTATTCATCTCGGTATATTGGTTCAATGGTTGCAGATGTACACCGCGTTTTGTTGAAGGGTGGAGTCTTTATCTACCCGCCAACAAAAGATAAGCCAGAAGGAAAACTTCGTCTGATGTACGAGGCGAATCCCATGGCAATGATTGTTGAGCAGGCCGGAGGCAAAAGCACTGCTTATAACACCCCAGTATTAGAAATTCATCCAAAAGGACTTCATCAAAGAACCAGCGTCATACTAGGGTCAGTAGATCAGGTTGACGCGGTTGTTGACTTTTTATCATGACTGTTGAAACCCAGACCACAACAACTGTTTCACTCTTAAAAAATTCCAACCAAGCACTTGGCATTGCTGAGTTCGCTGTTCAGTTTATGAACAAAGAGTTTGGAGAACCCTCTCAAGCTGTTCTTGATCGAACGACGTTGTTTTTTACAGACGCAGTGTTGTGTGGCATGTCTGCAGTTGCCGTAAAGACAAATGCGCCAACCATTCTTCGGAACGAAGCGCTTGATTACGCACACGAGGGCGGCGCAACAGTCTTTGGTTCAAAAGCACGAGTAAGACCAGAAAAAGCGGCGTTAGCAAACGCATCTGCTGTTCGTGAATGGGATTCAAACGGAACAAACTTTGGGTACAACCCAGAACTTGGACACACCGCGGGTGAGTTTGGACACAACGACTTTTATTCGGTGCCAATTGCTGCCGCTCAAGTCATGGGGATCGATGGAGAAACTGCGCTTCGCGGAATGGTGTTGCTTGATGAAATCAGAGGTCGACTTGCAGAAGTCTTTAGTTTAAAGAGTTACAAGATTGACCACGTTGTTCATGGTGCGATTGCATCTGCTGCAACATATGGCGCGATGTGTGGAGCGACGCCAGAGCAAATTGAGTCTGCGATTGGGATGGTTGTCGCTCACTACATTCCTTGGCGTGCAATCCGTGCGGGCAAACAGTTGTCGGATTCAAAGGGTGCATCTGCCGCTATCAGTACAGAGGTTGCTGTTGTCTCGATGCAACGATCAATGAAGGGGTTCATGGGTCCGCGAGATATCTTCCGTAACCCTGAAGCTGTCTTTAGACAGTTTGAGCCAACCGATGGCGACTCGCCATTCGACCTCATATTGTCACACAGTGGCGATGATTTTGCGGTCATGGGCATGCACTTCAAGATTGGTTTGTATGAACATCAGTCTGCGGGCGCGTTGCAAGGATTGCTTAATCTCATTCAAGAGAATCCATCAATTGCAACAGACCCATCGTCCATTCAAGAGATTTCAATTACCGCATACGAGCCAGCATTCGGCATTATTGGCGACCCTGCCAAACGGAATCCTTCAACGCGGCAGTCCGCAGACCACTCAATGGTTTACATTGTTTCAACAATGCTCAAAAAGGCACGCGACGTTGCTGCAAGTGAGGGAGAATCATTCCTTTCACAATCCAATGATGAAGTATGGAAGCGCCTCATGCTCACGCCATACGACTATGACGCTGATGCAATCTACGACGAAACCACGCGGGCAATCATGGAAACCATCACGTTTAAACATGGCGGTGAGTCATTTGATAGTAAGTACCCTGATGGAATTCCGACTGCATTAACAATCACGCTTTCGAGTGGTGAAGTCCTTGAGAGTGGTCTTGTCATGTACCCAAGTGGTCACGCAAGAAATACCACATGTGACTTGGAAGATATTTTGCACGCAAAGTTTAAGATGCATGGACAAATTGCTTTTGATGACCCCGCGCCAGTGATTGCTGAATGCAACTCAATTGCAACGCTTGATGCTGACGCGTTAAAGGTGCTGTTAACAGAGCCGCTTGCAGGCCGCCCACTCTATAAAGATTAAGTAAATATTAAGTAACCGTTTATTCAGATAAGAGGTGTTGGAGTAACTCGACAACACCTTTGCCTTGGGTTGCAATCGTTTCGAAGATTGGTCTTCCTGATGCGATGTCAAGCAGTTCTCGGATTAATGCGCTTTCGCCATCATAATCGGCCTTGTTGACGATGAACGTATCTGCAATCTCAAGAATGCCCGCCTTATCCATTTGCACCGAGTCGCCCATTCCTGGAACAAGCACGAGCGCCGTCGAATCAACGACTTCACGAATGGCGACATCGTTTTGACCCGCACCAACAGTTTCGACAAAAACTGTGTCAAAGCCAGCGCCACCAACGAGTTCTAGAATTTGTGGAAGCGTCTCGTAGTCTTCACCGACCCGAGCAAGTGAACGGTAGAACACATTCTCATCAACGGTGTTGAAGTCGACTCGTAGCCGGTCGCCAAGCAGTGCGCCGCCACTAATTGGACTCATGGGATCGTACGCAATGATTGCGATGCGCTCGCCTTGGCGAACTGCCTCCGACGCCATTGCGGCTGACAGTGTAGATTTGCCCGCTCCGGGTGAACCCGTCAATCCAATGACTCGCTTTGGTCGCTGCGTAGCTGCATCAACTGTTTGCCCCGCCTCAATCAAACTAATGTTTCTTGCAAGTGTTGCCGAAACAGAAGTGTTTTCAGGTGGCAGGGGCGTGTACGCTTGTGTAGCGCTTCGAACGGCCTCAACAATGTCGAGCATGCTTGTGCCTGTGTGATACACACCACGCACGCCACATTTTGTCAATTCATCAATATCTTCCTGAGGAATAATGCCACCAACATCAACCGTAAGATTTGGTCTTCCAACTGCATTGAGCTCTTCCATCAATCGCGGAACAAGGACTAGATGCGAGTTGCTCATCATGGAGCATGCGATTACGTCAGCGTCTTCATCGCGAGCAGAAATTGCCAAGCTCCGAGGCGTCTGCCACAAGCCAGAATAAATCACGTGGATACCACTATCACGAAGCGCCCGAGCAATGAGCTTAACGCCTCTGTCGTGCCCATCGAGGCCCATTTTTCCGAGCAAAACACGGGGACGGTGAGACAAATCACTACATCTGTCTACCTTTTCGAGTTGCGTCGTGGGTTCTGTGGTTGGAGAAGTCATAAACGGTACATGATATCAAAGTCTACGGTCGCTAATTGTTTGTATTGTACGCGTCTATATGTCATTAAACATCCAATCAAGTGTGAGGGACGCCCTCCAAAATGGCTTTGAAGAAGCGCTCTCGCTTCAGGGTGAGGGGGTAGACCCCTTACTGAGGAAGTCTCAAAATCCCGAACATGGCGACTACCAGTCCAATGGTGCAATGGGGCTTGGCAAGAAGCATGGAATGAACCCCAGAGAGCTTGCTGAGAAGGTGATTGGATTGGTTGATCTAAGTGCAATCGCGCATCCACTTGAGGTGGCGGGGCCCGGTTTTATCAATATCAAATTGAAGGATGAAACAATCCTTGAGATGGTCCGTGAAATGGATGCAGACAGTGGGCTTGGCATTGCTCAAAGTGAGGATGCTCACCCAGTTGCAATCGATTTATGTGGTGTGAATGTTGCCAAACAACTTCATGTGGGACACCTTCGTTCGACAATCATTGGCGACGCGCTCGCCCGAATGTTTGAACGCGTCGGGAGAAAGGTTTACCGAGAAAATCATCTTGGCGATTGGGGACTTCCCATTGCGATGGTGTTGGAACGGCTCATTGCAAGTGGAGTTGATTTGGACTCGCTCTCTCTAGATGCACTGAACGATGCATATCGCGACGCGCAACTTGGTGCTCGCATGGACTCCCGTGGACTTCAACGCGCCAAAGAACGGGACGCTGGACCACACCGCATCATCGAGTTAGAAACTCAAAACGAAAGTGCATCTGAAGCGCAGCAGTCTGCGAAGGATTTACTCATCGCATTACAACAGGGCGATGCAAAGTTAGTAGGGGAATGGGAAAAGTTGATTGAGTGCACCATGCGTTCTGTTTTTGAATCGCTTGGTTTACTGAATGTAAAAATTGGACCAGAGCACAATCGTGGTGAGTCTTTCTACAGAGAACATCTCGGTGGAATTGTTGACGAGTTTGTAAGCGGGGGGCTTGCCGTGGAAGATGGCGGCGCGCTTGTCGTTCGGTTTGACAATCGCGATAGGCCGATGCTAATCCGAAAATCTGATGGTGGTTTTTTATATGCAACTACAGATTTAGCCGCCATTAAGTTTAGAACGCAAACGCTCGGTGCTGATCAATTGATTTATGTCGTTGACGCGAGGCAGCGCGACCATTTTAAAGACTTGTTTGACGCTGCCGCACTCATTGGTTGGGATAAGACTCCCGACGGTGCTGAAGTCGACATGGTTCACATCCCGTTTGGTTCTGTTTTGGGTGATGATAAGAAACCACTCAAAACCAGAAGTGGTTCAAACGTCACGCTTTCATCATTACTCAATGAGGCCATTGAGCGTGGTGTTGCCGAGGTGCTCAAGCGCTCGTCTGATGAAAATGCCCCAACACATGGAATGGATGAAGCATCCCTCCATACGATTGGAAGACAAATCGGTATCGGCGCCATTAAGTATGCTGATTTATCAAATGACCTTGTGAGAGATTATGTGTTTGACATGGACCGTATGGTTGCTTTTGAAGGCAACACGGGCCCATACATTCAATACGCGGGCGCTCGTATTCGTTCACTCATTTCAAAATGTGAAGACGATTGGAGTGGGGCGGAGTTCATTCTTGGGGAGCCAGAAGAACGCGCGTTAATCATGCAATTATTGCAGTACAACGCCGTTTTCCAAGGCATGTTAAATAGTTTAGAGCCACACAGATTATGCACTTGGTTATACGACTTGACTGAAGCATTTAATGCTTTTTATCAGGCGTGCCCAGTCCTAAAAGTAGAAGACAAAGAAGTGAAGTTGAGTAGAGTTAAGCTCGCACATTTAACCAAACGGGTTATCGAAGATGGCCTTGATGTGCTGGGCATTGAATCACCGGAACACATGTAATGAAAAATAAAATAGAACAATCAACCCTAATACTTATTCCACTGCTCCTCCTTTCAGCAGTCGCATCAACGCTTGTTCTTGCATCTGTCAAACTTGGAATAGTCGATTCGATTCCGGGGTGTGGCCCACAAAGTGGTTGTGACATTGTCACGAATACTCGGTGGGGCGTCGTGCCAGTGATTGGGATTCCCGTGTCCTTTGTTGGCATCGCGTGGTTTGTTGGGTTGTTCATTGCGTACTTAATAAATGGCATCACGAAGCCAGTTCTTTGGTGTATCAGAGTGGGCGTCCTTGCCTCACTCATGTTCATTGGAATAATGATTTCGATTGATGCGATTTGTAAATATTGCATGTATGCACATGTGTGCAATGTGCTGTTCTGGGGTTGTGCCGAGATTCAATATCGATGGAAAAAACGTGAGGGTGGTGGGTTTGTTCCACTCCTTGGTTCATGTTTAGCGAGCGTCATATTGATTTCTTTCGTGGGCATGGTTGTTGAACAACAAGAAGCAGAAGAACATAAAGCTCTTGCAGAGGAAAATGCTGAAGACATTTTAGAAGCCGATGTAACAAGTGAAACACTTGCGCTTCTTGACGCAACACACATCATTGGTTCTCCTGACGCTCCAATTCAAATCACAATGTTTACTGATTACCAGTGTCCTGACTGCAACAGAATTGAAAAGCAGTTAGAGCGAATTGTCGAGAGTCGTGATGATGTTGCGGTTTGGGTTAAACACTTCCCAATGAATTACGAGTGCAATGAGCAGATTGGTAACTTTAAACTTCATCCAAATGCGTGCTGGGCTGCAAGGGCTGCTGAAGCCGCTGCAATCATTGGTGGGTCTCACGGCTGGGAAATGATGCACCGTTGGTTGTTTGAAAACAGGGGTTCGTTTACCGATGCATCGTTTCCACCTGCGTTGCAGGCGATGGGGTTTGAGCCAAGCCAATTTGTTGAAGTGATGATGAGTGATGAGACGCTAGACCGTGTGAAAGCCGATGCTGCAGATGGTTTTGAACTTGGCCTTTACTTTACGCCAATGATTTTTATCAATGGTGTTGAGTATCTCTGGTACTACGGCAACGCGCAATCACTCAGTAGTGTGATTGATCAAGTTGCAGCGCAGGTTGAGGCGGGTGAAACTGGGGTTGTTGCGCCACCAAGTGCCAATGACAAACTCCTTGAAGATTGGCGAAGAGGTCACAAACATCCAAACCGTTTGTATGAACACAGTTCATGGCTCGGAGATGGGGATGTTGAGGTCGTAGTGTGGGGAGATTATCACTCAAACCTGTCAACTGAACTCGACACCATCATTCGAACCATGATGAACGATAACCCACACCTTAAGTACGCGTTTAGACCATTTCCTGTTGATGAGCGGTGTAATCAACATGCGTCAAATTTTCAATCTCAAAACGAGGGTTCTTGCTTCACTACCCAAGCCATTGAGTCGGTTGCAATCTTGGGTGGTGACGAGGCGCGCTGGGCATTCCACAAGTGGCTTGTTGAAAATAAGGCCTCACTCCACCAACCGCTCGTTCTTGCAAAAGCATCGGAGATTACAGGTAGCCCCCAAAACATTATTCAAGATGTCATGCAAAGCATCGAGGTCAATGAACGCATGCAAAAAGATATCGTTGCGAAACAGAACATTTGGCGAAAGGGTGTACCTGTGTTAACTGTCGATGGACGCTATGTCCCGAGATGGAGAACAAACACATATGCAGCGGAAGAGTTGCTTCAACGAATTTTTGATTCATTGCCAGATGAATCTGATTCAACTGATACAAGCCGGTAGATTTTTCCTTTTCGGCCGTACGCGTTTTTAAAACCGCAAATCAAGAGTTCGCCTGTTGGTGTTTCTCCAAATGATGAGACGGCAAGCGGGGAATCTATTGCGATTCTTTTGACTGAAACTCCGTCCTCGCCTTGGTGAAGCGCCCACGTTCTGCCGCTCATGTAATCGTTAAAGAAATAGTGGCCAACATAATCTTTTAAGTCAGAGCCCCGATAGACGTAACCGCCCGTGACCGAACCACCATCTCGTCGTCCGTATTCATGCACTGGATCAATGAGGCCGCGTGGCACTGAGGCCTTAGAGTCAAACTCATGGGCGCCTTCTCTAATTTTCCATCCATAGTTTCCACCTTTTTCAATGATGTCGATCTCTTCCCAATCATGTTGACCAACATCTCCGGCCCAGAGTTTTCCTGTGTCTTTATCAAAACTCATTCTCCAGACATTTCGTAAGCCATAAGCCCAAATCTCTTCCCTTGTGTTTTTCTCGCCGACAAAAGGATTGTCTGTTGGGATTGAATACGCCTTTTCTTCTTGAGCGTTGTTTACGTCTATGCGAACAATCGTTCCAAGGAGCGTGCTTTTGTTTTGCCCATTGCCGTGAGGGTCGCCGCCCGAGCCACCATCGCCGATTGAAAGATAAATCAATCCGTCACTGCCAAACAACACAGTGCCCCCATTGTGGTTTCCCCAGGGCTGTTTCACAGTCAATAAAATTTGTTCTGAACTATTATCGACGACGCCTTCCTCATTGACTTTGAATGAGGACAAGAGCATGTTGTTTTTTCTACTGTCTGGATTATCTGCGGTGTACCACACATAGAGCAATTTGTTCTCGCTGAAGTTTGGATGGAACGCCAGTGATAACAAGCCCTCTTCGGAGTTCTTAACAACAACCCTGTCAGTGATGTCCATAAATTTATTCTTTTTAGATGTTGTTTTTTCGTCAGTGACTGAATACACAACGCCGTCTTTTTCAACGACGTACATGTGTGTGTTATCAACGCCGTCATATAACACTTGGATGGGTTCTTTAAAAGAAATGTTTTCATGAACGGGCTCAAATGTGAGTTGTCCTGCGGATACGAGTAGTGGAAAAATTATGTTAAACATCATTTCACCATGCTATCAAGAAAGTGGCGTGTGGAAACGTCTATTTGTCCTGTAGGCGACAACATCAAACGAATCGTTCCATCAACTGCTGTGTTGTAACGCTCCGAATGCTCAGGAATGCACCATTTGTCATGTTTGTGTCGACTTAAACTTGTCGATTGGAGAATGATTGCTGGGCGTGTTTCATCTAGAAATTGCTGGGTTACCATGTTCCATGAGCCATGGTGTGGGAGTTCAATGATGTCGGGAGACAAACCAACCAAAGCGCTTTGAATCTCATCACCGCCAATGTCACCTGTAAAAACAATGTTGTTGTTACAAAGCGTTGTCGACAATACAAGGGATTCACTATTTCGCGAGTTGGATTGTTCTGTTTCCTGTGGGTGGTGCACCCTGAAGATGATTGACCCAGCGTCAATAGTGTCGCCTACCGCGAGTTGATAAATGGGTATGTTTCGATTTCCTGCTGCTTTAAGCACTTGCTCCATCATGAACGAGGGGTTGTTAAACTCGTGCACTGATATGTAGATTGCGCCAACACCAACATGTTGAACGATGTCAAGAAGTCCCGCACAATGGTCAATGTCGCCATGTGAGACGATGATGGCGTCTAACACGGTGTGACCATTCGACTGTAACTCTGGAATGATTCGTTCTAGCCCTACATCTTCCCATGTTGCGGAGCCACCATCAATCAATATCAAAACGTCGTTGTGGTGAAGAAGGTGGGCTGCTCCATGTCCAACGTTTAGCGTCATCAATGTTGTGTGGTTCCTGGATGGAAATAAAACCATACAAACAAGGGTGCTAAAAAGCACAAACAACTTTCGTTTCACTCGTTGCCAACGCGTAAGCGTCAATAGCGTTCCGATGTAGATACTCATAAGAAGTGGGTTTACAGATTGAATCGTCGTGTGACCAAGTGGAGCGTTTGCACCAATCTCTGCAATGGTGAGGAGAAGCTCAAGTGTTGTGTTAAAACTCGTTCCACTTACATCATTAAGAATTGTTCCGATTGGGGTCATTAAATGAATTGACCCTGTGATGAGAACGGCGCACAAACAAAGAAGAGAGGGGATTGCGGTTAAGAGTCCTGATGGGGAAATGATATGAAATGCGCATGCAACAAATGGCGCTGCGACAAGCCACGCACAAAGTGAAACAACAAAGCTCTGTTGAACCCACCGCTTTGCTTTGTTCAACTTGCTTGCTATAAAAATCTTTGGCAGTAGTTGCCAACTGAGGTTTGGGCAATACACAATCAGTCCATAGACGATGCAAAATGTAAGCCAGAAGCCAATGCGGATGGATTCAAGCGGGTTTACGAGCAGTAAGAGGGTTGCAACGATTCCAAGCACGCTGAGGGGTTCGGTTTTGACGCCACAACTCCGAAGCAGGTAGAACACACCAACCATCGCAATTGCTCTAATGACAGAGGGTGATGGTTCAATGCAAATCGCGCAGGCGCCTAGTGTTAAAAAGACGAGCGTTGTTTCAATACACTGGCTACATTGAAAAACCTTGGCAATGAATAGCACAAGGCCAACGAAGATGGCGATGTGCAAACCGCTGATTGCGAGAATGTGCGACATGCCCGCGCGCTGGAACAAGAGGGTGGTTTCGGCTAGGCAATCACCACGTATTCCAAGAAAGAGGGCGAGTGAGAGTGGTTTTGTGTGTTCATTTAGACCACTTGTTAACTGAATAACAATGCATTCTCGAAGGGTTGGTGAGTTTGAGGGTGTGGTTTTTGTTTTGATTTGAGCGGGATGTTGTACAAACAGTGTTGGTGGTTTACCGTGAGTTCCAGCGCGAAACCAACCCGAAACGACAACTTGTAAGCTCCGGTTTACATTCAGTGGGTGTGGAGTGTTAATCCACACCTCTTCATTACCATTTGATGCGCGAAGAACACTTCCTTTGTAAACATGTTTTCGACTGCCGCGAGCGTGAACCTTTTCATCGATCGTGCATGTGAGTTCGACTGGTGAATTGATGATCGTGTTGCGTGAGTTGGGGTTGCTTTCTCTGAGTGTGGCAAAGGTTATAAAACAGAAGAGGCTTGCCACAATAATGATTGTGTCGCTGCGAGTTGTTCCTCTACACAAAAGAACTGCGAACAGTGGAAGGGTCCAAGCAGCGTGATGGCTAGGGACGCATGTACCAACAAGGGAGCCCGTGCTCGCGGCCACACCAATCCAAAATGATTTTGTGTGTGGTCTTGGGGGTGGTGGAAATGAAATGGTTGGGTGCACCACACTATTGTGAATATTGAGTGTTGATTTTTGTTTTTGGATGCCAAAAAGTGATTTAGAGAATTAAGTCGCGTATTGATGTACACTCTCTTTTGTGGAAAATCTCATTGGAAATCAAGGCGTTCAAGACAGGATTCGCCGTGTTATTGCCTCAGAGCGGTGTCCCCACGCCTTCGTGTTTGCAGGCCCAAAAGGTGTTGGGAAGTATTCATTTGCAACGACATTGGGTCTTGAACTCTTGGGTGCAAACAGTTGTGAACACCCTGATTTCCATACGATTAAAAAAGAGGATGTTGTGTGGTCATCAAACCCATCTCTCCAACGAAAGAAACAAACCAACATTCCAGTTGACTTGATTCGAGAACGAATGATTGGAGGGACCACTTCAGATGGTTCAAAACACGATGCCGCTGTGTTTAAAACACCAGTCTCTGGCTTCAAAAAGGTTTTTATTATTGATGAGGCGGAGTTGTTGGATGAGTCGGGCCAAAACGCGTTACTTAAAACTTTAGAAGAGCCACCCACCGACACTGTTGTTTTTCTAATCACCTCCAGAGAAGACCTTCTACTCCAAACCGTGTTAAGCCGGTGTCACTTGTATGCGTTTGGACCACTATCAACTCAAGAAATGGGGCGATGGTTAAATGAAACTTCGCGGGATTCTGAAGTGGGTGGGTGGTTGTGTGGGTGGTCGTCGGGCTCGCCAGG
>JAERSY010000134.1 GCA_016845245.1 Phycisphaerae bacterium
AGTGAAAATATCTGTTCTTTTAAATCTTGATTCATAAGGACATTGTATTGTAACTCAACACCTTGAGTTAATCTCTTGGTGAAAGGAACGGAAGCGGAACAACTGACACTTTTGGATTAAGCAGTTCCCCAGTAACATCAACTGCGTAGAGTTGGTCATTTATTGCACCTGTAAGTTCTCTTAGAATTGGCATGCCTACTCTAGGGTGGAGCCGCGCGTGCAACTCAAGTGAGTCAATGTTCATCTCGCCGTCACCTGTGAATTCTAAATCTGACACATGATCTTCACTGCTCGTTAATCGAATGTCATCTAGCACCATCGTTGAACCATTTATGTGAAGTTCAATTTCAGCCCCTTCGATTGTTGATGCGCCAGGCAATGCCAGATTAAGAATCGAAACAGCAGTTGTTGACAAGGGGTCAACTTCCAATTGGCCATCTGTAATACGCAGTTGACCTGCACCGACTCTGTTTTCGGATGTGCTTCGTTCTCCAGCGATGGAAATCCAACCGCTCAGTACGCCTTGTAGAGTTGCAAGCGCATCTTCACTTCGTTGACTGCCGATATCGACACCATCTACAAGAACTGAAACTTCATATTCCTTTGATTCATCTGCTGACAACCTTCCATTTACGGTCACAGCACCCTGACCTGAAATGCCCCTGAGCTGTTCGAAAATGATTGCATTTTTCTGATTGTCAAACACAAACTCGCCTTCGACTTTGCTGAGGGGCCTGCCAAGCGCGAGGAGTTCATCAACATTAAGCGAAATGCTCAACTCTGATAACGAGCCATCGAACTCGCCATAAATTTGCGTGTGCCCTGTAATCTCTTTAAGTGGAATGCCGACATCGATGGAAACTTCATTTAAAAAGACATCACCGATAAATGAAACTGTTAAAGCGTCCCAAGTGTCGCCTTTTAATCGAAGGCGGCCATCAGGCAATTTGGATTCGCCGCCACTCACTTCGATGGCTTTAAGCGTTTCTCCAATAACTTTTGGCAACACAGCAAAGAGATTGATGTCGTTTGATGGACCATCCCAAGTAAGTCCGATGTCGCCATCTATATCTTCATCAATACCAATCGAACCATGCAACGAAAACAACCCATCGCCTAGCGTTCCACTCAATTGATTGAAATGGATTCCTTCATTATCAAACACGATGACATCGGCTCCGGTCGTTTCATCAAAAGACGCTTGGGCTCTTAAATCGTGGAATGTTGCTGAAAGGGTCTCAGGCCGAATAGCAAAACGATAGGTAAACGAATCTTGAGAGCCATGCGCTGACAATTTTGCCGACGCATTGCCTTCTGGGCGAATCGAATCAAAATATTTTGCAGACACCTCACCGCCAACGATTCCGGTTAACGCTCTTGATAATGGCGAACTCAAACTCACTCCATCGAGAGTTGCATCGAGTCTGAAACTGAAATCTTCGGAAGAGCCAAACACTTCGCCTGCAATCTCTATGACTCCCGATTCTCCACTTGCTGGCTCATGCAAGAACAACAAATCATTAAAGAAGACATTTGAATCTTCGACGACGATAGACCCGCGTTCCCTTATCAGGGTTGAAGAACCTTCGTCGCTGTTAACAACAAGTGCATTCGGAACAACTTCAAGGTGTAACGAAGAATCTCCATCTTCACGCAATACTCTCATGTCAACATCGACTGTTCCAGTGGGATTTAACCAACCCCAAGCATTAGAGAGTTTTTTGGAAGCATTTGGATGAAGCACATTAACGAATCTGCGACTTAGCGGAAGTTTTTGGCCAGTGAATACGAGTTCCAAGTCATCTTGCTTCAAAGACAATGAAGCTTCTATGTTTCCCTCGCCACACTGCGCAGTTGCATGGTTCATCGTCACATGACCATCATCAATCAAAAGCGTTGCTTGCAAACTGTGCAGAGCGAAGTCTTCTGGCCAAAATGCGTCAGTTGCGCGAATGGAATGAGCGAGCTGTGCATTCGGATTCGCCTTGCCATCAACAATGTTCACTTCAAAACTCGAATCTAACCCGCCCTGACCATCTCCGCTGAACTCACCTGAGACGCTTAATCGAGCATCAAGTCCAAGACCTGTAAGAAGACCAAGCGCGGTCTCATATGAGTCCCCTGACGCATATGCAATTGATTCGACCAACTCGGTTGTCACAAGTTCATTTTTGAGTGAGACATGAATGCTCGGAACTGCACTTCCATCTTCAGCAAACAAAATTTTCCCCAGCAAAGTACCAACACCTTTGCCTGGTCCAACAAACTGAATTTGATTTTCACTATCAACGAATATCCCTTCTTCGTTAACTACAACCATTCCTTCACGAAGCGTGACAGGATATGGAAACGATTTGTGAACGATTCCGACTTCATCAAAATCAACTTCGCCAACAATTTCAACGCCATTACTAGAAGCACTGTCGTGATGTAAATGCAAGTCGAGATCAATTGCTCCGCCTAACTCGAATGATTGATATGCATTTTCGTTTCGCTGTTTAATCTCATCAAACACTTTTTCGTTTAGCAACTGCTTCATAACACTTGCAAGTGGTTTTGATAAGGACTGTTCTAGCGCATCATCGAGCGGCGCATCGGTAACCAGCAAATCTAAATCAACAATCAACTCGTCGTCAGAAGCATCAACACTTCCAACTATAGACACACTCGCTCGTCCTTGGCCTCCAGCTTTCAGACTCACGATTTCAAACACGTCGTTTTCAAAAGCGATGATGGAGTTTACGTCTTTCAATGGATATGGAAAATACTCATAGACTCCAGACGCACCTTTAATGTGCATGTCACCGCTTACTTCGACTTCTTCACTTTTTGAAGCTCTATTGAGATTTAACCGTGCGCTCAACGACCAATCAACTAACTGGAATATTTTCAACATGCGAGCTGCGTGTAATGGCAACTCGACTGCCCCGCTGTCGTTTTCATTAGACATGAAGTTCTCAATGTTGAATTGGGCTCTAAATGGCGCATCTTGTAGCAAGCTCTTCATCCACTCACTCCCATCGGAAGTGCCAATCGAAGGGATATCAAAAACTTCGATTGAAGAAGTAAACTGAATCTGCTGCGTTTCATCAGATGAATCTGGCGTGTTCAAAAACCCGTGAATGTCTTTGAGCGCAAGCGATGTTCCATCAAAAACGATTGTCCCGTTTTCGACATCAAGGAGCATGTCACCGTTTAGTCGTGACATTTTGTTCTCTTTAAAACGAACCCACTGCACACTGTGTTCTGCTGGAAGCATGAACTGAATATTGTTTACATCCGCTTCAACGACAAACCCATCTACTTTAGACCACGACATCTTCAACTCATTAATCATTCCACCCAATGATGTTTCCTCACTCCAAGTTCTTGCGGAGCGAGGTAACAGTTGTAGAACTTCGTGTTGTAGTGAAATGTCAGTGAGGGTCGCTGTTATGCTTGATGAGTCTTTGTCGAGAACAGCAATGATCGGGAACTCGTCATCAACCTCAATGAGTTTAAATGTGAATGAGTTTTCTTCATCGATAAAGTGTTCAAGTTGGAACTCTTTATTCCCATGTAACTCAAACGCATCACCGTCCATCGTTCCTGTTTCTACTTGAATGGAGTTTATTGATATATCAGGCAACTCAAAATGCAACCCCCCACTTGTTTGAGTTAACTGAGGTTCACCTCCATGAGTACTTTCAGAGGTTGTTGAGGATACTGCCTCTGACGTTTTTGTAAAATTAAACTTCCCAGCAACCTCGCTTGATTCAGCAACTCGAACAATGACGTCATCAATATTGATTGCATTGCACGTTTGATCCAAGAGCGGCAATGCGGATTCAAATGCAAAGGATGCGTTGTTAATCGTTAGGAGTTCGGATGGCCTGCCTTCTAATCCATCTGCTTTCACAATGATTTCGCCAAGGTGAAGTTCACCTGAATAATCCCAGCTTGCATGTTGCACTTCTACACTTCTGCCAAACGCACCTTCAAGCACGCCTTCTGCGATGCGTGAGAGAACAAATGGTCGTGTGATTATGAAAACGAACAGAATGGGCAGAAGCACTACTGCTATCAATAAGTAGATAGCAAATCGCTTTGTTCGCCAATTAGGCCTCTTCATGATGTGAATAGTGTACCTGTAATACGTTAATCGTCACTAAATGCCGACTCAGCAAGTTGGATTGCGCGGCCGAGCGCGGCCGCTTTGTTCACGGTTTCTTGCCATTCAGAAGTAGGATTCGAATCTAACACAACGCCAGCTCCAGCTTGAATATCAACTCTCCAGCCATCTTCCGATTTGAAGCGTGTTGGAATCACCATTGTTCGAAGCGCGATTGCGATATCCATGTCACCTGAAAAACCAATCATGCCAATCCCACCTGCATATGGGCCCCGCATTGTTGGTTCTAGTTCATCGATGATTTGCATTGCGCGAATCTTAGGCGCTCCACTGACTGTTCCAACCGGAAGAGTCGCAGAGAGCGCATCCCAATGGTCTTTGTCTTCAGATAACCGTCCAGTCACAGTTGAACTTAGATGCATGACATGACTGTACCTTTCAACATCCATCACACTGTCGATTGATATCGAACCGAGTTCGCACACCAATCCTAAGTCGTTTCGCCCGAGATCAACAAGCATGACGTGTTCAGCGCACTCTTTCTCATCTTTCTTTAACTCTTGCTCTAACGCAACATCTTCTTCCGTTGTCTTTCCGCGCTTTCGTGTTCCTGCAAGTGGCCGGTTCGTCACTACGCCATCTTGCACTCTACATAAAATCTCTGGACTCGATGCTGCAAGAATGCAATCTTCAGTTTGAAGATAAATCATATATGGACTTGGATTCACAATTCGAAGCGAACGGTAAATTTCAAACGGATCAACTGTCGTTTTATGTTGGAATCTCTGAGAAATCACAATCTGAAATGCGTCTCCTGCTGCGATGTAATCTTTGCACACACTAACGGCGTTCTCAAACTCCGTTTGCGTCATATTTGAGGATGATGGCTCAGGTGGCGGAGCTGAGAGGTCGAGCGAAATCGTTCCGACAGGAATGTTTTGTGCCTCTACTTGGAGTTTGTTTACAAGTTCGTCAAGTTCACGGTTTGCTTCACCCCATGCGTGTTCAACATCGCCAGTTGGCATTGCGTTGTGAATTGCATGCACAACCTTCGCTACATGGTCAAACACAACCACTGATTTGTAGAGCGCGAAATGGACATCTGACAACGACCGGTCATCCTCAGGCGCTTGAGTGAACGGCATTGGTTGCGGCTCAACGTACCGGACACTGTCATACCCTGCGTAACCAACCCAACCACCTAGAAAACCGGGCAATGGCAAATCCTCGCATCCCACTGGAGATGAAACAGTCCAATTTGAGGATAGCGCACGTATTGTTTCAAGAGGGTTTTCACAAGTTAATGTTTCTTCACTCCCCTCTTCGTGGTTTCGAATTGTCACTTCATTCTTTCGAGCAATCAATTCCATTGCGGGGTTCGCGCCAATAAAAGAAAAGCGGCCAACCTCAGAACCGTTCTCAACAGATTCAAACAAAAAGCTTGGCGCGCTTCGTTCATCGGAAGATACGAGGCGCCTATACGCCAGCACTGGACTTAGATGGTCAGCCATCATTCGGTGAACGACAGGGATGACATTCGAAGTTGAAGATAAGGATTCAAAAATCTCAAAAGACATACCCGAAGTGTAAAGCAGAGCGTACGATGTATCCATGCCCAGCGACGAATCCGTTGTAAAACTTGAAGGAATAAAGCGCATCTATTACAAACCAGATGGCACTGTGCTCGTCGCGGCACTTGATGGCGTAGACTTGTCAGTTCCAAGTGGTCAATCTCTTGCAATCATGGGCGCATCGGGCTCGGGGAAGAGTACGCTCATGAACATTCTTGGGTGCTTAGATCAGCCAACAGAGGGCACTTACACACTCAGTGGAATCGACGTGTCATCCCTTGATGATGAATCTCTTTCTAAAGTACGTGGAACGAATATTGGATTCATATTCCAATCATTTAACCTCATCCCTCAGCTCACAATCGCTGAAAATGTTGAAGTGCCGCTTTTTTATCAAAAGGTCAATCCACAAGAACGAAATGAGCGTGCCGAGGAATTGTTAGTAAAAGTAGGTCTCGCAGATCGCCTTGGGCACAGACCAAACGAACTTTCTGGAGGCCAGCAACAAAGAGCAGCAATTGCACGAGCGCTAGTCACTTCACCCTCAATGTTGCTTGCAGATGAACCAACCGGAAATCTTGACTCAAAGACAAGCGAAGAAGTGTTAACGCTCTTTGACGAGTTACATGATGAAGGTCTCACCACATTACTTGTGACGCACGATGATGCTATTGGTGAGCGGTGTGAACGAATTGTCCGATTAAGTGATGGCCTTATTGAAAGTGACACGCTCAGTTAATGCGAATCCTTGGCATTGATCCTGGACTTCGTATTGCGGGTTATGGCTGTGTAGAGTTTTCACCACCCTCACCCACACCATGTGCCATCGAAGCAGGCGCGATTAAACTGAAGCAAAAAGAGAGCACCTCTAGCCGCCTGAAATCTTTGTATGAAAACATCACTGAGGTCATTCAAGATGTTAAGCCAGATGTCATTGCTGTTGAAACTGTGTTTACGCATAAGGAACGAGTCGCGACTGCAACTATTCTTGGGTATGCACGCGGCGTCATTTTGCTTGCAGGCGAACAAGCGTCGTTGCCACTCATCGAGATTACGCCAGCTGAAATTAAAAAAGCTGTGACTGGGAATGGGCGTGCAACAAAAGAGCAAGTCCAACATGCGGTTAAGAACATTTTAAACTTAGCAGAACCACCAAGCCCGCCAGATGTTGCTGACGCTCTTGCCATCGCGATTACTGCTGGGCTGCGCTCGCTTTAATTGTTTCAAGAGCCCAGCGAAACTGAACTTCAGATTTCTCGATTGATATCGTCGTGAAACGAAGTTGTACTAGGAGAATGAAGCAGGTGACCCTTTATGGGTCACCGATGGAATTCGACAACGTACAACGAGTTGCAACAGATATCAATTGAGAAAGATGAAGAGAAGTTGAGCGCAAAAAAAGACCCGGTGGACGCAAGCGCCACACCGAGTCCTTTCGGGGGTAAATTTAAATGTTCGGCACATGAAGTCGAAACCCAACAAATGTGATTTTATAAAAAAGGCCCGGTGGATGCAAGCACCACACCGAGCCCTTCCGGGGGCAAAATTTTCGCTTTCGCGAGTAGGTAATAATACCCTAGATTTTCAGTGTGTCCACCCCGTTTCGCTATTTTTCGGGAATAAACTAATCACGATAATCCTGGTATTTGAATGATGCTATCCTGCTCAAACTACACAATTTTCATAAAGGTTTTTAAATCATGATTATTACTCCATTTGCGACGATTTGCATGGCACTGACACTTTCACTGGTTGGTGGAGACGACTTGGAATCCCTACTTGGGAGATGCCAAAACATTCGGACTTCAATCTCGAATCAGCGTGGGCTGTTAGAGGGCGACATAGAAGCTGTGCGAACCCTGCGAGATGATATCAATGAATGGAATGCTGACCACAAGGAGCTTGCACTCATTGCAGCAGAGCTTCAATTCACAATCTGGCTCGGAGAGATTGATGAGGCAAATGAGCTTTTCGAAGAACTCACCATCCTTCAACCCGAAAATAGTCGCATCGCACTTGCATGGGCTGAGTTCAGAATGGAACAAGAGGGCTTGGATTCACACACTGTGTATACAGATCTCATTGAACGCTACCCAAACTCAAGTGAAATCGTGATGAATTGGGTAAATGTCTTAGAAAACAAAAATCAATTTACAAGCGCCATCAATGCAATAGAAAAACTTTCTGTAGAACAAATCCAAGATCCAGAAACGACGTTGGTTTATGCTCGCTTACTTTTCTCAGACAATCGGTTTTCGGATGCAATTGATGCACTTTCCAATGCCAATCAAGAAGCTGTGAATGCCACTCCTGTTATCTCAAGCAGAATTGCTAGCGATAAAAATAAGTACGAAGAAGCCAAAGGATATTGGGAAGAAGAACTTTCCATTCGTGAAGTTGAAGATGCTGCTGGCGACATGCCAACTGCGAGAATTATTACAGCCAAAGGGCCAATTGAGCTCACACTCTTTGAAGACCACGCACCAAACACAGTTGCAAACTTCATCACGCTCGCTGAAGATGGTTTTTATGACGGGACAAAATTTCATCGCGTCTTAAAGAAGTTTATGGCACAAGGCGGAGATCCAAACAGTCGTGATGGAGCTGAGGGCTCAGCCGGTTCAGGCGGACCGGGTTACAACATCAAAGATGAACATCTCGGAGACGACTTCAGAAGACACTTTGCTGGGACATTATCGATGGCAAATCGTTCAACTCCAAATTCCGGTGGAAGCCAATTCTTTCTTACTCACATGCCAACAAGCCATCTTGATGGGCGGCACACTGCGTTTGGTCGTGTGTCGGGTGGTCTTGATGTTGTGCGAAATCTTGAAGTCGATGATGTCATCCTTTCGATAGTGGTAACAAACAAACGAGAACACGATTACACCCCAGAAACGATTGGTGCAGCTGAGAAAGCCGCTAAGCCGAAACCAAAACAACCAGTCAAGGGTAACCCTGGAATCACATTAACTAACCAAGGTAACTAGTCATACATGTCACAAGTCCCCTCGGAAACAATGCAAGGATACGCTGCTCCTTCTGTAAGGCAATTCAGCGTCTTTCTGGAAAACAGAGTCGGTAGACTCCTCGACTTGCTGAGACATTTTGATGAGGCATCGCACGTTCACGTCGTTGGTCTAAACGTTATTGATTCTTCTGACCACGCAGTCATACGAATGATTCCAGACAGCGCTACCGAGGCGAGAAAAATGCTAAACGGCCTCGGCATTGCATTTTCCGAAGTTGATGTGCTTGTTGTCGTCATTGACAAATCTCATTCCCTTGCAGATTTATGTCTGTATCTTCTAGGCGCAGAATTAAACATCTCGTTTATCTATTCGCTTATCAAGCAGTCAACTATTGGCGACTCAGTCATTGCAGTTGCTGTCGACGACCTCACGCTAGCTGGTCAACTTCTTCTTAAGAAGGGTTTTAACTTGCTCGGAGAAGCTGATTTAACTGTTTAGTTAAACAAACTCAAGTTCGTTAACATTCGAGACGGCGCCCACATCTGAGGCTCGTTGCAAAAATTCAAGAACAGCTTGTTTTCCTGTATCGCCAAAATCCAGAGTCCAGTTATTGACATACATCTCAACGAACTCGTCGGTGCACGCTAAATCGATGCCTCTGCCCCACTGCAGTGCCCAAGCGAGCGATTTTTCACGGTGTGCTAACGCAAACTCAATCGACTCTAGCAGCAATCCAGAAATTGTTGCGGTCGCCCCGTTTCCAAATCTCTCATCGATGTCACGCTTCATTGCGTTACCGCCAAGCGGTAACGGCAAGTTTGTTTCGCCTTGCCACCAATTGCCTAAATCACAAATTTCGTAAAGACCATGTTCTTCATGCGTCAATTGACCTTCGTGAATGACGACGCCTGCCTCACATTCACCGGATGCAACGCATTCCATAATCTCAGTAAAGTCGACTACTTTCCAATGACATGGTCTCCCTGCAGCAAGAATGCGAAGCCCTGCAAGCGCTGAAGTTCGCAAGCCGGGCACAGCAAATGTGCATTCATTCGTAAAGAGCGATTCTACCGCTACATCATCTTTACAAACAATCTTTGGCCCATATCCATCACCAAGTGACGCACCACACGCTGTCAATTGATACGTTGAAGCGACAAGAGGGTAGTTCGCAATGCTAATCGCAGTGATGTCATACAACCCGATTTCAGAATCACCATTGAGCGATTCAATGTCTTTCATGACGAGTTCAAATTCAAACTCACCGACGTCAATCGATGGACCACTTCCATCGATGTCAGCGAGTGGCCACCACATGAAGGCATCATCAGGATCTGGGCTATGCGCAAGTGTTATGTTTTTAGTCAATTTGTAACTTCCTTAAGAATCAGCTCGGATAGTGCTCTACGCATAATTTTTCCTGTGGGATTCCGTGGCAATTCTTCTAAGTGATAAATGTTCTTTGGGACTTTAAACTGAGCAACTTTTTCTCTGCACCACGCACGAAGAGATGCTTCATCAAACGTTTCCCCTTCAACAAGTTCTACGAACGCGACTGGAACTTCACCTCTTGATGGGTCCTTCCTTCCGACGACCCCTACTGCTGAAACAGATGGATGCTCAGTCAACGCTTCTTCAATCTCTCTTGGGAAAACGTTCTCGCCACCAATGATAAGCATCTCTTTTATTCTTCCAGTGATTTTCAGATAGCCATCTTGATCAAACTGCCCCATGTCGCCAGTCTTAAAGAAACCATGTTCATCAAACACTTCATCCGTTTCTTTTTGCAAGTTGTAATACCCTTGCATGATGTTTGGCCCGCGCATTCGTATCTCGCCGTCTTCGCCTGCACCAAGATGCGTTCCATCTTCATCAACAATAACTTGTTCTAAATGAATAACAGGTCTTCCAACGCTACCACGCTGTTTTTCCCTAGGCAAACTCCAATTAGTCACTGGAGAAGTTTCTGTTAAGCCATACCCTTCACAAATCCAAACTCCGAAACGTTCATTAAAACCATCGAAGACTGCATCTGGAAGTGCTTCACCACCAGAACCAGCCAAGCGAACACAATCAAAATGTTCTTTCGTAGCTGTTTTTGTTTGAAGTATTGCGTTGTACATCGATGGAATCGCAAGCATGATGGTTGGGTTGTGTTCTTCAAGAACTGAGATGACTTTCCTTGGGTTAAATCGAGCGATGTAAACAGTCTTCGCGCCAATCACAGATGGCAACAACGTTGTGACAGTAAAACCAAAACTGTGGAATTGAGGTAACAGACCAATGAACACGTCGTTCTTCGAAAACGAAGCGCGTTCCGTACATTGCTCAATATTTGATTGCAAATTAGCGGCGGAAAGCATGACGCCTTTTGGCTTGCCCGAAGTCCCAGATGTGTACAGAAGTACTGCAAGTGCATCTTTAGCCATTGGCTTGATACGTTTTACTGGCGGAAGCCCACCAAATGACATCTTGTCGAGTTTGATGAGTTCTACCCCTTCTGGAACATCACCGATAAACTCGAGCATCGGTGTTGCGGTGATGATTGTGTCTACACCACTATCCTTGATGATGTATTGAATTTCCTCTTGTGATAACAAGTAATTCAAGGGGACTGCCGTCTTGCCGCTCCCCCATACTGCTGTCAAAGCAACTGGGAAAAGGCCCGAAGTTGGCAATAGAATCGCCACTTTTTGGTTCGTTGTCGTTTGCTCAAGTTGTTTTCGAACGTGCCAAGATGCGACTTGCAGATGAACACCTTTCCACGCCCTGAAATCATCAACGATGATTTCTCGGAGCAGGTTTTTACGCCATGTTCGATAAATGCTTTTGAGTAATTGCATAGTTCTTATCTAACCGAGTACGATACACGCTGGAGCAATCCCATGCCATTCAAAGCCTTTATTTGCTTGCTAATCTTTGCGTTCATCACCCTATCAGGGTGTCAAAAACAGCGCCAATCCTCCCTCGACCGTTCTATATCTGAATACAACCACGGGCAATGGTTACTCTCGAAAATGTACGCTGAGGAATCGATTCAGCAACAACAAGATGTCAATGAAGCACAATATTTAATTGGCATGTGTGAGTTCCAACGAAAAAGAGTTAACGCATCAAAAGAGTGGTTTGTTCAATCAGAACAATCAAGCA
>JAERSY010000135.1 GCA_016845245.1 Phycisphaerae bacterium
GGACAGGGAGATGGTGAAAATCCAATCGTTGACTTTGGCGCTTTAGAACATGTGCCAAACTCAGGAGATGTTGGGATTTGGAATGGTTCTGCCAACAGCAACTTTAACAACCCGAAGAACTGGTGGCCATATGGTTACCCAGATATCGGCTGGACCGGTCTCTTTAATGTTACTAATCCACAAACGCTCCTATTCGATCAAAATACATATGTTGACCGGCTCATCATTTCGAGTGGCGAAGTCACATTCGATTTGACTGGTCAAACAATGCAACTTTATGCAACAGAGAACCCCCTATTGATCAGCCAATATGGGGAACCAACATCTGCGACATTTAAGGGTCAAGGTGGTAGTTTGCTGCTTGAAGGTGATTTGAATCTTGAGGGCGGGAATATATTCTTTGAAGATGGCATCGTGGTAGATGTCGGAGAAGTAAACTTGTCTGGTGATACTGAGTTTGCGTTTGACGGCACACTTATTGGAGATATGCATAACCAAGGTGGAATCATGCCAGCAGGTCGTCAAGTCGGACAGTTCACCCTTGACGGTTCACTCAACCCAAATGATCAAACTGGCAACTCACCTGAACTCATCGGAAGATTGACTTTTGATATTCAAGGCGGCATTGATACCGATTATGACCACATCTCAATTCTGAAGACAATGGGTCAGAAAACAGCATTGCAACTCCGATGGGGTGGGGATTACACCCCGAATATTGGAGATGCGTATAACATCATCGATGCTGGTATCAATGAGAGTACAACGTCGCTCATCTATGCAACGGGCTTACCTCGCGGCATCAGTTGTAACTGGTCACCACCGGGAAGTGGTTTGTTAGACGGCGGTGATGATGTCACTATTGTCACAACTGGGCCAGTTGAGTTTGATGGCGTTGCTGCTCAAATCATTTCAAACACACCGAACGCATACACAATTCTCGATGTCGATGGTGAAAATGGTCCTGACATTGCGATGACCGTGAGTGCAGATGGTGGCGGTGATGGCGAAGTCGTCATCTTCTTAAACAATGGAGTATCGGGCTCATGGCAAGGATTCACTGAACAAGTTGGCATCGCTGTTGGTGTTGATCCTATGGATATTGAGCATGCTGACTTTAATGGTGATGGTACAGCCAATGATCTCGTCGTTGCCAATCATGGTGATGATTCAGTCACTGTGCTACTCAATGATGGCTCAGGAAGTTTCACAGTAAGTGAAGTCTCAACTGACGCATCACCTCGCTACATTGCAGTCGGTGATTATGTTGAAGATGCTAACGATGTTGTGGATATTGCTGTTGCATGCGACTCACTGAACACAACCGTGTTGCAAAACATCCCTGCCCTCGGTGCAATGGGTGCAACGTGGACGAATGTTGGTTCGCTTTCAACTCCACTCCCTGCAGATATCGATCCAGGCGATGTCAACAACGACAAGGATCTCGATTTTGTTTTATTGAATGGCTCAAGTGATGGATACCGTGTACTTGAAGGTAATGGTGCAGGTGGTGGACCATTTGGTTTTGTTTTTGATGACCCATTGGTCAATGGCAGTGATGCAACTGAGCTAGAGTTCTCAGATTTAAACGGCGATGGCTTCGATGATGCTGTCACTGTCAACCATGGAAATGGCACTATGAGCGTTCTACTTGGCGATGGCAGTGAACTAGGCGCTGCTTCTTCGTTTGCTGTTGGCACAGAGCCAGAATCGACCACGATTGCTGATTTTGATAATGATGGTGATGATGACATGGTTGTTTCAGTCATTGGAGATGTCTCAGGCGAACGCGAACTCCAAGTGATTCGAAATGATACGGATACTACCCTCACACTTATTGCAGATCAGATTGCTGGAAGCGGTGATGTGCCAACAATGGTCGAACATGCTGATATCGATGCCGACGGGCTACTCGATGTCGTTAGCATTATTGATGTTGATCATCTTTCAGGAAGCGCTATTGGCATCGGTGTGTACTTAAATATTTCTGCTGTTGTCGTCGATTGTGAAGGCGACATCGATGGTGATGGAACTGTGGCTGTTACAGACCTTCTCGAAGTGATTGCAGCGTGGGGTACTGATGACCCTGACGCTGACGTCAACTCAGATGGAAGTGTCGATGTCACTGACCTCCTCATTGTCGTCGCAAATTGGGGACCGTGCGATTAACGAGTTTGGTAGCATCTCTTATTGATGCACCCACAAAGTAGAATTACGGAACAGTTTATCCATGATGTTCGAGTAACGACTCGAGCAGATGTGCGTGATGACATTGCAACCAAACAAATTTTTGCAACTGACAACTCCATCTGGCAAGTTCAACCAAGCGCGATTATTGCGCCTCGTTCCGCTTCTGATGTTGTAAAGATTGTTCGACTCTTAGCTGAAGAGCGATACCGCACGATAGCACTCACACCTCGCGGTGGCGGCACGAGTACAGCTGGTCAGACCTTGACTGATGGCGTAGTACTTGATTGCAAAAGGCATCTCAATAATATTGGGGCGTACGATCCTGAATCAAAAACGATAGAGGTGGAACCCGGCGTCGTGCTTAGTACGATCAATGCACACCTCAAGCAATTTGGCGTCATGTTTGGCCCAACTGTTGCTACGGCGACCAGAGCAACTATCGGTGGCATGATTGGAAATGATTCCGCTGGTAAGGGCTCTGCGAGGTACGGCAAGACCAGTGGTTCTATCAAAGACCTCTCAATGGTTTTGCCTAATGGTTCGACGTACAACACAAGTGACGCGTGCGGCTTTGATGCAACACTTCAATCAATCTGTGTTTCAGTTCATGATGAACTCGCGAAACACTGGCCGACACTCCCCCGCTATGTTTCTGGTTACAACTTGCCGATGACGTGGAATGGCGAGAAGTACCAACCCCAATACCTTTTTTGTGGTGCAGAAGGAACACTCGGAATTGTGACGTCTGCAACACTTCAATG
>JAERSY010000136.1 GCA_016845245.1 Phycisphaerae bacterium
AAACCACTTCATCACCGCATGCCATTGATGTTTGCAGAACCACTTGAGTGGCTCGAATCGGGCTCGACTGAAGGTCATTTGGTTCGCGCGCCGTGGCACGAAGTCAGTAAAACCGTGAATAGCCCGCGAAACCAGGGTAAATCACTCATCGAAAAGGCGTAAAACACCCCCTATTTGTTGGGAAATAGTGGGGGTTGTGATACACTATGACGCCGTGTCTAATTGACACTGAGTCTCATGGAAGAAGAGAAAAACATGCCTAGTGATACAAAAAAGCGGACTGAAGAAGTCGAACTGTTAAAAGACATGCCCGATAGCGGAACGCTATTGAGTTCATCAAACACCGCTGCAGAAGACACCGAGTTATTGAAGGAAACCTTCAATGAAAAGTACAAATGGGGATTTGTCACTGACATTGAAGCGGATTCCGCGCCTCCCGGTTTAGATGAGTCAACAATCGCATTCATCTCTGCAAAGAAGGAAGAACCAGAGTGGCTCTTAGAGTGGCGACTCAAAGCGTATCGCCACTGGCTCACGATGGAAGAACCCGAGTGGGCGCACCTTAACTACGAAAAACCAAACTATGACGAGATCATCTTTTACTCAGCACCTAAATCACTTGAAGATGCACCGAAGTCACTTGATGAAGTCGATCCTAAACTTTTAGAAACATATGAAAAGCTCGGCATTCCCCTGCACGAACGCGCAGCACTCGCTGGCGTCGCAGTTGATGCAGTGTTTGACTCAGTAAGTGTCGGCACAACATTCCAAGATAAACTTGCTGAACTTGGCATTATCTTCTGCCCAATTTCAGAAGCAGTTAAGGAACATCCTGAGCTTGTAAAGAAGTACCTCGGCACAATCGTCCCCTACTCGGACAATTACTACGCAACCTTAAATAGCGCAGTCTTTACAGATGGTTCGTTTGTTTATGTGCCAAAAGGCGTGAAGTGCCCAATGGATTTGTCCACGTACTTCCGCATCAATGCGAAATCGACTGGCCAGTTTGAACGAACGCTTATCATTGCTGAAGAAGGCGCAAGCGTCTCATACTTAGAAGGTTGCACGGCACCAATGCGTGATGAAAATCAATTGCACGCTGCAGTCGTTGAACTCATCGCATTAGATGATGCAGACATTAAATACTCCACAGTTCAAAACTGGTATCCCGGTGACGAAAACGGCGTGGGCGGTATTTATAACTTTGTAACAAAGCGCGGTAAGTGTCAAGGCGACCGAAGCCGCATCACTTGGACGCAAGTTGAAACTGGTTCAGCAGTCACTTGGAAATACCCATCGTGCGTTTTACTTGGCGACGACTCAGTCGGCGAGTTTTATTCCGTTGCACTGACAAACAATTATCAGCAAGCAGACACCGGCACGAAGATGATTCACATTGGCAAGAACACCAAGTCAACCATTGTGAGTAAAGGCATCAGCGCTGGTCACGGTCAAAACATTTACCGCGGTTTAGTACGCATGCAAAAAGGTGCGGAGAACGCGCGGAATTACACACAGTGTGACTCGATGCTCATGGGGGATGAATGCGGCGCGCATACATTCCCGTACATCGAAGTCTTAAACAAAACAGCAAAATCAGAACACGAAGCGTCGACCTCAAAGATTGGTGAAGACCAACTCTTTTATTGCAATCAACGCGGCATCTCAACAGAAGATTCCATCAACATGATTGTGAACGGATTCTGCAAGGAAGTATTTAGAGAATTACCAATGGAGTTTGCAGTCGAAGCGCGGCGACTCCTTGAAGTGAGTTTAGAAGCGAGCGTAGGATAAAAGGCAACTATAGGTAACAACATGACAACACCATTACTTGAAATCAGAAACTTACACGCCTCAGTCGAAGGCAATGAAATCCTTAAGGGAGTATCGCTCACCGTCAATGAAGGCGAAGTGCACTCCATCATGGGACCAAATGGTTCTGGAAAAAGCACGCTTGCATGCGTGCTTGCTGGGCACGAAGCGTATGAAGTCACTGAAGGCGAAATGTTTTTCATGGGTCAAGATTTAACTGAACTTGACGCTGATCAACGCGCATGTGCTGGCGTCTTCCTTGCGTTCCAATACCCAGTTGAGATTCCTGGCGTCTCTACAAAGTTTTTCTTGAAAGCAGCGGTAAACGCCATGCGTAAATACCGCGGCGAAGAAGAACTTGACGCGATGGACTTCCTTGATCTTGTTGAAGAAAAGGCGAAGTCCGTGAGTTTGAATACCGATTTGCTTGATAGAGGCGTCAATGAGGGCTTTAGTGGCGGTGAAAAGAAGCGTGCTGAGATTTTCCAAATGGCGATGCTCGATCCGAAACTATGCGTACTAGATGAAACAGATTCTGGTCTTGACATTGACGCGCTTAAAATCGTTTCTGAAGGTGTGAATAAACTTCGCTCTGAAGGACGGGGCTTTGTTGTCATAACGCACTACCAACGTTTGCTCGACCATATCGTGCCAGATTTTGTGCACGTTCTTATGGATGGACGAATCATTAAGAG
>JAERSY010000137.1 GCA_016845245.1 Phycisphaerae bacterium
CGAGATAGCCCGGCAAGAGTTTGTTTTGATGGTCACTGCTGTACGTCGTCCATGCTGTGATGACATGTTTGAGAACGTTCAGCTCCTTCGTTTTTTTCGCCTTCAGTTTGATTGAGAAAAGTGAAGGAACTAGGATTGCAACGAGTATTCCAATAACCGCAATGACGACAACAATTTCAGTAAGTGAAAATGCTCTGCGTGGTTGCGTGTGACCTTGAATCACATTGACTCGCCTTCGACAGTTATTGCAGGAACATTAATGCTTACGGCTTTGTCTCCGAGCTTTGTTTCACCGTTGTTTACTCGTTCTTGAAGGTGTTCACATTCTTCTAGTAGCCGGTCAAGAATCTCATCTTCATGGACATTTGCGACTCGTTCGCCCTGAACATAAATGATGCCGCGTCGATCTCCTGCAAAAACTGCAACGTCAGCGCCTTCTGCTTCGCCCGGTCCATTCACGACACACCCCATGACTGCAACTTTAATCGGTAGTTCGATTTTGTCTTGAAGTTGATTTCGTACATCTTCAACGAGGGAAAACAAATCGACTTGAATTCTTCCACAGCTTGGACAGGCAATCAATTCAGCGCCAACACGCGGGCGCAAGTCTAAACAGTTTAAGAGTTCGACTGCGTCTTCTACTTCGTACACAGGATCACTTGCGTAACTAATTCTGACGGTATCACCGATGCCTTGAGATAAGAGTGAGCCGAGCGCACTAATAGAGCGTATTGCGCCCGTTTCTCTTGGGCCGGCGTGGGTGACACCTAAATGGAGTGGATAATCAAAACGAGCTGCGAGTTCTGAATAGATGTCAATCACTAACCGAGCATCCATCAACTTAGCGCTTAAACAGATGTCATCAAAATCTCGTTTGTGGAAAATGTCGAGATACTCTTCTACTTTTGCAATCATCATTGCAAGGAGATGACCCTGTTTTCTGTCAGAGAAGAACTTCGCGAGTTCTGCTTGTCTCTTTTGTTTGTCTTTTCGTTCAACGACAGATCCCTCATTGACACCAATTCGAATGGGAATGCCAGCGTCTTTACATGCATCAATGACTGCATAGACTTGCTCAGTGTCATCAATGTTACCGGGGTTGAGTCTGATTTTATGAACGCCCGCGTCAATGGCTTCGAGTGCTCTTTTGTAATGGAAATGTACGTCAGCAACAATTGGCACATTGACCTGATTGAGGATTTCAGGCAGTGCTTCGGTGTCTACTTTCTTTGGGACAGCAACGCGAACGATGTCTGCTCCCGCGTTTGCTAGTTTGTTGATTTCTGCAACACACGTGTCGATTTCATACGTGTATCCACTCGTCATCGATTGGACAGCAACTGGAGCATCGCCTCCAATAAGCACTCCACCTACATTGATTTGACGAGTTTTATGTCGCTGCATCCTTAACATTCTACCACGAGGGCGTTTTGCGTCTTCGTTAAGAATCGTAAAGTTCGAGTTCTACAACGTTGCCCTCGATGAGCAAATCCTCGATTGGCGTACCTTCTGGGATAACCGTTCCATCGAGTGTTTTAATCACGACTTGGGGATGTTCTAACTCATGCGCGTTGAGAGCAGCTTCAAGTTCCTGTTGTTTTTCCTCTTCAAGGGTTTTCCACCCCATTCTGCCTTTGCACTTTGGAAACGTCGAACAGCCAAGCCAGGGACCGCGTTTGCCATTTCTTAAGTTCATTGGGCTATCGCATTTTTCGCATTGCAACGATTCAACAAGAAGCGCAGGGGGTGATGGGTACTTGATGCCGCCCTTTTTATCGAGATTTACAACTACCTTGATTTCGGGATAATTGATCGATGCTAAGAATGGTCCGAAACGGCCATTGCGTTTTTCCATCGGGGAGTTGTCCTCGGGGCATGCGACATCGACTCTTTCTGGAAGCAATGGTTGGCCTTGCCGATCAATTGGTGCGGCATATTTACAATCAGGATACGCAGTGCACGATAAAAACCGTCCGTTCTTACCGAAGCGGTACTCTGTTCTGCTTTGACACTCAGGACATTTATATGGTGCTGGCGTCGTCTCAGCTTTTGCATGAGACATTTCTTCATACGCAGTTTCTAGTCGTTTGCTGAAGCGCCCATAAAAATCATGCAGCATTTCAACCCATTCGACGTCACCAGACGCAACATTATCGAGTCGTTCCTCAAGTGAGCGTGTGTAATCAACGCCCATGAGTATGGGGAAGCCCTCAATAAGTTTTTCAGTGACGACTTCACCTAAATCTGTTGGATGGAATGAGCCATTTAACTTTTCGACATACTTTCTGAACTGTATGACATCGATGATTGAAGCATACGTAGACGGTCTGCCAATGCCTTCTGCTTCTAACTTTTTAATGAGCGATGCCTCGCTATAACGAGAAGGTGGTGAAGAAAAGACTTGCCTCGGATTAAAGTGAAACGGAAACAACGCAGTACCTTTATCTAACTTAGGAAGGTTCTGTTCTGTATCTGAAGTCGGGACGCCACTCGCTCTATAGAAACCATCGAATGCAAGAGTTCTTCCCGCGACCTTAAAGACAGCGCCACTGTCGACGTCGCTTCGTTTGAAGAAGATTTCAGTTCGATGCCATTTTGCTGGAGTCATTTGACAAGCCACAAAACGTGACCAGATTAGCCGGTATAAGCGACGTTGATCTTCATCGAGTGATGCAGGGAGGGAATCAGGGTGTCTTGAAACGTCAGTTGGACGAACTGCTTCGTGTGCTTCTTGAGCAGATTCATTCGATGACGAATATACATTTGCTTTGTCAGGAAGATAGGCAGGTCCAAATGATGAGTCGATATATGAACGTGCCGCTTGAATCGCGTCGGGGGACAGATGCGTCGAATCCGTTCGCATGTAGGTAATGAGGCCAACTTGCCCCTCACCTTTGATGCGAACACCTTCGTAAAGCGCCTGAGCTGCACGCATTGTCCGTTTCGCACCAAATCCAAGAACAGTTGAAGCAGATGCTTGCAATGAAGATGTGATAAATGGTGCAGGGGGTCTAACTGTGTTGTCCTTCTGCGCGATGTCATTCACTTCATAAGTCACACCATCTGAAACATTTCCTTGAATGGTGAGGGCATGTTTCGCAGGTCCTTTGCCCAAATCATTTTCAATTTCTTCAATCGATGGTGTTTCAATTCCAATCTTAGAAGCCATATCAATGAGACGTTTCTTATGGTCATCAAGGGAATCGCTGCAGTCTGCAGGGCGTGTGAATTTTGCTGGTTTCCCATCAACTTCTACGAGCGTTCCTTCAACACATTTGTGTTCAGCAAGAAAAGCAATCATCGCCTTGCGAGTCGGCCCCTTGCCTCGCTCGTCAACTGTAGATAGGAAAGTCGACCACAACGAATTCAGTGATGAGACATCACCTTGGTTTAAGGAGAACTGTCCTGTGATGTTCCAAGACTCGTCTGGGACATGCACTTCAATCTCTTTTTCACGTTCAACAATGATGCGAACCGCAACCGATTGCACCCGGCCTGCGCTTAATCCGCCAGCAACGCGTTTCCAAAGTAAAGGTGAAACTTGATACCCAACGACGCGGTCAAGAATCCTTCTTGCTTGCTGAGCATTGACAAAATCCATATTGATTGGATGTGGATGATTAAACGCATCTTCAATCTGTTTCTTTGTAATCGCGTTGAAGATGACTCGTTTTGCATTTGTTGGTTCGACGCCAAGAAGTTCAGCAAGATGCCATGCAATTGCTTCTCCTTCTCGATCAAGGTCGCTTGCAAACCATATGTCTTTTGCACCCTTGGCGGCTTTTTTCAATTCGGTAACGAGTTTGTTTTTCCCCTTGAGGACTTCATATGTTGGTTTGAAATTATGTTCCAAATCCACACCAGGGACGGGCTTTTTCCACTCAGGGAGGTCCTTTGGCTTTTTAGTTCCCTTTGGTGCTTTAGCTAGAAGGTCCCGAATATGACCCACCGAAGAAGTCACTGCATAATCATCACCGAGATATCGATTGATTGTGCGAGCTTTCGCAGGGGATTCGACAATGACAAGATGCTTGCCCTTTGCGTCTGGAACCGCCTGTTTCTTCTTCGTGGTCTTCTTTTTAGTCTTTTTCTTAGCCAATAAACAAACCCTTTTCGCACGCTATACGTCCGAACAACCTCAATCATTGCACAAACCATATGCATGTAGAGGATGGGCATTGAAACGACTTTTTGAAAGTTGTCAAGTCAGATTTTATGAAACTGAGCAAGCGCTAACATGCTTAAGTGCTTCATTCACAACGGTTTGCATGCCCTTCTCTCCCATGTCAATAAAATGTGTATTTGGGAGCACTTTAAACCTTTTGAGCCAAGTTCGCTGTTGTTTCGCATACCTTCGGGTCAGAATCTTGATTCGTTCGACGGCTTCGTCGAGTGTGCATTCGCCATCTAAGTGGGCAAGCAACTGTTTGTATCCAAGGGCTTCCTTCGCTTGGGAATTGAATTTGTCTTTCAATTCCCTCACCTCATCGAGGAGGCCCTCGCCCATCATCACCTTGACCCGCTTGTTGATTCGTTTATTGATCGTTGAAACAGGCCAATCAAGACCAAGGATGATGACATTTTCTCGTGGGGGCCGGCCCTGCCATTGATGTTGAAGTTCGGAAATCGGTTTCCCAGACACCTCAAACACTTCGAGTGCACGCACAAGACGTTTGCGGTCATTGACGTGAATTCGTTCTGCAGATTGCGGGTCAACTATTTTTAACTTCTCAACTAGTTCGCGATTATCGAGCTCGTTGAGGGATTGACGGATCTGTTCATTGCTTTCTGGTCCATCAAACATGCCGAATAGAAATGATTGGATATAGAGGTTTGTTCCACCAACAATGATGGGATGCTTGTCTCTCGATTGAATCTCTTGAACACATTGCTCTGCATTTGAAAGCCAACTGTTAACCGTAAATCCCTCCTTGGTCACTGGAACAAGATTGACAAGGTGATGTGGTGCGGCGAGCATTTCTTCTTCAGTTGGTTTTGCGGTGCCAATGTTCATGTCGCTATAGACTTGCATTGAGTCAGCAATGACACATTCTCCACCTCCATCAATCTTTTGCGCAAGCTCAATAGAGAGTGTCGTTTTACAGCCCGCAGTTGGACCAAGAATCAAAATCACTTGTCGCATAGCGTCATCTTAAGAGCATAAGATACTCATATGAAGCAGACGATTAAAGAAGTTGATGTCCAAGGGAAACGCGTACTCATGCGTGTGGACTTCAATGTGCCAATTCGTGATGGTGAGATTACCGATGACAGGCGTATTCAAATGGCACTGCCAACGATTCAAACTGTGCTTGAACGTGGTGGTAAAGTTACGTTGATGAGCCACCTCGGAAGACCGAGCGGCAATGGCTATGAAGCGGAGTTTTCCTTAAAGCCAGTTGCAGTTCGGTTAAGTGAGCTCCTTAACGAAGACGTTTCATTTGATGAATCCTCAGATAAAGCCGTTGTGTTGCGTGAAAACCTTCGGTTTGATTCGCGTGAGAAGGCAGGCGATGAAGCGTTCGGTGCATCGCTCGCTGAGGGGTGCGACATCTACTGTAATGATGCATTTGGTACAGCGCACAGAAATCACGCATCAATGGTCGCTGTGCCACAGCAGATGGAAGGAAAGCCGCGCGTTGCTGGGCTACTGCTTGAAAAAGAGTTGAAGTACCTGGACGAATCAATTCGGAATGCTGAGCCCCCATTTGTTGCTGTCCTTGGCGGCGCAAAGGTATCTGACAAACTTGGTGCAATTGAGCGGCTCATTGGAACAGTCGATTCAATCGTGATTGGTGGGGCGATGGCTTACACCTTGCTTGCTGCTCAAGGCGTGCACATCGGCAACAGTCTCGTTGAAGAAGAGTTGATTGCACAAAGTAAAGAGATGCTTGAAGTTGCTGGAGCAAAGGGAACAACAATACACTTGCCATTTGACCACGTGTGCGCGCCAGAAATTGCAGCGGAATCTGCAGCAGTGGTTGAGAGTGGCGACATTCCAGATGGTCTTATGGGTCTAGATATTGGTCCTGAAACAACATCAGCTTTTGCAGACATCTGTGAACGAGCAAAAACAATTGTGTGGAATGGACCGATGGGCGTTTTCGAATGTCCCGCATTTTCGAAAGGCACCAAGGGTGTTGCGAATGCAATCGGGAACGCAACCGAAAAAGGTGCTGTGTCAATCGTCGGTGGAGGCGATTCTGCAGCCGCAATTGCGCAATTTGGCTTAGAAACGAAGATGACACACATCTCAACGGGAGGGGGCGCGAGCTTACAAATGCTCGAAGGAAAAGAGTTTTTAAGTGTATCTTTACTTGACGATACCGTATGATATTCATATCTCAGCATGGCTGAGTAAAGGAGAATTTATGCGTCTACGCACTTTCAGTACGATTTTTACACTCACTCTTGCGTTACTTGGAGCTGAAGCATTTGCTCAGCCCGGCGGTCGCAATAAGAATTTAGAAGTTGGCTCAGCTGCACCTGGCTTAAATGTTGAAGAATGGGTTAAAGGTTCTTTTAATCCAGCAGACGGAAACGTGTACGTCCTTGAGTTCTGGGCAACTTGGTGTGGTCCATGTCGAAAGTCAATTCCACATCTAACAGCGATTCAAGAAGAGTACGAAATGGATGGTCTTAAAGTTGTTGGAATTTCAACTGATTCCGAAACTGAAAAAGTAGCGCCATTCGTACAGAAGCAAGGCATGAAAATGGATTACATCGTTGGTATCGACAACAGGCGTCGAACTCAACGAGCGTGGATGGACGCTGCAGGCTTGAAGGGAATTCCAGCCGCATTCATCGTTGATAAAAACGGAACGATTCAATTTATTGGACATCCACTTTCTGAAGAGTTTGATGACACGCTCGCAAAAGTGATGACCGGTCGTTATGACAAAAAGAAGGAGCAGGAAGCAGCTCCATCAATTAAAGCCGCAAAACAATTCCGCTCCGGCACAAGTTGGTCAGAAGCAACAGACGCGTATGAAAACGCAATCGCGATCGATCCAATTGTTTTTGCAAGATTGAACATTGAGTTGATTGAAATGTATCTTCTTGAACAGCGAGATACTGAGGGTGCGTATGCATACATCAACAAGGTTATTTCAGACAGGGGCTCAGAAGACCCTGAACTGCTCACTTGGATCGCTGAGTACATTGCAACGAATGATCAGTTGACTCCAATGAACAGAAGAATGGATGTTGCAATGAAAGCGGCAAAGACTGCCCACAGTTTTGCAAAACGAAAAACTGACCCGAAATATCTAGCAACGATTGCACTCGTGCACTTCCACAACGGTGACATCGAAGAAGCAATTGATTGGCAACGTCGAGCATACTTTTCAGCAAGAGAAAAGGATAAGGAACAGTACAAGTTCACGCTCGACTCATACCGAATGCAACAGCAGCACGCCGCGCTTGATTGATTGAGTTATGACAATGAGCCAAACAGCAAGTTTAATCACTGCGCCGCCAGTCCTTCCACTTGTTGCGCCGTCAATACTGTCTGCTGACTTCGCAAACTTAGGCAGGGAATGCCAAGAAGCGTTTGATGGAGGTGCAGATTTCTTGCATCTCGATGTCATGGATGGACACTTCGTTCCGAACCTTACGATGGGTCCAGCGCTTTGTCAGTCGCTTCGGAACCAGTTTCCTGATGCGTATCTTGATGTCCACCTCATGGTTCAAAAACCAATGGAGTACATCGACTCATTTGCAAAAGCAGGGGGCAACTTGTTTACAGGTCACATCGAATCTGATTGCAACCCTGAAGAAATGGCGGATGCCATCCACCAAACAGGGATGGATGCTGGTCTTGCAATCAATCCACCAACGGATGTTGAAGCCATTTTGCCTTGGATTGAGGCATTCGACCTCATTCTCGTGATGAGTGTGAATCCCGGTTTTTCTGGTCAAGCATTCATTCCAGAGGTGCTTGAGAAAGTGAAAACAATCAAGCCGCTACTCAGGGAGAACCAACGGCTTCAAATGGATGGTGGAGTCAGTCTTAAGACGTGTGAAGATTGTAAAAATGCAGGATGCGACACACTTGTGGCTGCGTCTGCAATCTTTAAGACCGATGATTATAGAAGTGCGATTACTGGCCTCAGAGAGGGATAACCGATATCCTCTGTAGGAACGGATTCAAGACATGGCACACAAAGACACACAACAAACTTGGGCAGATGAAGCAAGCTCACCAGCAAAGAAAGTCTCCATTCCTGATGGACTTTGGATGCGTTGTGACAAGTGTTCGACCATTCTGTTCAAGCGAAGTGTTGAGAATAATTTGTGGGTTTGCCCTGATTGTCAACATCATTTCAGAGTCGATGCCAAAACACGCATCAATCAACTCGTTGACCCTGAAACGTTTGAAGCGTTTGATGAGACGATGGAGTCAAAAGACCCACTCGATTTTGTAGATTTGAAAGCATATCCTGACCGGATTGCTGCAGCTCAAAAGAAGACGCAAGTCAAAGATGCAATCCAAACTGGGTTTGCATTCATCAAAGGGCGTAAAGTCGTTCTTGCAATCATGGACTTCACGTTCCTTGGTGGTTCAATGGGAAGTGTTGTTGGTGAAAAGATTACAAGGGCAATTGAGCGTGCGACGGAACAAGATTTACCGTTAATCATCGTCTCTGCATCAGGTGGTGCGAGAATGATGGAGTCTGGATATTCGCTGATGCAGATGGCGAAAACTTCTGCAGCGCTTGCACGATTTGATGACATGGGCGGTTTGTATATTTCATTGTTAACTGACCCAACAACTGGCGGTGTCACTGCGAGCTTTGCAATGCTTGGTGATGTCAACCTTGCAGAACCCAAGGCACTCATTGGTTTTGCAGGGCCGCGCGTTATTAAACAAACCATCAAGCAAGATTTGCCTGAAGGTTTTCAGCGGGCTGAGTTTTTACAAGACAGCGGTTTCGTTGATTGCGTTGTGCCTCGCAGTGAACTTCGTTCTGAAATTTCAAGTCTCATCGACTACGCAGGCAAGTAATGAACATTTGGCAACTTGTGCTTTGTGCGATTCTCTCAGCAGTTTGCACGTTGTTATCAACTGAGCCAGTTGGAAGTGGAATTGCTGCGTTGCTTGCGCCATTCTTTTTGATCGTCATTGCGTTGCGGTCAGAGTGGGGCTGGAAAACATTTATGCTTGTGGTGCTTACGCAACTGCCACTGTGGTTGTATCTTCAGAAATGGATTGTGCACATCACAGTTCCAGGGTGGTTTTTGTTAAGTGTGTACATGTCAATCTGGGCGCCGCTGTTTATCCATTTACTTCATAAAGTCAACGCAAGGGTAAAGATGCCGCTTTACTTGTCAGCGCCGATGCTCTGGGTTGGCATTGAATGTATTCGTGGGAACATCCTGTTTGGTGGGTACCCTTGGTACCTCACTGGGACAGGAATGGCAGACACATTTGTTGCTCAACTTGCATCAGTTGGGAGTGTTTGGCTTGTGAGTTTCATTACAGTCAGCATTGCAGCCGCGCTGATGAAAGTTGCAACATTAAACAAGGTCGCTTCGATTAGTCTTGCATGCGTCATTCTCGGTAGTGCGGTGTATGCACAACGGCAATACAAGGATCTTCGCCCCATTCGTGTTTCTGTGATTCAATCGAGTGTCCCACAATCAAACAAGGACCGGTGGACGTATGAGCAGCAACAAAAAGACTTGGGCTTGATGTTTCAAATGACATTTGATGCGGCTTCAGTCGAAGAAACAGAAAAGCCAAACATCATTGTCTGGCCAGAAACGATGTTACCCGGTGCGGGCTTTGAGTCGAGTCGCCAAGATTATGGAACTTGGGCTCATCAATTCACGCCATTTTGGATTTGGCCTGAAGAGTTAACCTTGTTTGCCAGAGAGTTAGATATTCCAATCCTTGTTGGAACACAAACTTGGGAAAACGTCAGGGTGGAAGAGACGGACACCATGGTCAGCGTGATGCCTGAGAAACATTTCAACTCTGCAGTGCTTGTGATGCCTGATGGATCTACGCAGCGATACGACAAAATGGCGCTCACGCCGTTTGGTGAGTGGATGCCCTATGTCGATTCGATTCCAATGCTCAACGCGTGGGTGCGTTCGTTTGCGGGCGCAGCACAGCTTGCAGATCTTGAAGCGGGAACAATACCAACCCCACTGAGCGTGGAAACGAAACTCGGTGAGAATGACCGTGGGTTCAATGTTGGCACACCAATCTGTTTTGAAGTGGCGATGCCAAGTGTCGTGAGGAGTTTGGCATGGAACGATGGCGAACGCAATTCAGATGTGTTGATGAGTTTGAGCAACGATGGATGGTTTGGTGATGATGACGATGCTCGGTTGCAACACAACAGAGAGTCTCGTTTGCGTTGTATAGAAAACAGGATGTCGATGGTAAGGGCAGCGAACACTGGCTTGAGTTCCGTGATTAGGCCAGACGGTCGCATCGAATATGCAAGTGACAATGGCGAACTCGCCATCGATAAACCCACCATCTTTAAATGCAAGGTTGGCTACGGATTAAAAAAACCAATCAGCGTTTTTATTGGTGATTCAGTTGCATGGATATCGCTGTTTGGGAGTATCCTGCTCATAGTCAGGTCATACTTGAAACGGAGTTCAAGCAATGTTTAACCGAATATGCATTCCATCAATCATCTCACTCTTGGTAGTTTCATGTGGTCCAAAACCAATAGAACGAGCAAGCCAAGATCCATGGAGCACAAAACAAAACTCAATCCAAGCGATGGAAAATGGAAAGGCGTACAGACCGCCTATGGTTGTGCATGGTGACACCGTTCACCAGCGCGCAATGTCTGTTCTTGAACAGGCGATTTTATCTGATGATCCTCGAAGTAGGGCGAATGCAATTGAGGCATTGAGGCATGGAAACCGCGCCGCTCTCAGTGATGCGGTACGCGCGGGGTTGGTCGACGAGAACAGGGGCGTTCGCTTTGTAGCCGTCATGATGATTGGTGAAGCGAAACTTTGTGAGACATCAATCCTGCTTGAGCCGATGCTTGATGACCCTTCGCCATCAGTGCGTGCTGCAGTGTTGTGTGCACTGTACAAATGTGGTCAACAAGTTGATTTGAATCCAATCAGTTCAATGCTGAACAGTGACAATCCGGAATTGCGAGGAAACGCCGCACTCGTCCTTGGTGAAATGGGTAACGAATCTGCAGTGAGTCTCATTCGTCACGCATCTCGCACAACACCATCATCTATTCCGACAATACGGCGAAGAGTGATCAATCTTCAAATGGCTGAAGCGCTCGTCAAACTTGGTCAAGAAAAAGAATTGGAAATTATTCGGGCGGCTATTTTTAGTTCATTGCAAGAAGCGGAAATTACTGCCCTTGCGTGCCAGATTGCAGGCCGTGTTTCAGATGTTCAAATCCTTTCAACACTTGAAAGCATCGCAAGCTCACCAGACAGGTATCCTGATGAAATTCGGCTGATTGCAGCATCTTCAATTGCCCAAATCGATTCCGAAAAAGTGCCCACAGATATCGTGCTTAGTTTCACGACGAGTGAATATCCAATACTGAGAGCTCAAAGTGCTACAACTCTTGGAATTGAAGGTAATCAGGTGAATCTGGGTCCACTGGCACTCATGCTCAAAGATTCTGACCCAAATGTCCAAATCGCCGCTGCTGGTGCCATTTTACGCATCGATAAGGGCGATTCTGTAGCCGGTATCCATTGACAATACGCCCTTATCAAGGTACAAAATACCCCCAAAGAAACGACTTAGGAACTTTATTACGCATTGGTGAATGTTCACCAACCATGTCCAACCCTAAGCGTCACTGTTAAAGAGGTTTTTAAAGAGGTAAACTCGTGCACATCCTTACTAAAATTTTCATCGTTCTCGTTACGCTGCTTGCAGTTGCAATGGTTCCACTCGTTGCGACATTCACAATGAACGAAAATAGTTACCGAACGAAGTATCGCGCAGCTGATGACCAAAGACGCGTCGCTACTGTTCGTGCACAAGATGCTGAAACTGCACTCGCAGCACAGCGAATGCAACTCCAACAAGAAATTGATACGCGTCAAGGTGCGATTGATTCACTTCGAAGTCAGTCAGCACAATCACTCGCAACAATCAGTTCACTTGAAGCTCGCATTGGAACTCTTGAAGCTCAAATCGCGCAAAGCAATGCAAACCTTCAAACGCTCTCAAACGCAAGTGAAGTCAACAGTGAGTTGAAGAAACGATTTGTGGATGAGAACTACAACTTGCGAGAAGATGTCATCGATTCAGAACGAATGGTGATGGAAATGGAAGATCAATTAGAGCAAGCTCGATTTGAAGCAGATGAAGCTCGCCGAGCATCGCAGAAATCAAAAGAAGAACGATACAACATGGAGAAGCAACTCGATGCGCTCCAAGCTCGTATTGACGCATACGTTTCAAAGTTTGGTGAACTCGAAGCTGTCACAGCAGTTGAGGCAGGCGTTGCTCCTGACCGAACAATGACTTCAACAGTCTTGACAGTCTCACGCAACAACGACGATGTTCTTGTTGAGATTAACGCTGGTTCAAGAGATGGCGTTCAAGAGGGTTGGATTATGACAGTTGGTGCAGATGGCACCTTCCTAGGCAGACTTCAGATTGAAGAAGTTGACATCAACCGCTCCATTGGGCGTGTCACTCTCGAAGATGCATCAAGGGGTCTTGTTGTCCCTGGTTCAACAGTCTTCGCGATGAAAGGAAGAAATTGACCAATGGCTCAATTCGACTCCACAGTCTCTTCACATTCGCCAAATCCTGACGTCTTCACCACGCTGTTACTCGTTGCTATGCTTCTGCTTGCAGGTGGCGTTGCTTGGATGGTTCTCGTGAATACCGAGCACTCAAAACTAGACGATCGGTCAGAAGGCGGTCCACTAGTTCTGATTGATCAGCAGTAAGTTCGGTCACGAAGTTCAAAATCCCTTATCATTCTTAAAGAAGACAACTCGCAAAGTCGAGTTGATTGTAGTGATGAGGAGTTCAGGTCGTGTTTGACAAATTTTTAAGTTGGTTCAGTGTGGATATGGGGATTGACCTCGGCACATGTAACACTCTTGTTTGTGTTCGTGGTGAGGGTATTGTGCTTGATGAGCCATCCGTTGTCGCTGTAAAGAGAAATACAAATCGAGTGCTGAATAACGGTAACGCCGTAGGGTTCAGTGCGAAAGAAATGCTTGGCAAGACGCCCGGTTCAATCACGGCAATTCGTCCACTCAAAGATGGCGTGATTAGTGATTTTGAGATTACCGAAGCG
>JAERSY010000138.1 GCA_016845245.1 Phycisphaerae bacterium
TCGTTGAGTTTTGGGCAACGTGGTGTGGACCTTGCATCTACGGCATGCCTCATCTTTCAGACTTGCAAGATGAATGGGGTGACAAAGTACAAATCATTGGCGTCTCCAGTGAAAAAGACACAAAAGTCGTCACTGACTTCATGGAAAAAACAAACAGTTCAGATGGCCTCGTAAACAACGACCGCATGCGATATACAGTTGCTGTTGATCCAGACAGAACAACAAGCAATGTTTACATGAAGGCAGCAGGCCAAAACGGCATCCCAACAGCATTCATTGTTGATGGAAATGGCAAAGTCGCTTGGATTGGTCACCCAATGAGTATGGATGACACCCTTAAGCAAGTTGTTGAAGGCACATGGGACCTTGCTGCAGCTGCGGATGCATTTAAGATTGAAGCCGCACGAGAAAAAGAATGGATGGCATTCGTCTCTGTTTATCGAAAAGCAATGGCAAACGATGACTGGGATGGCGTCATTACAGCAATCGATACATTCAGCGAAGAGTTTGGCTCAACGCCATCACTCACGAACATGAAGTTTGAAGCGCTCCTTAACAAGGGTGACTACGATGCAGCGTACGTCATTGCAGAAGCAATGGCTGAAGAGAGTTGGGATGATGCGATGGCACTTAACTCAATTGCATGGAACAACGTCGACTCAATGCCTGAAGAACATCGAAACATTGAGTTTGCTTTAAAGGTTGCAACTAGAGCAAACACACTCACGAAAAACAAAGACCCAATGATTCTCGACACACTCGCTCGGGTGTACTGGGAACGTGGCGACATCTACAAAGCAATTGCATGGCAAACTAAAGCTGTGCAATACACCGAAGATGGTGAACCAATGAGTGACTCAATCAGAGCAACGCTCGATGAATACAAAGCGACGCTTGCCAATGTCAATAATGGTGGCATGCAGTAAGCATCACAAACAAGTGAAACTCATGAGAAATGGCGATTTAAATCGCCATTTCTTTTTGCGCATCATCTGATGCGTAAATTGCTTCAACAATCTCTTGTACTCGCTTCCCATCTTCACCAGTGCCAGCACCAGTTGGCACTGCGCCAGATTCAATGGCTTGCGCAAACGCGCGGTGTTCACCATCAAATGCATCGTTCCATGCATCCTCAAGCTCTACCTTGACGGTTTCGCTATGTGGCTTGCCATCGACTGAATACGCATGCGTGATTTCATCGCTCCATAAATCAACAATGAGTGCGCCGGTTTCACCTTCAATGAGAAGTCCATCAGCAATCGTCTGTTCAGGAATATGCGTTGCCCAAGAGACGTTCAAGTCAAACACCATGCCTGTATCAAATGTAATGGACGCCCGAATTCGATCTTCGACGTCAAACGTTCCATTCTCAACGGGGTCTGACCACATTTCATCGTAGTCATAACTCGCCATCGTAAATGCTTGTGAGCACCTGCCAATGACGCGCTTAGGTGCATTCATCGACGTCATGTGCATGACAAGGTCAAGGAGATGCACACCGATGTCAATGAGGCATCCACCGCCACTTAGCGCTTTTGTTGTGAACCAGCCACCCAAACCGGGAATGCCTCGTTGTCGAAGTAACGTCGCTTGGATTGAAACAATCTTGCCAATCGACCAATCATCAATCATTGCTTTTGCAACCATTGCGGACGGAGAGTACCGACAAACAAAGCCCAGTTGCAAAACCTTGCCTGATTGATCTCTTGCAGCAAGAATGTTGTCGCATTCCTCAATCGATAATGCCATTGGTTTTTCAAGTAGCACATGCTTTCCCGCTTCAAGCGCTTGGATTGCAAGTGGTGCGTGTTGAAAATTAGGGACTGCAATAACGACGCCATCGATGTCATCTCTACTTAAAAGGGATTCAACACTTGCTTCTTCTTCACAATCAAACTTCTGAGCAAATGCGCTTCGCTTTGCTTCGTTTGAATCAAACACACAAGCAACTGTTGTTCCGACGCGCTGTGCTGTTTCAGCATGCACGTTTCCAATCATGCCTGCTCCAATAATGCCAATCGATGTCATTGAATCGGTTCCATAGTCTTCGTGTAGAGAACATGCCGTTCTTCAAGTTCAGAAAGTATACGCTGAACAACCGTAGTGTTTCCGCCAAATGATTCAGGTGGATGAACACCTGCTGTACAAATAGTTCCATCGACAAGCATCCGTGCAATAGATGCCGCCGGAAAGCCAGTTGTTCTTGCCATGCTTGACTGGTCAGCTTCCCCATCATAATAATCAATCAAGTCGTACGTCATCATCACTTGCGTATCCCCTTTGACGCCCTCGCCTGATACACGCATGACAGTTAAGTCCGCTTCTCTTGGTTCATACTTCCAACTCTCAATGAGGATTTTCGCAGTCATGTCGAGCGGGACTACTGTCTGGCCACCACATTGAATTGGAGTGCCGCTAAAGAAACCGCTGTCGCGCAATCGCTTCATCATTTCAGCGTGACCGGGATACCGCAGTGTTCGCTCTCTAATGTTCGGTACAGAAAGCGTGTCGCATAATGTTCTCAAACCATCTGAGTTAAACGCTTCAAGCGTGCCAACTCCAGGCAGTTCGATAAGTTCTACCTCGCTTAGCGCTGGTTTAGTTGTTACTTTTCCATGTTCCACGATTCGTGCAGGCCTGATGTATTCCTCAATCACGTCTCGGGGACTAAACGGCGCTTTGTATTCCCACGGCCACTTCCGTTCAACTGGCAACCCCCCTACAACGATATCAAGCGAAGAGCAAGAATCAAGCGTCGCTGCAATGTGGGCACAAAGCAAATGACTCATGCCAGGAGCGACGCCAAAATCAACGACACAAGGCACGCCATTCGAACACGCAAGTTCATGGAGTTCTCTTGGGTCCTCTGCCATAAACGAGATATCGCAATATGGTTTTTTCGATTCAATCACTGTTTGCAATGTTTGCAAACCAAGCCAACTCGGAAGCGCTCCGACGACGACGTCTGAAGATTCGATGCAAGTTGTCACCGCTGCTGCGTCAGCACAATCGATGTGATGAATCCCAATCGCTCCCATTGAGCGTTCGGAAATGCGTGAGAGTGCTGTGTTGTTGACATCCGCAACCGAGACCCTGAACCCAGAAGCATTCAAATCTTCAGCGATGACAGACCCCACCATGCCTGCGCCCAACACTGTGATGGTTGCAGTCATTTAGAGTTTGTCAGCGAGGTCGTCTACTGAGTTGCGTGCGCCAGATTCAATATGCTGGACAGTTGCAAACAGCGCGATGATGAATGCTAGGGCAGCGAGGAGCCAGATAAACCATCCTGAACCAGGCAAGGAGTCATCCCCAACCAATCCGATGAAACCGAGTCCACTTCCAAACACGATGAAATAGAGGCAAAAGAGCCTGAATACATGGCCACAGTTACACGATGCTTTGTTTGATTGCTTACCTGTCATCCTCATTTTTTACTCGATAAATAGGGTTCTTGCATGCACTCCTCGCTGAATTGGAAGAAATTCGCGATTTTTTTGAAAACTAGCGTTCACAAATCGCAACTTCACTCGTAGTTGGTTTGGCTGAGAAATTATCTCTGCCTTTGACAATTCGGACCAAACAGGTGCTTCCTAGAACTGAAGTACCGGCAACGACTCCCCTCGTTGCCCCCGCCTGAGACCCCGTTGGCTCTTGCGGGACTTGTAAAAGCCGTGAATGACGCGACCACGAACCGTCGCAAATTTGCTTGAACAAGGAGAGCTTGACGTGACCGTTAATCCAGACCGTGCAAACCTAGTACTCGAACTTTTCGAAACCTATTACAAGCGAGTATTCTGCTTCACTCGAAAATCACTTTCAAATGCAGCAGCTGAAGATATCGCTCAAGAAGTATTCACTCGATTACTTCAAGTGAAGAATCTCGAAGAGAAAACAGTTACATCAAGTTACCTCATCAAGATTGCTGACAATCTCATCAAGCGTCGGTACAACAAAGACCAACGAAGCAATGCTTACATTGAGTCGCAACGAGAAGAAGCTGTTCGAGATCTTCGAAGACAACAGCAACCAGAGCCAGAGTGGTCCAACACTGAAATCACAAAGGCACTCTCTAGTTTGCCGACACATGAACGTGACGCTGTTCGCCTCGTCGTCTGCGAAGGTCTTAGCTACGAAGAAGCATCAGCTTCGCTTGGCGTACCTGTTTCGACTGTCAACAACTGGAAGTATCGCGGCATCAATAAACTCAAAGAACGTGCAAGTGACATGGAATCACGCTGCAGCGCTTAACACAAACTTTCTTTCTTCATTCTTCTACCATCCACCCGTCCGCACAGAGGCAGCGGCTCACGCCAACGCCTCTGTGTGGCATTGGTGCGTGGTTGGTTCATCAAGTTTTCAGCAATCTCCCCAAACTGAGATTAGAGCAAGCAAGTCTGTCACATTCACAACGCCGTCACCATTGAGGTCAGCATTGCACTCGCCAGAACAGTCGCCCCAAACTGAAATGAGTTCAAGCAAATCGGTGACATTCACAACACCATCGCCATTCACGTCGCCAGTACATTGCTCATCAGCACCTTCCCCAAGTGTGCCGTCACTGTTGAGACGCTGAGCGTAGATATCAGCGTTCCCGTTTCTTGCGTCATCCCACGAAACAATGTAACCATTTGCACCAACGCCAACTGAGACATCATCTTTTTCTGAGGGAACGCTTGAAACTTCAATCGGAGATGAATCCCACACAAACTGACCCTTTGCGTCCAAACTTGATGCCATGACCAAATCTTGTCCAAACGAAGTTGCACTTAAGAAAAATACAGTTGAATGACCATCAATCGTTGCAGCAGCATCAACAAGCCGTTGCGGCGATGAAGATGGCGCTTGAATCGTCTTGCCTGTTGTGCCCCACAACTGCGAACCATCGCTTGAAAGTCGCTGCGCTGAAACACCTGAGTAATCTTGGTTATTTGTTAACGTGTTAAAGAACACAACATGGGATTCACCATCCCGAGTACTTCTTGGGTTGGCTCGCTCTACTCCGAGTCCACCGGATGCAACTTGCACTTCGTACTCAAGCGAACCGTCTACCGTGACATGTGCTGCATAAACCTGAAGCGGATTCGTTCCATACCAAGCATACAACACGCCGCCATTGCCATCTGAAATGAACTCTGGATAGTTTCCAAACTGTAACGAGTTTGAGTTCATCACACTCACTTGCCCGCCCCAATCACTAGAGCCGTCGCTGTTTATCTTTTGCGCGCGGATTTGTTTCGCGCCAGAAAAGAACAAGTACTGCACAAATGAAACAATCACACTGCCATCAGTAGATGGCGTTAGTTCTGTCACGGAATAAAAACCGCCATCGGGGTCCGTGAGCGTCAGACTGGTTTTCCATTGCGCAACGCCATTACTGTCGAGTTTTTGCAATCCAGAACTCCCATCACCAATCCAACTGACGAAAATTGTGCCCCCCGAGTTGCACACTTGAGGCGTGGCTGCAAATGATGACCCCTGATCGACGACAGTAGACCAGTTAACAGTTCCACTTTCGCTCACTGATGAAACAACGATGCCATCACTTCCACCAATAAGGTCTCTGTATGCAACGATAGCATTACCGCCATCATCAAGTGTTATGTCATAATCCATCGTCCAAGAGTAGCTTCTGTCTGCGATGAGGACGCCGTTTTCATCCCACTGCGCTTGACCGCTTGCATCGAGCCGTTGCATGTAGAGGTCATATCCACCGCTTCGATTATCAAACCAAGATATATAAGAACTACCATCTTCAAGAGCAACCACTCTCGATTGCGCTTGCTCTCCGTTCATTCCGCAAATCTCAAGATTTGTCGCGTCACTTGGCCATTGACCAAAGAGTGAAGCATTGACCAAAAGCGCTGTAAAAAACGAAAAATGTGTCATGTGTCCCATCATGACAGTATGGCTACACTACTACCTAGAAGCAAGCGTTTCTTGAGTGTTTTACCGGTCGAATCGATGTGAGATAACCGATATTGACCTCATTATGATGGTTTTACTCTTCTTGCTGTTCGCAATCGTTATGGTGCTCGCTTGGCGTGGCAAGCGAAAACCTGCAATCGCACTCTTTATCATTAATCTCATCTTGTGTTGTTTATGGTTCAAGCATCACGTCACAGACCCTCTGAATCTGGACTTTTAACATGACACCGAAACTCGCAAAACACATCAACACAATATTCCTTCTTATGATTTGCACGCCGCTCGTTGGCGCATATGGTGTCCAGTTCATCAAGGGTGAGTTCCCATGCCCGCTCTGTTTGTTGCAACGACTTGCAATGCTCGGCATCGCTTGCGGCGTCATTATGAATTTGCGTTACGGCATTCGCCCAATGCATTACGGCATGTGCATGCTCAGCGCAGTCTTTGGTGCGTGCGTCTCAACACGACAAATTTTGCTTCACATCGTTCCCGGACAAGGTAGCGCGGGTTATGGCGACCCTGTCATGGGACTCCACCTTTACACGTGGGCGTTACTCATCTTCATGGCAACGATTCTTTTACTCGGCATCATGTTTATGTTTGATTCCCAGTTTGAGGGTGCTAAAGAGACGCAGCACCCTCGCAAGGTCCCGCCTATTGCACATGGCGCGTTCTGGATCGCGCTCGGCGTCACACTCGCAAATGTCATCACGACGTTCTTAGAGTGTGGGCTTAAACAGTGTCCTGACAATCCGACAAGTTATCTGATGCTTTAGAAGTTCTTGAACCCTCATACAACTCATATTTAAGTAAGCGGCAATCGATTTCTGCGTTCGTAAATGGCGTGCGCTTTGACACTTTCAGTTTCATCGCAGCGATGAGTGGCTTACCAGAAGTAAAGACATAGCCAGTCCACCCAGCGCACTGCTGTTTGAAGAAGTCGCCCTTACGGTTATATGTTTCGATAAGCGAATCATCACCTAAGCGAACGCCATATTCACCATGCAAAATGATGTCGCCTTTGTCATCTGGGAGTGGCGTTTCAGCAAAATCACACACGTGGAATTCGATGAGGTGGTCCACTCCTGCAGTAATTGCGTTTTTCCGTGATGCTTCGACTGCTTCTTCTTCAATGTCACTTGCAATGATGGGTGCGGGGTCACGTTTTGCGACTGACTTATTCGCATCAGCCCGTTCCTGTTTCCAATCACTTTCACTTGCGCCTAGAAAGTGATTGCACGCGTAGTTACTTCGAAGCAGACCTGCCGCACGTTCTTTTGCCATGAGCGCTGCTTCAATGGCAAGCGTACCACTTCCACACATCGGAACGACGAGCGGCTTTTCGCCCGTGTATCCCATTTCCATCAAAACCGCAGCTGCAATCGTTTCTCGCATTGGCGCCTTGTATGGCATCTTCCTGTAGCCGCGGTCAGACAATTTTCGCCCAGTGAGGTTGAGGTAGATTCTCGCCTTGTTCTCGCGCCAGTGCATGTGCACGACCATGGCGTCTTGCTTTGAACCAGCATCTGGCCTTTTACCTGCGACTTCAACAAGTTTGTCACAAATGGCGTCTTTGAGCCGCATGTTTGGAAACATTGAGTTGGTTATTGTTGGGTTATTGACATTTGAGGTCACTGATAAGTAGCCCGCTGGATCAATGACGCGGTCCCACGGAAGGCGCTTCGCCTCTCGATAGAGTTCATCTGCATTCCTGCAATTGATGTCCGCAAAACGCTGCAGCACATGAAACGCGGTTCGCAAATGCAGGTTGAGCCCAATTGCTTCCCGCGTTGTCGCTTTGATTTCAACGCCTGTCTTATCCATTGACAAGCAATCAAAACCAAGCGTTTCTAACTCTTGTTTGAGATATGGGGCGAGCGTCGGCGCGCACGTCACACGAGTAAATCGTTTTGGGTCATGCTCGGTCAAGGGGAGGGTATGGTACCCGAATGTGTACAATAAGTTTCCGTGAAACTCCGCTCATCCATTTGCATCATGTTTTGCTTTGCACTGCAAACGTGTGTTTCTTTGAAAATGTTAAATCCGCCTATAGATGTGCCTTATATGGTACGTTTCCACAGAGGCGTTTATTCAGGCGAAAAGCCGAATCCACGTCAATTAAGCGCGCTTAAAAATGTCAATGTAAACACTGTGATTTGCGTTGATGGCGCGCCACCTGATGTACACGCTGCAAGCTCGCTTAATATTGAAACAATTCACATTCCAATGCACTATGGCATGCCGAGCGAAGAGACTCGCGAGCAACTCATTGCTGCAGTGCATCATGGCTTGACTAAAGGTGGCGTTTATATTCACTGCCATTATGGAAAGCATCGGTCGGCTGCCGCAGCGGGCATTGCCCTTCTTGGTCTTAATCTTGCAGACAGGGATGTTGTTAAATCAAAGATGGAGTTATCCGGAACATCAAAGAATTACACAGGATTGTGGCTCGCAGTCGAATTGCAAGAGCCACTCCCTGCGATTCCTGAGAACGTTCAGTTTGTAGAACTGGTGCTTCCAGAAGGTATTACGAAAAACATGATTGCAATGAACCGTGCATTTGAGCGGCTCGAAGAAGTGAAAAACAATGGATGGAACGTTCCCTCGTCGCATCCCGACCTTGCACCTGCGGCAGATGCGGGATTTATTGCTGAGATGTTCAGGAGTTTGCAACTCAGTGATGAAGTGAATCAATATCCGCAAGATTTTGAGTCACTTGTTGTCAATGCGATGCATCATGCGAGCGGGCTTGAACAAGCGCTCTTGCAAAACGCAGAAGCAGCGGAGTTGAATCGCTATCTCAATCGCGTTGAGATGTCATGCATTTATTGCCATGACGCCCACCGAAGCAGAACTGTTACGACCCAGATGATTCTTCAGTAGTTTCGGCAGAGTTCTCGTCCTTAGACTTTGATGGAATCGTGTAGGCAAGCCCAGCACCAAAACAGAGTCCAAATGCGATGCCTAAGCCGACGTTGTCAAATGCCGCACCGAAGGCAACACCCAAGCACAATCCGTAAGCAATCATCGAAGGGTTGTAACTTTTATCTTCGTTATTCTTTTGCTTGTCATCGTTTGTCATGACTTTAGTATACGCTTAATTTGACCTCCCCCAATAAAAAAAGCACAGCGAACTGTGCTTTTGAAAGCCACCGGTGGGACTTGAACCCGCAACCTCAAGATTACAAATCATGCGCTCTACCAGTTGAGCTACGGTGGCAATGCTGTCATTTGGCTTGCGTACGCTTGCCTGTTGACCGCGAGGCGAGTAATATACCAAATTCAATCGAATAGGGCGAGTACCCAAGTGGACAAAGGGGGCAGACTGTAAATCTGCTGGCGTACGCCTTCACAGGTTCGAATCCTGTCTCGCCCATTAAAACCCACTGCTTGCAGTGGGTTTTTTAATGGGAAAGTCGTGCATGCACGACTTTGGATCTACTGAAAAGAACTAATCGCCATTGACTACAGCAATGCAATCGACTTCGACGAGTGCGCCTAATGCGAGCCCATTAGCGCCAAGAGCGCTGCGTGCTGGGTAACGACCATCGAAGTATTCCTTGTAGATTTCGTTGAACGCGCCCCACTCCGAAATGTCAGCGAGCATCACTGTGCACTTAACAACATCTTCCATCGATGCGCCGTGTGCTTCAAGCGTCAACTTAATGTTATCCATCGTTTGACGTGACTCTGCCTCAATCCCCCCTGAGACGAGTTCAAGTGTGCCCGGTTTCACCGCAATCATTCCCGAAAGGTAGAGCGTGTTATCAACTCGAACTGCTTCTGAAAATGGAAGTCCGTCAGGAAGAACAGTCCCTGGATTGAGATACTCAACTGATGCTTTAGGTGTGCATTCACATCCAATAGCGCTTAACAGTGCCACAGAAACCATCGTTACGATATTGCGTTTTAAAGTCATCATTAACATAGTATAGACCGCACGCAGTTTTTATGATTGGGGGAGTCGTTACTCGCAAGCGCCCCACGCATCAATCATCATGAGAATGTCACCGACACCAACGACGCCGTCTCCATCAACATCTGCTGCACTGTTACTTGCACCCCAATCACCGATTGCAGCAAGAAGGTCGCTGACGTTTACATAACCATCTCCTGTTGCATCCGCTGGACAATCGTCTGGAATGTCTCCACATTCAAGACGAAGATAGTTACCAGTAAACTCGCCATTAAAACCATTGAAGTAACCGCCGACGATGATTGCATCACCATCAACTGACTCAGCAATGTCGTTTGGCCAGTTTGAGTTTGAACTTCCAAGTCCAACCCAGCCATCATCCTCTAGACGAGCGACATCATGTTCAGTACCACCAAGTGTGAACGGAAATGGACCAGCGCCATGCAGTCGTCCCTGAATCACTTTCAATGTAAGGCAATGACGTGATGGTCCAGACGGTGCTGGCCTCCAATTTGAACTATCCCAAATTGCCATCCAAGGTGCGCTTACTCCACCAATTGATTGAAACCACCCGCTTAACCAAATCTCGTTTTCATATGCAGTGATTGTCGTGCCAACATTACCGTTTGACATGTTCGGAATGCCCGAGCCGAGTGGTTGCCATTGATTTGATTTTTCATCAAATCTCGCAACGCCGTTTAACGTCGTGTTGCCTGAACTTTGAAATCGGCCAGTTGCATACAGTTCGCCATTCAACACACAAAGTTCGCCAATCTTCCACGTTCCATACCCGCTTGGAAAGTTCGTAAGCCCCTGCCCGAGCGGCATCCAAGCACCATTTCCTTTGACATTGTTAAGGTCATACACCGCAACATGGTTGAGTTGTCGCGAGCCATCACCATTGTGCGTGAAGTCGCCGCCCGCAACAATTTTTCCATTCCACTCAACAAGTGCAAGGACTTCACCATTGAGGCCTTCGCCAAGTTGCCGGAATGAACTTCCATCCCACGCACAGACATTTGGCGTTGTCAGTCCGCCAGCAAAGTAAAACGCACCACCGACGATGAGTTCATTTTCAAACACAATCATTGGGTCTGCGAGCGTGTACGCACCGCCACCTGAGATGCCGCCACCAAAGTCAGACCAATCGCCGCCATTGACTGACCGCCGTCTAAGGTGAAACCAGCCAGCGTCATAATAGTGACCATTCCATTCCATAACACCGTAGACATCATTGGAGTAGGGGTTATCAAGACCAATGGGTTCGCAATCAGCGTGACTCACACTTGAAACAGCGATTATGGTCGTTGCTGCAATGATGGATGTAAAAAGTGAATTCATTATGAGTTTCCTTAAAAAGAGCCCCGCAAATGCGGGGCTCTTGAGTATCAATCAAACTAACGGGATTATTCGCAAGCACCCCAAGCGTCAATCATCATGAGGAGGTCAGCGACATCAACAGTACCATCACCGTTGGCATCTGCTGCACTGTCACTTGCACCCCAATCACCGATTGCTGCAAGAAGGTCACTGACGTTGACATAGCCATCGCCAGTTGCATCTGCTGGGCAGTCTGATGCATCGTCACAATCGACTGATGTCACCATCACTGCATCAACGCCTGCTTCAACAACTGATTGTGTGTCAGCACCAATGTCTGATGCTGTAAATCGAAGTTGAATCGCATCAACGTCGCCAGCAAAATCATTGACACCAAATGCAACGTGTACCCAACCGCCACTGACTTCAGGACCGCTTGGTCCGACGCTCTCAAGTTCATACCAGTTTGAACCGTCTGCTGACCACTCAACGAGGAATGTGTCAGTGTTTGGTGCAGCACCATATGTGTTATGGAACCAACGAGCGTATGAAAGTGTTGGGTTATCAATACCTGTGAGATAAATGAAACCAGAAGTCAACGTCGTTGAGCCCTCGTCAACATCACTGTTGCAACCATCAGCTGATGAGTTGTCAGTGAGCCAGCAAGAGCCAGAACCATCGTAGTCGCCGCTTGGGTCGCCACGGTTGCAATTGATTGGAACGCCTCTGTCCCATCCACCATCAAGTGAATTCGTTGAGACAGTCCAGTCACCATTGCTTTCGCCATTGTCTTCGTATGCAACGACTAGATTACCGACGAGCCAGCTATATGCGTTTGATGCACCACCTGATGGATGAGCAACATCACCAGCGACAACGCCTGAACATGTCACATAAAACTCTGGCATATCATCACAGTTCATGCCTGGCACGGATGCGGAATACTCCATTGAGCCAGATGCGTCCATTGCCATCATGTTCCAGCCATCGCCGTCGTTGTAATGAAGATACACACTACCTGTAAGGTCGTCTTCTCTTGGGTCAACATGGACAGTTACTCCAAGTGCAACGTTTGGATCCATTTCAACAGGAACTGAGGAGACCATTGTGATTTTTGGACCAAGGAATGTATTCTCTAGTGCTTCAGCAACATTAAGAACGCCGCCTGTGACTGTGTTCCCTTCCATACTTGGGATTGAACGAGTCGTTGAAAGAATAATATCGATGACTTCAGTTGCACTTGAATCGCCAAGCACAGAGTAAATCAAACCAACACCACCAGCAACGTGTGGCGTTGCCATTGATGTACCACTGTAATAAGAGTAATTGTTTCCAGGTGTTGAACTAAGGACATCAACACCAGGCGCGCCAAGGTCAACTTCAACTGGGTGATATTGACTGAATGACGCCATGTTTTCATTGATGTCAGTTGCTGCAACCGCGATGAGGTTGGTACATGTCATCGCAGCTGGATAAGACGCGCCGTATGAACCACCGTTTCCTGCTGCTGCAACAAAGATGTGACCGTAATCATCGCCTGCTGCTTGCACAACATCAAACAACGCTTGTGAAAAACCACCACCGCCCCATGAGTTGTTTGAAACTTTGAATTGGTTGATTGCACAATACTCAACTGCGTCAATCGCACCGTCAGTCGAACCACTTCCGCCAGAACTCAAAAATTGAGCGCCAACAATGCGGCAGTGCCAGTTAACACCTGCAACACCAACTCCATTGTTACCAACACCACCAACTGTGCCTGCACAGTGTGTTCCGTGGCCATTGAAATCCATTGGGTCGCTGTCGTAATTTGAGAAATCGTATCCGTACACGTCATCGACGTAGCCGTTGCCATCGTCATCTTGACCGTTCCCTGGGATTTCGCCTGGGTTAGTCCACATGTTTGCAACGAGGTCTTGGTGTGTGTAATCGACACCAGTGTCAATGATTGCAATGATGAAATCTTGGTCACCAACATGGTCGTCCCATGCTTGGTGCGCTCTTACTTGTTCCATGCCATAGAGGTCGTTATACATCGGGTCGTTTGGAATCGTGTCAAACGCTTCAACGATGTAGACTGGCTCGACATATTTAATTGCGTTACGTTTTGAAGAAAGAACTTTAAGCGCTCGATCAACAGGAATTGAAGTGTCGACTGTCACAAGACCTGGAACGAGTTTTGATTCGCTTCGAATCGTCCCGCCAACTTCATCAAGAATTTGAACGTTGATTGGCGAGTTCTCTGGGTCTGCAAATCGAACGAAGATTCGATTTGGTACATGATCAAAACTAAGCGCGTTTGGATCAGGAACCAATGATTGTGACGTTAACTGTGCGGTCGCGCCAGTCGTCGCAATTGCTGCTGTGACAAGAGTGAGTGTTTTTACTAGGTGTGTCATTAAGCTCTCCTCATTAATAACAAATGAACTTTCTAAATGTGTACGAGTAAAGATATCCGATGTTATTGCGGAACAGATGCGAAAAATGTCATTTTTTCATGCGTTATTCCCCCTTTGCAGAGCCAAACCCCCCAACTTACTGCGTATATGTCCAGAACAGAACGACAGACTAGCCGTGGTTTGTTATTGATTTATCGCACATGTGTGTTACCGTGAAGTGCCAAGGAGAACGCATTGATACCCCTCATATTGACCTGTTGCATGCTTGCAACTGATATCGCACACATCAACCCAACTGATGTAATACAACGAGATACGTCCACTTTTGATCTTCATGTTGAAAGTGTCAATGCCAAATGTATTCTTGAAGAATTCTTCGTAACCACTCCCCAAACGCAGTTTATGCTCGGAAGTGTTGATGGAAAGGACACGCCGCTCTCGTTTGACCCAAGTTGTGTCAAACTTTTTCGAGGGCATCTTGAAGGCAATCCCCAGTCGCATGTCGTACTCGCAACATATAAAGAGTTTGCCCGAGGGGCAATCACGCATCAAAACGGCACGACGACGCATCTCACTCACACGCCAAGCGAAATGAAACCGCCAACTAGACCACCGAACATTCCAATGTGCAACATGGTGGAGAACCCGAAACGTAGGACAGCACACTTAGGTGAACCATTCATACCAACACCGCCGAACCAACGGTATCGATTAAAGCAAGCCGTAGAAACTGATTTTGAATATCGGTCACTCTTTGAATCAAACGAAGATGCACTTGCATACGTCGTGTTTTGTTTTGGACTCATCAGTGACATCTTTGAGCGAGATGCGCAAACTTTTGTTGAGTTGACGTACGTCCGCATTTGGGAGACCGAAGATGATTTGTTTAACGAACCAAGTCCGCTTGGAGCGTTTCGCAACTACTGGGAAAAGAACATGCAAGAAGTCGACCGAAACTTGGCGCAATTCTTCTCGGGTCGAAGCAACCTTCCATATGGTGGAGTCGCGTGGCTTGACACCATCAATAGTTCGTATGGATACTCCGTTGTGGGATACCTCATGGGTTTTTCAGGTGACATCAATCGCCCAGACGTATTGAACTACGACGTGCATGTGGCTGCACATGAAATCGGACACAACTGCGGAACGCTTCACACGCACGATTATGAAATCGACGACTGTTTCAACTTGCACTCCCCTCCTGTGCGCGGACCAATCATGAGTTACTGCTCGCAAAGTACAAGCGGTGGCAATGCATGTACGGATGTTCGCTTCCATTCGTATGTTCAAGACGTGATGGATGCGACGATGCAAATTGCACACGCAAATCACCCAACAGAGTTTGTACTCGATTGCAATGGAAATGGTGTGGACGATGCGATTGATATCAAAACCATGTCAAGCAGCGACGTAAATGCCAACGGCATGCCTGATGAGTGTGAAGATTGCAATGAGAATGGCGTACTTGATGACAGTGACATTGCAAATGGCGTGAGCCAAGATGTCAACGCGAATGGATACCCTGATGAGTGCGAGCCAGACTGCAACGGAAACGGATTGCCTGACTCTTATGACATTGCACAAGGGACAAGCGAAGACATTTGGGGGAACAACATTCCAGATGAATGCGAAACCGATTGCGATGGTGACGGTCAAGCTGATTACAACCAACTCATGGCAGAGATGGAGCTTGACCTAGACAGAAACCTCATGCTTGACAGTTGTGAAGATTGTGATGGCGATGGCATCACTGACTTAGAAGAACTCGATGGCGCTTGGTTTACTTGGGTGGGTTCAAGTAGCACGTCAGGTGAAGTTGTCGCGTTTCATTCCATCGTTGGCACGCGCGTTCTAGAAACAGAAGGCAGCGCAGTGTTGACCTCTTGGGAAGTACTCATTACTGATGACCGCCGAGTTTTAGTCACCTCACCGAACCACAACAATGTGCTTCACTATGCACCAAGTGGTGAACTCATTGGCGAGTTGTTGCAGCCATCTGAGCTACTGCACCCAACAGGAATGGTTGAGTCACCGAACGGCACGCTACTTGTTTCAAGTTTCAAAACAAATCAAGTCATGGAGTACGATTTGATGACCGGTGCGTTTCTTGGCGTTTTTGCGGAAGGCGAAATCTTTACAGCTAGCCCGCTTAATTTGTTCGTCACAAGTGATGAGCAATTGCTTGTTGGACTTTCGGATAACACCGTCATTGCGTTTGATGCAAACACTGGTGCTTCTCTTGGCACTTTTGTTTCAGCAAGTGACAATGGTGGTCTTTCATCACCACGGGGAATGGCGCAACTTGAAGATGGTGACATTCTTGTTGCAAGCATGGACACCATGCAAGTGTTGCGATTTGATGGCGAAACCGGCGTGTTTGTTGGGCAATTCAACAATGCTGGAACGGAGACAGCGCTCACGATGGATGAACCGTGGGGTGTTCGTGTTGCACCTGATGGCGATGTCTATGTCTCAAGACATGGCGCACATGATGAAGGCGATGGTGGCGGCGGACATGGATTGCAAGACCCAGAAGAACTCCATGTCAATGCAACGCGCATGTACATCTTTGATGGCGAAACAGGAAATTTCATTCGCTCATACATCACAGGTCACGACACTGAACTGTGGCAGCCAACTGGTTTTGACTTTATGAACGGCGATGCAACTGATTGCAACATCAATGGCGTTGCGGATGAGTGTGACATCATTGCTGGAACAAGTAACGATGCAAATGGTGACGGCATTCCAGATGAATGCGGCGATTGTGTTGGCGATGTCACGGGCGACAGTGTCGTGAATGTGTCAGATGTTCTTGCAGTGATTGACCAGTGGGGTGCAAGTGATTCATATGCAGATGCAAACGGCGACGGCACTGTTAATGTTTCAGACATTCTGCTGATGATTAGCGCATGGGGTGATTGTTAGCTTTTGTTTTTATATCACTGATGCTGATGGAATCGTTCGATGGCGATTGAGATGAGCGTGATGTCTGCAGGTGTGATTCCAGCAAGTCGTGATGCTTGACCGAGCGTCGTTGGTTTATACGTTTCAAGCGATTCAACTGCTTCATTGCGAAGACCTGCGATGCTTTTTGGGCAAAGACCTGCAGGCACTTTTCGATTTTCTGTTTTGGCTTGCCGTTTCACTTCAGCGTGCTGCCTTTTGATGTACCCCTCATACCGAATGTCACTCACAACACGATGTACAAGCCGTGGTGGAAACGCAGACAGTTCATCTTGAATCTCTTCAACGGGATAGTCTGATTTCTTTGCGTTAACCGGATTGATGGCTGTGCGAATTTCGTCGAGTGTTTGCATTCGCGTTTCATAGGCATCCCAACGCGCATCACAAATCAAACCAAGTTCGCGAGCATGCGATGTCAACCGTTCATCTGCATTATCTGCCCGAAGTAACAGTCGATGTTCTGCTCGACTGGTGAACATGCGGTATGGCTCAATTGGTGTCGTTGTAACAAGGTCATCCATCATCACGCCGATGTATGCTTTGTCTCTGCCAAACATCACTTGCTCTTCGCCGCGAATCGAAAGCACTGCGTTAATGCCCGCAACAAGTCCCTGCCCCGCTGCTTCTTCGTATCCACTCGTTCCGTTAATCTGCCCTGCGAGATACAACCCCTTGACGAGTTTAGTCTCGCACGTCGCGTTGATTTGGTGGGGGCGAACGATGTCATACTCAACGGCATATCCAAGCTGAAGGATTTCTGCATTTGCGCAGCCATCCATCATTGGGATGAGTTGTTCTTGAACATCCGCGGGAAGTGATGTGCTAATGCCGTTGCAATAAATGGAATCGCCATCGATTGTCTCTGGTTCTAAAAATACATGATGCGCACTTCGCTCTGCAAATCGAACAACCTTATCTTCAATCGATGGGCAATACCGAGGCCCACTCTCTGCGTCGATTGCGCCGCTATACATCGGCGCTCGTTCAAGGTTTTCTCGAATGAGTGCATGCATGTCTTCAGTCGTTGATGTAATTCGACAATCAACTTGTTTGAGTACGGGAAATGAATCCGCTGGAAAATCGCTGAACGGAACAGGCGATGCATCGCCAACCTGCGACGGCAATGAGTCCCAATCAATTGATGCTTTCGATAACCGCGGCGGCGTCCCAGTTTTTAATCGACCGAGTTCAAAACCAAGATTCTGCAACGTCCCTGAAATACCTTCAGCACTTCCTTCTCCAACACGGCCACCTTGTGCTTTCGATTCGCCCGTATGCATCAGGCCACGCATGAATGTGCCAGTTGTCAAAATGACTGCGCTCGCAAATAGCGGTTCATCAAGCATCACGCCTTTGATTGTTTCATCTTCTACAATTAAATCATCGACGGTCGCCTCAATGATTTCAATGTTGTTCCGTGTAGCAATGAGTCGCTGAACTTCGTCTTTGTACGCATCCTTGTCAGCTTGAGCGCGGGGTCCCCACACCGCTGGACCTTTTGAGGTGTTCAACATTTTGAACATGATCCCTGTTGCATCAATGGCTCTTGCCATGACACCACCGAGTGCATCGATTTCCCGAACGATTTGTCCTTTCCCGAGTCCGCCAATTGCTGGATTGCAACTCATCACGCCTATTGTGCTTGCGTCCATCGTGACAAATGCAATGCGACCTTCTGGGAGCATCGACGAGGCAGCCCAAGCGGCTTCAACGCCAGCATGCCCGCCCCCGATGACAATGACATCAACTGTGCTGGACATTACTTAACTGTCCAAGTATTGTTTCCGCTTACAAGCGATTGAAGCGTCTTGCCCTCTTGTTTTCGGATGACATCTTCGACTTGGTCATGAAGTAAATCGTTGTACGTTGGTTCATCGGGATCGCAATAGAACACGCCCATTGGCTCTGGAAACTCTGGAGAGAACATTTGGCTTAACAAAAACGCATGTTCAAGATTACGTTCATCATGAATCAGTAAATCGTCTTGTGTCACGTCGCCGCCTAACTCAACAACTTCAATCTTATCACCTACTCTGCGAATGCCCTTTTCTTTGTCCTTACCAAACACCATGGGTTTTCCGTGTTCAAGCATGAGCGTATTGTCATGTTTAGAATCTTTTTGCGACGCATAGAACCACGCTTGGTGGTTGAACACGTTGCAATCTTGATAGACCTCAACGAATGATGTCCCCTTGTGCTTTACACCCCTGTCAATGAGTGCCGTCATGTTTTTCACGTCGACATCAACTGTTCTAGCGATATAAGTGCAACCACTCGCAACAGCGACAGCAAGCGGATTTAATGGCGCATCGAGTGAGCCGTAGGGCGTCGATTTCGTCACTTTGCCGACTTCACTTGTTGGCGAATACTGACCTTTTGTGAGCCCGTAAATCTTATTGTTCAACAAGACAATGTTGATGTCCATGTTTCTTCGAAGGGCATGGATTGTGTGATTGCCACCAATCGAAAGCAAATCGCCATCACCTGAAACAACAAAGACTGTGAGTTCAGGATTTGCAAGTTTAATGCCCGTTGCAAATGCTGGCGCGCGGCCGTGAATCGTGTGCGCGCCATATGTATTCATGTAGTACGGAAAACGCGCTGCACAACCAATACCTGATACAAAGACGAGGTCTTCCCTTCGAACACCAAGCCCAGCACATACTTTCTTCATTGCAGTCAAGACCGCATAGTCGCCGCAACCGGGACACCAACGAACATCTTGATCTGTTGCGAAATCTTTTGCTTTGTATTCAGGAAGTGATACGTCACTCATGACTGAACTCCTTCCAAGACTTGATGGATTTCGTCTGCAAGTTCATTCACATAAAAAGAACGACCTGAACAATTGTTAATGCCAATCGCATCAACAAGAAACTCGCTACGGATCAGCATCCTAAGTTGACCGGTGTTGATTTCTGGAATGATGACGCGTTTAAATTTTGAAAGCACATCCCCAAGGTTTTTCGGGAATGGATTGATGTAATTCAAATGTGCTGTGGCGACGTTGACGCCCCGCTCTTCAAGCATCGCGACTGCCGCAAGTATTGAACCCTTAGTTGAGCCCCAACCGAGAACGAGCGTGTCGCTGTCACCATGCACTTCAAGTTCAGGGATGATGTCTTGCAACTTTTGAATCTTATCAGCACGTTGTTTTGTCATCAGTGCATGATTCGCGTTGTCATAACACACATTACCCGTGACATCTTCTTTCTCAAGACCACCGATGCGATGTTCAAGACCTGCTGTTCCCGGAACAGCCCATGGTCGATTGCCATGCTCATCTCGCTGATACGGCATAAACGGTTCACCATCACTCACAGGATGCGACACTTCAATATCTGGAATGGATGCGATGTCTGGAATCATCCATGGTTCAGCGGCGTTTCCAAGTGAACCTTCAGACAAAAAGATCACGGGGCACATCGCTCTGCATGCAAGACGAACCGCCTCGATTGCCATAAAGAAGCAATCGCCAGGGCTCGACGCAGCAATCACGATGACTGGGCATTCACCTGAGCGACCAAACATCGATTGGAGCAAGTCTGATTGCTCTGACTTGGTTGGCATCCCTGTCGCTGGACCCGCGCGTTGCACGTTGATCACGACAAGTGGCAACTCCATCATTGTTGCAAGCCCAACTGCTTCAGTTTTCAGCGCTAAGCCGGGACCTGATGTGCCAGTGACACCAATGTGACCCGCAAACGATGCGCCGATTGCAGAAACGACTGCAGCAATCTCATCTTCAGCTTGAAATGTGCGAATGCCAAAGTGCTTTAATCGCGCAAGGCCGTGCAACACATCTGAAGCGGGCGTGATCGGATAACTCGCATAGAACATTGGTTTACCGACTTTTTCAACTGCGGTCGCCATTCCAAGGACGAGCGCTTCATTGCCACTAATTCTTCGGTACTCACCGGGCTCATGATCAGCGGGTGCAACTTGATATCGAGCAGGAAAGAGTTCAGCAGTTTCACCAAAAAAGTACCCTGCCTTGATTGCGCGGCTATTGAGTTCAGCGATGTGTTTCTTGTTTTTCACAACGCCGAAGTAATGCGTAATTTTTTCTATTGTTGGCTCGATATCACTTGAAAACAGCCAAGCGATGATGCCAAGTGCAAACATGTTTCGACATCTGTCGACATCTTTCACTGACACATCTTCGTCTTCCTTGATGAGTGATTCACGAGTGAGCCGGCTAATCGGCACTTTGCAAATGTTGTAGGTGGAGTTGATGACTTCATCATCAAGCGGGTTGTATCCTTCTTCGTACCCACATTTCTTTAAGTTTCCTTTATCAAACTCATCTTCATTAACGATGATGATGCCGCCCTCTTCGACTGTTTGAAGATTGCTCTTGAAGCCCGCAGGATTCATCGCAACTAACGCATTGACTGCGTCACCGGGCGTGTGAATATCATTGCTTGAAAACTGAATCTGATAGCCAGAGACCCCAAACAGCGTGCCTCTTGGCGCTCTAATCTCAGCTGGAAAATCTGGGGCAGTTGTAAAGTCGTTCCCCGCGAAAGCGACTAAATCAGTGAAGTGGGAGCCGGTTAACTGCATCCCATCACCACTATCTCCACAAAATCGCACAGATACCGAGGTAAGTTCTGTCGATTTAGAAGTTTGATCAGAAGATGTCATATCCTGCAAATCCCTTTATTGAGCGTGATTGGGTGGCATTGTATGCTTTAATCAGGGTGCTAACAGCCAATTTTGAGTGATTGGCTGACTTTACTTCACCTCCCTTCATTGGTAGAATACGCGGCTCAACACGGAGAATAGTGATGGCAACGACAGCAGATTTAATTGTTCCAAATACAGATGTGACATTCACAATCACGAAAGAACCCAATCGCCCTGCAGCACGCAAGACGATTGAGCGATTGATGTGGATGCAACCATCATGTAAGAAAGACCTTTCCATGCTTCAACGTCGTCGCAAGCAGAAAGACATTAAATACACCATCCGCGCTGGTCGTGTTTGGTTTGACCGCCCGCGTGCAACTCGCACGGCACGATGCGTCAAAGGTGAATCTTTCACGCTCTCAGTGACACCTCATATTGTCAACGACCTCAAGAGCGTTGCAAAATATCTTGAAGCTGCACCTGCTTCATAAACGAGGGTCTCATGTTTAAAAAACAACTTGCTGAATTTGTAGGCACCTTTGCGCTGACCTTTGTTGGTGGTGGTGCAATCATTGTCACTTCTGGCCAAGAACTCATTGCGATTTCACTCGCGCATGGACTTATTCTTGCAGTCATGGTCGCATCAATGATGCATATTAGTGGCGCGCAATTCAATCCTGCGGTTTCAGTTGCTCTTGCGACACGCGGAAAGCAATCGTGGGGTGACGCGATTTCACTCAGCGTATTCCAACTGCTTGGTGGTATTGCTGCTGCATTTCTACTTAAGGCAACCATGTTGCCCGCTTTTGAGTTTGC
>JAERSY010000139.1 GCA_016845245.1 Phycisphaerae bacterium
GCACGGCAAGCCCAGACTAAAGACCGGTGACGAGCCAGCCTGTGACGAGCATTAAAAAGACGAGTGCAGTAGCCACAGTTGTAAAAGCGAATGTCCAATCAACCTCTTTGTGACATTGTTGAATTGATTTGTTAAACGACGCGCCGAGGATTCCGAGAATCCCAGAAGACGCGTACAAGCCAACCGTCCAAAGCACGCCTGTCATCAACATCTCACGTGTGTGTTGCCCGCCGACAATGCTTCCGATGAGAAGCAAGTTAATCGTTGCGGAGGTGATTCCGATTGAACACCCCTCAGCCCGAGAGGTTGCGTGGCGTCCTGCTTGAAACAAGCAGAGCGCACCCAAGATAAAGAGGATTTCTCCACCAATTTTGCCTGCAAACAAAAATGAACAGTAGGCACAAACCCACATCGCTGTTGTTGCCCCAAAAGCGAGGGTTAAGACGCGTGCTCTCGATTGGACGGTCGTTTCAATCATCTGAAAGGGTATACTACCCAACCTTTATGGAAAGTACGACCGCAACAAATGAAGGCGCTGAGCAATTGGTCAAAAAACCGAGCATTTTTGCGACATATGCTGAACTCGCCAAGATTCGGTTGAGCTTGCTCACAGTTGTGACCGCTGGCGTTGGCTTTGCGATGGCAAGCCCGCTCGGTATCGATTGGACGACGCTCCTCTTCACGGTGCTAGGCACGCTCGCATGTGCGTGCTCTGCTTCAGCGCTGAATCAACTTGCGGAGCATAAAAAAGATCTCAAAATGGAGCGGACGTGTGAGCGTCCGATTCCTGCAGGGCATGTTTCCAAAATGCATGCGTTTACATTTGGCATCGTGCTTGGGTACATTGGCGTCGCACTCCTAAGCTTCTTTGCAAACGTCGAAGCCGCGGGCATTGCACTTGCGACGATTCTGCTCTACGTCTTGGTATACACCCCCCTCAAAACACGGACATCATTGAACACATTCGTTGGAGCAGTTGTTGGCGCGCTTCCACCACTCATTGGCTGGGTTGGCGCAACGGGCGGGCTTGGCAGAGGCGGCATTGTGCTTGCTGGCATCTTGTTCATCTGGCAAATCCCACACTTCCTAGCACTTGCGTGCATGTATAAGGATGATTACAACCGAGGCGGATTCAAAATGCTGACCGCATTCGGTGGAAGCGAAGAGTTTACTGCTCGCATCAGCGTCATCACAAGCATGTGCCTCATTCCGTTGTGCTTACTGCTCACTATTGTTGGAACAACAGGCGTGTTCTTTGCGGTGACATCAACGTTGCTGGGCATCTATCTCTCTTGGAAAAGTTTCGGATTCTGGAAACTGCAAACCATCGATTCAGCAAAATCACTCTTCTTTGCAACAATTATTTATCTGCCAATCCTTTTAATGTGCATGCTCATCAGCAGAACAACCATCAACTGGATTGACATGACCGCACTCCATGGTTGACGAAAACGCCAATACCATCAAATTGACTTTTAAGGGTGGCGGCTGGGTGCTTGTGCTGATGGCGTTCATGCTTACGTCGATGCTTGTCTGGGCGCTCTATCCCGCCATCATGCGAACAACAAACATCAGCGCGGGCGATGGTGCCACCATTGAATCCTTTGCTTTCGACCTCTCGGGCCTCTCGATTGATGAAGCGGTGGTCATTCCAGGCATGCACCACCGGAACATGTCACCAGTGCTTTCAAATCCTGAGATACTCAGCGTTCAAGCACTCGCATCGCGAAACAATGTCCATCGAAACAAGTTCCTTGTGAGTAAGGACTTGGTCGTCGGCGTCACCATCAATGGTGAATCACGAGCGTATCCACTGCATATGCTCCACGTCCATGAAATCATCAATGACACACTTGGGGAAGTGCCTATCGTCGTTTCATGGCACTGGCCAAGTGGTCATGTTGCAGTGCACGAACGGCAAGCAGAAGATACCTTCGCCAATAGCGGCCTCATCGGAAATGGAACGATGTTGATGTACAAAGTGAGTGACACCGAGGGTGGTGAACAACTCTACGCACCCCTGCTTAGCGAATCAGTGACTGGCCAAAAGGATGCCTTAAAACTCATTCCAAGTGAAGTCACCTCATGGGCGTCATGGTTTAAGAATAATCCAGAAACCACCTCGATTGTTCCTGTTGAAGGCATGAAGAAGCGTTACCGCAAGGGTGACCCTCGCATCTACTTTGGCACAGAAACACTGTATTTCCCAGTGAGCCCAATGCCCGAAGATGACCGCAATCCAAAGACGGCAATCATCGCGGTAGATATCGATGGTTCATTTACGCTGTTCTCAATCGATGAGTTAGTTGCTGCCGCAAGCGGTGATGGCATCGTGCAAACGACTGCCGGAGGTCAGCCCATCTTTATTGAAGTCGATGACAACCCCCTGTGTGCTGTTGCTAGAGATGCTTCAGGCAGACTGCTTCCATCACACAGGGTACTTTGGATGAATTGGCATGCACTCCATCCTGAGTCGCAGTTACAAACACCGTAACTTTATACAGTAACTTACTTTACGTTTGGTGCTTTAGTGTTTAGTGATCACCCTCGAGCTTATCGAGGGCTTCAGTGACGAGCGCTGTATCGCCAGGAATGATTTCTTCTTGATAGCTACTTGTGTCTAGGAATGCGAGCCCGCACAGTAGCAAGACAAGAATAATCGATACGACAAAAATGAAACCAACAAAAGGTCGGTCCCAGCGAAGGTGCATGAAATACAAACCAACGAGCGTCGCTTTCACTGTCGCAACAGCCATCGCAGCAATAATGCCCATTTCAGCCATGTCGATTTCTGTAAAGTCAAACCATGACACCCAAACGGTTACACCTGTCATAAAGAGCAAGATGCAGCAGATAAAGACTAGGAACTTGATTGGAATGATGTGTCCTATTTCGTCGCCGTGATGTTGGTCTGCGTTTGACATCAGTGTTTCCTTAGAGTCGTATCTAGAGCGAACATCCTGTTACGGACGCGCTACGCCTTCCTTCCAGTGATACCCTTGTTCTTCTTCATCCCATTCAAGAACGCTATAGTCGTAGCAATCGCCTACTGCTGGTTGCTCGCTAAAGTTGTTCCATGGTGGTGGTGATGAACATTGCCATTCAAGTGAACGACCACCCCATGGGTTCGCAGGTGCTTTCTTACCAGAGAACACTGATTGAATGAGGTAAATCGCTGTGATGACAAAACCAAGTGCCATGATGGTTGAACCAATGGTTGACCATACGTGGTAGACCTGTAACTCAGGCATCGTCGAGTACTGAGCATATCGCCGTGGCATGCCTTGCGAGCCAAGCATGAACTGCGTAAAGAACGTCATGTTGAATCCGATGAAGACCATGACTGCTGCAATACGGCCCCAAAACTCGTTATACATTTTGCCAATCATCTTTGGCCACCAATGGTGGATACCGCCAATGAAACCAATGAGTGCTGAACCCATCATGACATAATGGAAGTGAGCCACGACGAAGTATGAGTCGTGTAAGTGAACGTCTGTTGCAAGTGTTCCAAGGTGAAGACCTGTCAATCCACCAATCGTAAAGATGAAGATGAAGGACAGCCCGTAAATCATTGGCGTGTTCAAACTGATTGAACCCTTATAGAGGGTTGCGAGCCAGTTAAAGACTTTCACCGCAGATGGAATCGAAACACTGAACGTAATGAGTGAGAAGATTGCATTCATGAGTGGCGATTGTCCAGAGACGAACATGTGGTGACCCCAAACAAGGAAGCCGAACATCGCAATAGCGATTGAACTGTACGCAATGAACTTGTAACCAAAGATGTGTCTGTGTGAATGCACCGAAATGAGTTCACTCACAACACCCATCGCTGGAAGAATCATGATGTAGACCGCTGGATGGGAATAGAACCAGAAGAAGTGCTGATAAAGCACTGGGTCTCCGCCCATCGCTGGATCAAAAATACCGATGCCCATCGTTCGTTCGACGATAAGGAGCAAGAGCGTAATGCCAATAACTGGCGTCGCCAATACCTGAATCACAGCAGTTGCATACGTGCCCCAAAGGAAGAGTGGCATTTTGAACCATGTCATTCCTGGAGGTCTGAGGCGATGAATAGTCACAATGAAGTTCATGCCCGTAAAGATTGAGCTGAAGCCCAAGATAAACGCACCAATGAGTGCTGGAATCACGCCGCCCATTGAAGATGTTTTATCGATTGAATACGGTGTGTAGAACGTCCAGCCAGTATCAACACCGCCATACACAAGTGAGAGCAGGAAGAATACGAGGCCAGCAATCCAAAGGTACCAACTAAACAAGTTGAGTTTTGGGAACGCGACGTCCTTTGCCCCAAGCATGATAGGTAACACAAAGTTACCAAGTGCAGCTGGAACACCTGGAATAATGACCAAGAACACCATGATTGCACCATGAAGTGTAAAAACCTGGTTGTATTGGTCAGCCGTTAGAAACGTGCCTTCTGGAGTGAGCAATTGATACCGAATCATCATCGCGAAAATGCCAGCAAGAAGGAATGCAAGCAAAACGCAAATGAGGTACATCACGCCAATCCGCTTATGGTCGAGTGTAAAGATCCACCCAGCGATGCCGCCCTTGTTTCCAAAGAGCCCGTGAGCGTGTTCTAAATAACTATCTGAATGATGTGC
>JAERSY010000140.1 GCA_016845245.1 Phycisphaerae bacterium
AAGATGCGGCCTGCATCTGCAAATCCTGAAATCATTAAACCATTCCAAGCAGCAATCACTTTGTCATCTGTGCCGGGTTGGTCTCGATCATTTCGAACAAGCAAAAGCGCTTCGTTCAAACTATTGAGTTTGTCATGAAAATCTTCAATCGACAACCCGTTTGCAGACGCCAAACGATTGGGCGAATTCGTCAAATACAACACGTTCGTTGCTGGAACTTCTGGGTGATGTGGGTCTTTGAAGTTAGTTCCGCCATCAATTCCATAGACTGATTTAACAAAGGATCGTTCTTCCTCTGAGTACGCTGCAAGCGCTTCGTCTAACTCCGCTTCTCTCCAAAGGTACGTCTCTCCCTCAAGATGATTTGATTCAGCGTCTTGAGCGGAATAGAAACCGCCACGTTCATCCCTCAAACAACGGTTCACATATTGAAGCGTCTCCCGCACAACTCGCGCGTACTCTTCATCACCAGTCAACTCATATGCTCTTGCATATGTCGATGCGAGTTGCCCATTGTCGTACAACATCTTTTCAAAGTGTGGGACGAGCCATTTCTCGTCAGTGGAGTAACGGTGGAATCCCCCACCAACTTGGTCATACATGCCGCCCATGTACATTTCATTGAGGGTATGCGTGATTGACTTACGTACTTGTGGAATATCCCAACCCGCTTCCATGAGAAAGTCAATAAAGATTGGCATTGGGAACTTCGGTGCGTTTGAGTATCCACCATCATCTTTGTCGTAACGAGAAAGAAGTGCTGAAACGCCTTGCTCAACAACTGAAGAATCCAGCGGTGTTGGCTGTTGCTTGAGCGTCAGTTGATTCGCAACAATGTTTGCTACGTTATCAGCTTGGACGATGACTTTTGCATGTTCGTTCTCCCACTTTCCGTTGAGAAACTCCAGTAGCGTCATAAAGCCGCGCTGCATTCCTCTGTCATCTTTAGGGTAGTACGTACCTGCATAAAATGGCTTGAGGGTATTGGGTTCAAGCCACACTGACATTGGCCAGCCACCTCGACCCTTGTTGATCAATTGCGTTGCAGTCATATAGATGTCATCGATGTCGGGGCGTTCTTCTCGGTCTACCTTCACAGCGATGTAGTGCTCGTTCAAAATGTCTGCTACGTCTTGGTCTTCAAAAGACTCTCGTTCCATCACGTGACACCAATAACATGTTGAGTAGCCAATACTCATGAAGATTGGCTTGTTTTGCTCACGAGCGGCTCTAAATGCTTCTTCTCCCCATGGGTACCAATGCACAGGATTTTGAGCGTGTTGAAGGAGGTATGGGCTCGTTTCTTCGCCAAGACGATTTCGGCCCTCATGACCACCTGAATCAGCAGTAACGTCGTCTTCTTCAGGTTCGATATTCATTGAAGCATCTCCAAAATGACTCAACAGAGAAACAGTTAGTAAAGATAGAAAAAGTGCCTTCATCCTGCACATGCTATCACTTCAGCCACTTTAAAACTACCGTATGGCGTTCGAACAGGACGGATAATTGCATGTAATCCACGTGGCCTTGACGATAACTCTTTGAGGCATGGAACAAATTGACGAATTCATCGTCCCACTGATGATGGGCATCTCATCGCTCATTCTGCTGATTGCAGGTGGGCGATTATTGAAATCCGCGATTGGATTTAGTGCGGCAATGTTTGGTGCTGGCATAGGGCTTTTACTTGCCCCATCAATGCTCCCCTCAATCCATCCATTTATCATTGCAGCGATTTTTGCAGCGTTCTGCGCAGTCATGGCTGTGCTGATCGCGAAGTTTGTCATCATCGCAATTCTTGGCGTTGGTTTCGCTATTGCCACCCCAGTCACTGTTTGGCATGTTGCTGGATACGGCGACATGTTCGATGTTGCAAAGCAAGTTGCAGATGCAGCTAGTGAAGACCCTGAAGTTGAAGAACCAGCACCTGTAGAAAACAACGAAGCAATGCTTTCGACCGAAGAGATTCTGAATCAAGCATTTGGTGTCTATCTCAACAGTGTCACGACTGTTGTGCAAGATGGCGTTCAACGATTAAACAATGCTTGGGAAGTCATTCCAGCAACGTACCGATTAAAACTCGTCGGCTGCGCCCTCGTTGGACTGCTCGTCGGTTTGTTGATTGCTACCTTTATGCCCATCACATCGACTGCACTCGTCACGTCGTTTGGTGGAAGTTTCGTATTGTTTGAAACAGTCCAATACAGTTTGATGAAATGGTCATCAAATCAACTTGGCACCCTCAATTTGACGACAACCGCCATTGTCATTTGTGCAACAGCAGCAGTCGGGCTACTGTTACAACTTCTCGTATTTAACAACGAGAAACCAAAAGTAAAGAATAGTAAAAAGTAATTACTCTTCCGGAAGCATCATTGCTTGATTTGCATCAACGATCATTGTTGATAGTGCAAATGGTCCGCCGATTGCAATAATGGCTGAAAGAATCGCCGCAATGAGTGGCCATTTGAGTGCAACGGTGACGCGCTGACTCTGTTCAGTCAAGGGTGAAAGAATCGCTAGCCCAATAATCTTTAAGTAGTACCAAGCACTTACAGCACTCGTGAGTGCAGCAATCACAACGAGCAGTATTTGCCCAGCTGAAATCGCAGCGATAAAAAGAAGCAACTTGCCCCAGAACCCGAAGAGTGGCGGAATACCAAGTAGTGATCCACTGGACACTGCAAGTGATGCCGCAGCAAGTGGATGCTGTTTATAGAGACCCGCAATATCTTCAAGCTTGTCGACCCG
>JAERSY010000141.1 GCA_016845245.1 Phycisphaerae bacterium
GACGCATAACAATCAACGGCATGCCAATAAATTTCTTGCGTTATGTCATGCTCTTCACCAAGCTGCTCCTCAGCATCCTTCAACACTTCGCTCATTTGCCTCGCAGCTTCTTGCACATATCCCGCAACTGAAAGCGCATAAGCATATTCAAACCGTGTTGTAAGAAACAGCGGGTCATTAAGTTCACTATTCGCTTCTTGCCACGCCAACAAAGGTATAAACACTTCGATGGCTTCAGTTGCATGATGATGGCAATGCAAATCCACTGCATAGTGCAAATGCAAATCTTGAGTCTCAACATGCCAGCGACCATACAGCTCGATTGAATCTTCCCACGCCTTGTGCATTTGTTTAAATGACTCTTCAACTAGTCCAACTTCATTAAATGAGCTAGATAACTGCTCATGTAACATTAAGGATTGCCTAGATGGATATCCTTTTGAATCGTCTATCGCATCAGCAGTCGTTCTAAGGGTGTGTATCCATTTCTCACGGCTATTTTCATCAAACACATCACTTCGATTAATCTCAGCCTCAACAAAGTTACTTAACAACGAAGCATACAATTCGTGATGCTTTCGCTTATTCATTTCGTAGTTCGTTGTGAAGATGCCAAGAGTGATAATGGCTAATATCAGACAAGCGACTCCCAGACGACGTTTTCTTCTGAGGGCAACCAACCTGATTCTGCGCCAAACGTTGTCGGGCCTTGCCTTCACTGGCTCGTTATTGAGCAAGCGATCGAGATCATCTGCGAGTTCTCCAGCGTTACTGTATCTGCGTTGTGGCACTTTTCGAAGCGCGGTACTGACTATCGCATCAAGTGCATCCCAATTGATACCTTTCGTTTCACGAATAAAGGACGGTGCAGTTTTACTTGGCAATGGCGCTGCTTCCCACAAGACCGCTTGCGAGAGATCCCCTCTATCTTCTCGAATCTCATAACGGTACGGCCCCTCAATCGTTAACAATTCATGCAAGATGACTCCAAGTGAAAAGACATCGCTTTCGGGCCCTACGAGTTCTCTGCGAATCTGCTCGGGGCTCGCATAAAGCGGAGTCCACGCCCCGCCGCCTTCAATCGTCTGTGAAAATGGAATCTGCATTGTTTCCTGAATCACTTTTGCAATGCCAAAATCCAGAATACAAACATACTTTTACAAAATCCCAAAAATCTTGAGAGTTCGCGTGAATATTTAACGCATTTCGGTGTGGGGAAGGTGTGTTTGCCTTTCTAGTGCACCAGGATGAAGTGATGGATACAAATAGACAGTCGAGCGTATCAGCAAATCAATTGAGGGGGATTCCACAAAACTAAGAACTCTCTTCGGGTGAACATGTCTCAGTTCACCTAGTTTCATATGGCCCCCTTGGACTTAGATTCCTCCCAAGTTCAGGGGGCTTTTGCTAGGATGGCAGTATGGATTTTTCAAACATAGTTGTTCCATTGATTGTTGCTCTCGTCGTCCAAATCGTAGCGAGCATTGCTATCCATACTTTTGGCAATGGTGGCAGTGGCATTCTTGGAGAGTTACGAATTGCGATTGGTCGCGCACTTCCAATACCAATGAACTGCACGATTTGGTTTGTTGCGATTACGATTGCAACTCAGAATTTTGTCACTGCAAACAACTTAGACAGTTCCTTCACTCTTCCAATAGGCGAGGATATGGTTGGCATTGTTGAATTGATTGGCCTAAAACGAAATGCGTTCGTTGTGTTAATGGCAACGTGGTTCGTCAGCAGACTCATTCACAATTTCTCTTCCCTTATTGAAACATGGAATGAAGATTCTGAATTCGATGCGACTGCAGTCCAAGCCCTTGCGAGCATCGGCGTGGTTCTTACCTGGATCGTTGGTTTAATTGTCATCATGCAATCGCTCGGCATGAATATGAGTGCGATTCTCACCTTAGGTGGCATCGGAGGTGCTGCATTTGCATTCGCTTCAAAAGATGTGATATCGAACTTTTTTGGTGGCCTGCTCATCATGTTTAACAGGCCCTTTGGAGTTGGAGACAAGATTGAATCTGGTTCAAAAATTTGCGGGAAAGTGACGAAGATTGGCCTATACGCCACTTGGCTAGAGACCGAAGACGGGAAGCAAATGTACGTGCCAAACGCCATCTTTAACAGCAGCGAAATCAAGAAATCTGAGGAAGACAATGAGGCAAAATAACGCTAAAATACAGCGTTCTTAAAGGATTTCATATGATTCGCAAGGTACTCCATAGCAAAATTCATCAAGCAGTCGTCACTGAAGCACGACCTGATTATTCTGGTTCACTCACCATTGACGTAGACATCCTCAAACGGTGTGGCATGCGTGCAAGTGATGCAATCTTAGTGGCCAATTGTGAGACTGGTGCACGATTTGAAACTTACGTGTTTGAAGGTGAAGCTGGCTCAGGCGTCATCGGCATTAATGGTGCAGCCGCACATCTAGCGAGTGTGGGCGACAAAGTCATCATCATGCATTGGGCTCAACTCCATGATGACGAGTACCAATCTCACAAACCAAAAATCCTTGTCATGAACAAAGACAACTCAATCGCTCGGGAATTCGATTACGAACCAAGCACGTTTGAGTCTGTCCCCTGCTAACGAGTCATCTCACCAAGTAACTGTTTTGCTGCTTGAAAGTTCGGTTGAAGCTGAAGCGCAATTCCAACGCTTTGCAATGCATCATCCTTCTGCCCAATTGCGAGTTGAGCATTTGCAAGGTGATACCACGTCAACGCTTTTTTGGCATCTATTGAGATTGCTTTTTGGTAATACTCAATTGCTTCTAAATGTCGACCTTGATTGAATCGAAGATAACCAGCTGCAGTATTTAGCATTGGGTTCTCGCCATCGATCTCTAACGCTTGTACCAAGTATGGCTCTGCCTTTTCATACGATTTTAAGCCAATGTATAGATTCCCAAGTTCAAACAGATATGTTGCATTTGCTCCATCTAGTTTGATTGCATTTAAAAGCGCACGTTCAGTTTCAGCGGCTTTCTTTAATCGCTTTGCAGCAACAGCGAATCGATAGTACACAGCAGCTCTCAACTGCTTATTTTTTGAAAGCGAAAACGGCGCGTCATCAGGAATGAGAAACGACTTTTTATATAAATCGTACGCACGCTGATTGTTGTTTAACTGCAGCTCTAGCTGGGCAAGATTAGTCATCGATGGACCATGGTTTGGCTCTTCAATCAGAATCTGAGACCAAATCGTTTTTGCCTTTTCTGCCTGACCCTTCAGGTAATACGCCCATGCGAGTTTGGATCGACTCATCAGATGTTTTGGGTTGGTTCTCAATCCTTCCTCAAGATGACCAATCGCTTGGTCAACTCGCGCGGGCGAAAGCCCCTTCGCTTGCAGTAACAAGTTTGCCAATCCGAGGCGCGCATCTGGATCACTTGCGTCAGTGCTCATCGCTTTTGTTAACAAGTCCACTGCCCCCTGTTCGTCCCCAGCGATGATTGCAGATTGAGCAAGTGTGATAAGCATTGGCGCGGAAGTGCAATGCAACTCCATTTCCTTTTTCCATGGATCTTGCATTTGCAATCCCATGTCTAGTGCACTTTCAATCTCAATCGATTGCCCCTCCGATTTTGCGCGAATCAATGCAAGTAAGTTTTGTGCGTTGGGGTGCGTTGTTTGTTTCAACGTTTCAATCGCCTGCTCATTTTCCCCTAAATCAAACTGCATGTGAGCTAGCACCGTTCGAGCATAATCACTCTCAGACTTTTGCAAGTATTGCATTGCTAAATCCGTCTCTCCTCGACCTACGTAGAGTTCGCCTAACCGAGTCTGCAAGGGCGCGTAATCAGGCGCAATTGCGTTTGTTTGTAACAACAACTCCAACGCCTCATCGCTTTTCCCCTCAGCGAGTTTATGAAGTCCAAGGAGATATGGCCAGCGAGGGTTCGTTTGGTCCTCTCCCATTGCTGTTAGGTAGTACGGTTCTGGGTCTAGTCCGTTTGCGTGTGCCCGCATCGCAATGGTTCCCGCTGAATCGCTCGAATTGATTTCAACAACTGGCATCGAATGTGCTTCATCACTGGAGCTATCTAAGGGATTGCTCCACAACACCACTCGCTCAATGTTTTCAAACGGCGGGTAGAGTGCCATCCCTCCAGCAACAATGTCAACACCCCCATCTCCGTCGATGTCACCGACATCACATGTCACGAGATGCGTTGGTTGTTGTGCAAGGTTATACGGTGTAAAAGAACCATCGTCTTCTTGAGACCACCATCTCATACTTACCGCATCTGGCGAATTCCAATATGCGAATTCTGAAACGGTCACGATGTCTTGATCGCCGTCTAAATCAAAATCAACTACCCTTGGACTGTACGCTCCATCCATTTGACCAATTCGATGAAACTCGAATTCAAGGTCACCTTTATTTTCCAACCACTGCAACCCGTGCGTTGGAAGTGGCCTGTAATCAACCGCAACAAAAGCATCGCCATTTGTCCAAACAACATCTTCATCACCATCACTATCTAAATCAGCAATCGCGATTCCTGAAGAAGAAAAGTCTGCATCTGCAACATCATGCAGCACTACTGGCATGAAATGCCCTTCGCCGTCATTCACAAAGGCAACAACCGTTTCCCATTCTTGACTCAATAGCGCAACGATGTCTAAGTCACCATCATTATCGATGTCAACGACTGGTGCGTGAATCGCTCCACTTCGGTCGATAAGCACATGTGGTTCAAAAGTAAAGTCGCCATGGTTTTCATACCAACGGACTTTGCCCTGAGTGTATCCAAACTGCGCTGAAGCAATATCTACATCACCATCACCATCAAAATCGCCCGCTCGTACATCAGTAACACGGTCAATGTTGTCTGCGATTAGATGTGACACAAACGAATCAGTTCCATCGTTTTCAAGAATGTAAATTTGACCCGAGTAAGCAGTCGATGGAAGGATGACACCCATTGCTGCAACGAGAACATCTTGGTCTCCGTCGCCATCAACATCAGCAAGTTCGGCGTGAACTGGCGCTTTGACATTGTCTAAAATAGTTCGTTCTTTAAACTCCCCACTTCCGTTTCGTTCGATGAGAGACACCTTTTGTTCTGTGACATCACAAAGAAGGACGCTAAGCTCCCCATCCCCCCTCAAATCGACTAGTTTGACATGGGCAATACTCGGGTGAATCACTCCATCACTGGGGTCGCCGATGGTAGACCAATCAGGCATTTCAGCTCTCATTTCCGGCGATTCAGAAGTGGCTTGATTTCCCGTATCTGAGCATGCACACAGGGAAAAAGTGATAAATAGAAGTCCAATCTTAAAATGCATAGGGATTTATCGCATAAAAACGCCTGTTTTCTCATCCAATTTCTTCAAATTAGTCACATTATCTATCTTTACTCATACAATCCTGAAACCTCATCATTGGCAAGTCGCCCATTGTACGAGTTGGATTCAATAAATCGATGCCTGCGGTCGGAATAGTTTAAGGGTTAGGTTAGAAATGAAATTGTACATAGGAAATCTTAGTTGGGGAACGGATACAGCTTCGCTGAAAGCTCACTTTGAGCAGTACGGTGAAGTCTCAGATGCAATCGTTATCACAGATAAAAATACAGGTCGTTCACGCGGCTTTGGTTTTGTCACGATTGATGACGATGATGCTGCAAGAAAAGCCATCGAAGAATGTGATGGTGCAGATTTTGATGGCAGAGCCATTAAATGCAGCGAAGCTACACCAAAGAAAACTTAACGAACTGATTGTCGTTTTCAATCATTGTTAGGTTCAAGCGATGCGATATGCATGTAGCTTTGCTATCATCGTGTCCCCATGAATATACCTCAAATCTGTTTACTCACATTGTTCTGCATTTCAGTGCAGATTCACGCCCATCCAATTTCGCCTACGAACGGAATGCGTGAAACAACACCAAGTTCTACAGCGATTGTTGGCGCTCATATTATTGTTTCCCCAAGTGAAACGATTGAACATGGCACGGTCATTGTTAAAGATGGCACTATTGTCCAAGTTGGAACAGTTGAAGATGTCGAGATTCCAAACGGTACGACGATTGTTGTTGCTGAAGGTCTCACCTTAGCACCTGCATTCATCGAATCTAAACTTCCAGTCCAAGTCGTCCAACAACAAGGAAGTGACGGTAAACATCCAAACGTTCGAATCCACCCAGAGATTCAAGCAACTTCGATGCCGATGCCAGAAGGACGAATGGAGGCGCTACGAAACTCTGGGTTTGGTGCCGCATGCATCGTTCCAGAAACAGGTATTGCGTCAGGCACAACTGCATGCATCCCACTTGATGAATCTCCAGAGTTCCGCGGACCATATGTTGACGAAGGTCAAATGACCCTGCGATTTGATTACGGTGGTTCATGGGGAAGCGCTTCTTATCCTGGAGCGCTTTGTGGTTCAGTTGCTTTGATGCGTCAGACGTTATACGACGCAATTTGGCACGCACATAATGTTGAAGTTTCAAAACAAGGGCATGCAATCCCCCCTATGCCTAGTGTTGCTTTTGTTGCCTTGAAAGATGTCGTAGAGGGTAATCAACCAGTCTTGTTCGACTTGAATCATGAATCCGACGTCTACCGCGCTAGAGATTTAGCTCATGAGTTTGGTTTTGATTACACGATTCTTGGTTGCGGTGAAGAATATCGCCGAACGAAAGAGATTGCTCAACTAGGAAAATCGATTGTTGTTCCAGTGGATTTCCCAAGACGTCCTGATGTTTCAACTCCAGACAAGATTGACAACTTGAGTTTGAGGACACTGCTCGATTGGGAACAAGCACCAACGAATCCGAAGCGATTGATGAATGAAGGCCTCCAAGTTGCAATCACGATGGATGGGTGCAACCACGGAAGTTCGTTTCTCCGGAACCTCCAAAAATCAATTGACAAGGGGCTTACTGAAGAAGAAGCCCTTGCAGCATTAACGACTACTCCAGCAACCATGCTCGGGTTGCAAGAAAAGCTTGGCATGGTTACTGAAGGCGCATATGCAAACCTTCAACTCATTGAAGGAGACATTCTTGATCCAGACCGGACGCTTCGCGACTTGTGGATTAACGGCAATCGCCACCGCCTAGATAGAGACAGAGTCCCAACTGGTGCAAGTTCGTATGTATTAAGAATTGGTGAAGAAACAATAGAAGCAAACATCGACCAAGACAAAGAGCGTTTCTCACTCGCTGATGCTGAAGAAAAACGCATCTCACTTCGTAATACTGAAATCAATAGAGATGGCATCACTGCAACGATGGATGCAACTTCAATTGGCGAACAGGGCTGGGGATCGCTTATCCTTGTCGTTGTTGGTGACCGATTATCTGGCTCACTCACGTTAGCAAACGGAAAACGAATGGTCGTACATGGTGAACCGAGTGAAACATATCATGAGTTAAAAACTGGTGCGACATATACCGGCAAGTTAGACGTAGGATCAACAAAGTTAGACATTTCAATCGCAGTCCCTCAAGATGAATCTGAAGTTGCAGTGTTTCACATTGGTTCACAGGATAAATCAATCAATGATTACTCATTTGATGCAACGACTGGCATGTTAAATGGCTGGATTGAAAGCAGAGATGGCTCTCGAAGAGAATTGAGCGCAACACTTGAAGGTGAAGATATCAGGGGCACACTCACTGGTGGACCAACAGTCGCGACCCTTTATCTCACGCTTGGAGATGAACCCCCAGAGGAACTTGAAGATGAACAGTTTGTCATCGAAGCACTCCCCGTTCCGTTTGGTTCCTATGGAAAACTTTCACCTCCAACACAGCAAGATGTTCGTTTTGAGCATGCAACACTTTGGACGTGTGCTGAAGATGGCATCATCGAAGATGGTTGCCTCATCGTCCGAGATGGAAACATCGAATTTGTCGGTTCGATGGCTGACGCTCCACCTGCGCGATTTGGTGAAAATGTAATCGACGCAACTGGTCACCATTTAACGCCCGGCCTCATCGATTGTCACAGTCACACTGGTTTACGTGGAGGCGTAAACGAGTGGACACAAGCCAATACCGCAGAAGTTCGCATGGAAGATGTCATTAATCCTGATGACATCGACTGGTATAGGCAACTTGCAGGTGGACTGACTGCTGCGAATCAACTTCATGGCTCTGCAAATCCAATCGGTGGTCAAAACAGCGTAGTTTCAATTCGCTGGGGCAATCATTCAGATGCCATGCATTTTGAACAAGCAAAATCTGGAATCAAGTTCGCTCTTGGTGAAAACGTCAAACGAAGTTCAGGCAGATATCCCGATACGCGAATGGGTGTCGAAGCATTTATTCGTGACGCATTCCTAGCAGCTCAAGATTATGAAGATGCATGGGACGAATGGAATAGCACACCTGAGTACACACAACATCGGACAGTAATGCCAAGAAAAGATTTAGAACTTGACACTCTTGTTGAGATTCTGAACGGCGACCGACTCATTCATTGCCATAGTTACAGGCAAGATGAGATTTTGATGCTTCTTCGTCTCGCGGAAGAACTCGGATTCACCATCGGAACATTACAGCATGTCCTCGAGGGTTATAAAGTTGCAGAAATCATTGCAGACCATGGCGCTGGCGCTAGTTGTTTTAGCGATTGGTGGGCGTACAAAGAAGAAGTGATGGATGCGATTCCGCACAACGGTGCAATCATGCATGACGTAGGCGCCGTAGTCTCATTTAACAGTGACTCAAATGATCAGGCAAGACGCATGAATACTGAAGCTGCGAAAGGTGTTCGCTGGGGAGACCTTAGCCCAGAAGATGCGCTAAACCTTGTCACGATTAATCCTGCAAAACAGTTACACATTGACCAGAGAGTTGGCTCACTCGAAAAAGGAAAGCAAGCAGATGTCGCTGTTTGGAATGGTGACCCGCTCGCAACCACTTCGTTGTGTCTGCAAACTTGGATTGAAGGCGCTCGTTACTTCGATTTAAATGAAGATGCATCATTACGAGAAGGAGCACTTGATGAGCGGACGCGTCTTATCGAACTTGCATTAGCAGCAGCGTATGGCGACCTTGCACCACCTGAACAAGCAGCTGCACCAGTAGAAGTTACTGAAGAGGAGTACTCATGCCAGCACCACTAATCACACTCATCGTTTCGCTGTGTTTGACTTCAGTTTGTGTTGCTCAATCACGTCAAATTCCAGCACCTAAACAAACAATGCCAATAGCAATTCATGGCGCAACAATTCATACCCTTGCTGGTGAACCCATTGAAGATGGTTATGTCATCATCTCTAATGGCAAGATTGAACTCGTTGGTCAAGGCATGCCCCCTATTGCTGATGATGTGTACTTTATCGATGCAAAGGGCCAACACCTCTATCCAGGTCTTGTTTCAATAGGTACTCAACTCGGTCTCCTAGAAACAGGCGCAACAGATGTAACCCACGACCATAATGAACTTGGGACAATCACACCAGAAGTCAAAGCAGTTATTGCAGTGAACCCTGACAGTGACCACCTACCAGTGACGCGTGAAACAGGCATTTTAACTGCCGTCATTTTTCCGAGCGGCGGTAGAGTGCCGGGCCGTTCTTCAGCGATTCGATTAGATGGGTGGACAAATGAAGACTTGACGATTTTAGATGATGCTGGGCTTGTGATTGATTGGCCCAACAACGTTCGAAGAAGTTCAAGAGGTGGACCGTTTGGATCAAGCGAGTCAGCCGAAGATGCATCAACCGATGAACTCGATGACCTTATTGAACAAGCTAAAGATTGGAAGCAAGCATATGACGCGGGCGAGCGTGACCATGACCTCGCAATGAATGCAATGCAAAAAGTGCTTCATGGTGAAGTCCCCGCATATATAAAAGCGCAAACCATTCAACAGATCAACTCTGCAGTTGCTTGGGCAAAACGGCACAAACTGAATCCAGTCATCATTGGTGGGTCAAACGCCCCTGAATGCGCTGAGCTTCTCATTAGTGAAAATGTTCCAGTCATCTGTAATGGCGTGATGTCATTGCCGAGCCGGCGAGATTTGCCCTTTGACCAACAATTTACACTTCCAAAACGACTGCATGATGCTGGCGTTACATTCTGTATTGCTACCGGCGGAAATGGCGCTCATGAACGGAGATTGCCATTTCATGCTGGAAAAGCAGTTGCATACGGCTTACCTGAAGATGCTGCTGTTGATGCCATCATTAAGAACGCTGCACTCATTTGTGGGCTTGGTGATTCGCATGGCACGATTGAACGAGGCAAAGTTGCAACGCTCATTCTCACTGATGGTTCGCCGTTAGATATCCGAACCAATGTTCAAAGGGCTTGGATTGACGGACGCGAAATCTCGCTTGAAAGTAGACACACTGAGTTAAATGACAAGTACCGTGAAAAGTACAATCAGTTAGGGCGTTAAAACGAGTCTAGATTCAGCAACTTGTATTGAATGCCATTTGTTGCATCTTCTGCTGTCCATACAACGAGCAACTGATTCTTCATGATTGCGATCTGAGGGAATCCTGCTTGTCTTGATGATGCAACTTTTTCAACTTGTTGTATCTGACTTACGCTTCCGTCCTTTTTAACTTTAGCAACAGAGACGTACACGCCATCATCACACGTCTCAAGCCAGCAAGCAACACCCGTTGAATCTTCTTGGATTGCAACATCAATTCGGCCAATTGTGTTCGACGAGAGATCGATAGGTTGTTGAATACCTTCAGCATTGATAAATGCAACTCTTACTGAGTTCTTCATGTCAGGCGCTGTAAACCAACCTGCGAACAAATCTTTGTCGTTTGTTGAAACTGAAGGACCGTTGACGGGACAACCATTGATTGTCCATCCATCAGCGTTTACTAACTTTTCCTTTTTACCAAGTGTTGCGATTGAAACATCTCTCACTTCGTTTGCATCTCGATCTCTATACACAACAATTGGCACACCGCCATGCACTACTGCATCTGTTGAACAACATTCACAAACTCGCGAATCGACGAGTGTGCTTGGGTGAACTTCCTTATCAATCGTCGCTGTACGCAATTGCATGTCTCCGCCACCATGACCACTGTGACCACCACCTGTCATGCCTCGGCCATCAAGCCAGAACGCGCGAATCCCAGTTTCTCCATCTTGAATGAGGGAGACAAATCCATGCTCTCCTAGCACTCTGTCATCGTTGAGCGTCCCCAAGTGAGACCAACTCTTCCCTTTGTCACTGCTTCGAGCGATGCCGATGTCATACGCATATGTTCCAGGACCGCTTTTCTGTAACCAAGTGACATACATGTCGCCATTGTTTGCAATGCAGAGTTCTGGAAAATCTGCCCAATTCACAAAAAGATGTGACGCTTTCAATACTGTGCTTGGTTCAGACCATTCACCATTTTGAAACTGAGCACACCTCACTTCATTTGAATCTTCCTCAGTGGGCTCAATCCAAGTCATCCAAACATCGTTCCCGTGTGAAAACAGATTGGGCGCCATAGCACCCGAATTCGAAGGACTCGCAATCATGTTGGCGGCAATAAGGAGTTGAATCAGCATCCGAGAAGGATAACAGAGTTCTACTCATTTGAATTGTTCGTCGGTCGCTGCCTTTGCCTTAGTAGTTTTAAGTTCCACGCGAGAATTGCTTCTTCATCATTAGATTCGGCTGCAGCACTGTGGAGAATAAAATGAGCGATACCAGTTCGCCTCGCTAAATCTACATTCTTAGAAGGATTGAATGGATTGCGAGGGTTTGAAGCGCTATTGTTGTAGACCCAACGAGATGTAATCACTGATCCCATTGGAAGCCTGACAGGCGATTCAAGAAACACCGTTTCACCGTAATGCGGATCCCATTTTTGAATGTCGAGCAATATGACTTCTTTTCCTTCTGGCATCGTCGCACTAAGCCGCATCGATTCACATTCTGCTCCTGCTCTTGGAGTGATGCCTACTACATCTACATCATGTTCCAACTGAATCGATTCGCCTTCTACTGCATGTTGCTCTTCTGGTTCAAGTACGATTCTACGAATCATTGTCAGTATCGGAAGCAGTTTTCTTGCATCAGACTCTGAGGTTTCCCATATTCGAACTGAACTTGAGAGTTGCTCTTCTTTTCCGGTTGGCCTGAAATGCGTTTCAGCAATGAGATGGGACTCTGTAGGTATCTCGATGTAATATCCCTTAGGTATATGAATGCCACCTGAACCTGGCCCAATCTTTCCATGCACTCCTGAAGGAACCCAGCCAATATCACCCATCATTTCATAACCCGGTTCTGCATCCCAATTGTCAACTTCAACGCCTTGTCCACTTCCATCAAACACAAAACCAACCATTTGAACTGCTTGAGGTGCTGTTGTTTGATACACCACTTTGTTGGCTTTTACCGTTCCACTGTTTCCGATGGGTAACACGAATGTACGTTTATCGAGCACGCCTTCGTGCCACCTGATGCCACTCTCAGCAGGAATAATCCAAGGCGTTTGAGGATTGGTTTGACCACTGAGTTTGTATGTATTTGGTTCTTCATTGCAAACGATGATCTCTGGTCCTTCTCCTTTGAGTTTGCCATTGCTCACCCAAGACTTGAACAACTCAATCTGCTGCTCTGACATACAACGTTCCCCTTGCAGTGGCAAACCCTTCTGGCTTGGAAGCCATGGCGGCATCAACTTTGCATCTAACAACTCTACAATAAATGATGCTCTGTTTGAAACGCTTTCATATGTAAGCAATTCGAATGGGCCTGCGCCATGTCCATCATGACACTCTTGACAATGTGACAACATCAATGGATAGATATCATTGTGCCACGTCGGCTGCTGTGACTCTTGTATTGCGCAAAGAAGAAGTTCAATCATTCATTTGCTCGATGATGCAACCGACCGGCTTTCGGTAGTCTGGCGATATGCTGATGCCATTCATGGCATTTCGGATGGCATCTTCTGCATAATGTTCAGTAGCCCTGTCACGACGATTGCCCGGAGAATCAAAGAGGTTATTGATTTTTCCTTGATACATGAGTTGAGGTGAAGCATGTTCGTCAAACAACATTACAACTACTTCTGGTGTTACCGTAACATTAAAATGATTGACGAGTTCATGCTTTGTATCAACGAATGATTCAGGGTAGAACCCATATTCAACTTCGTGTTTCTCAATCTCATCTGTTGTACGAGTTTGCCATGTGTGCACGCATGTCAATGACCCACCGTGCTCTTCAACCTCAGTTTGTAATCGTTTAAACTCAGGCACTAAGGCATTTGCGATGGGACAATCTGTGCTTGTAAACAATAAGACTGAAAGTTCTCCCGCTTCGCCATCAAGTAACTGATGTTGAGATGAATCATGTTGGCAGCCAGAAAGAAGGACTGCGATGCCTAAAAAAAACGTTCGAACCATTATCGCCTGTGTGGTGGTCTTGGTCTTAGGTATTCAGGATGTTTCCGAGGTGATCCATGCCTTTCAGGATGGTTTCGATGTAACTGTCGCCGAGAATCAGTTCTTTGTCTCGGCTCATCTGATCCGGTGAATCC
>JAERSY010000142.1 GCA_016845245.1 Phycisphaerae bacterium
GTACAATACCCTTAAGGGGTTGACTTGTGAGAGGTCGTCATCGATACTGCTCATTCAACATTTCTCAGTCTCTCCAAAAGGAGCACAATCATGCCTTTACGGCTAAAAAAGACCGTTCAAACAATCATGCTTCTCTTGCTCTTCACAGCAGGCGGAATCGGGTTTTCTCAAAACAACTCCCTCAATATTGATTTGTCATCCCTTCGCGATTCTGGGTTCAAACTCGACTGGGTGACAAACACATCCAAAGACATGCGACTGGGAACGATTCAAGGCGATTCGTTTTATGCCCTCGACCAAGAAGATGTTTTGAATCGATTTGATTTAACCTCAGGTCGTTGGATTTGGGCAGCTCCAGTAGGCAATAAAGTCTTTGATTTACATAGCATTACCGAAGTTGAGCACCAAAATGCAGTCTACGTGCTCTCTGACAGTTCAATCTATGTCGTGCAACAAACAACTGGTAACAGACCAACTCAAGATAAAGAGACGGGACATACTCCGCCATATCAAATGAAGTTGAATCGCTTGGCAACATCGCCTGCAATTTATGTCAATGATTCACTTATCTACGGTTCTTCTAATGGAGACACGGTGTGGTTCGCTCCAGATATTGGATACACCGAACACCGTTACAAAACGGGAGATGTCATCTACGTCAATCCAACCGTTGTTCTTGGTGATATTGATGAAGAAGGCAGACAAAAAACTGCGATTTTATCTGCCTCATCAGACGGTCATGTTGTTGCTGTTGATAACGGCTCAGTTCGAAAGTTGTGGGAAACTAAACTTCTCAATTCAGTTGAAGCTCCAATCACTTCAATTAAAGTAAAAGATTCAGATGGCATAAATAGAACACTCGTTCTTATTGCTGGAAGCGATCAATATCTGAGAGCGATTGATTTAGATACCGGCTATCCAACTTGGAAAGTCCTCACTCAATCACCACTTACGGACTCTCCTGCCCCGATTGGCAACGCTGTCTATCAGCGCATTCCAAACATTGGGTTGGCGAAGTTTAAAGGCGACACACATTCAATCTCAGGTGAACAAGTTTGGCTAAAACCAGAAATCACTGGTAACGTCATTACAACAAATCGTAAAGGTCACTTGATTGTTTGGGATTCAAACTCTAGAACATTGCAAGTCATCGATCCGATGCTTGGCGGCATCATCTCAACGATTGCGCTTCCAAGTTTTAAGAGTTTACTCACCGATTCAAGCGAGGAAGGTACGTTGTACGCAATCACTGACGATCAATACATCGTCTGCCTATCACCAAGAAGATAACAATGGCAAAGACAAATAAGATTCATCGGGCACTCCTCTCTGTAAGTGACAAGAGCGGCATTGTAGATTTTGCTCGCTCGTTACATGCACTCGATATTGAAATTATCTCAACAGGCGGCACAGCTAAAATTATCGCTAAAAGCGGCATCCCAGTAACGCCGGTTGAAGAAGTGACTGGCTTTCCCGAGATGCTAGACGGCAGAGTGAAAACCTTACATCCAATGATTCATGGCGGGCTGCTTGGAGTTAGGGACAATAAAGAACATAAGAAAGCAATGGCTGACTATGAGATTGTTCCAATAGATCTTATTTGTATCGATTTGTATCCTTTTGAAGCAACCGTATCAAAACCAGATGCAACCGAAGCAGAAATCATTGAACAAATTGATATCGGCGGACCAGCGATGATTCGTTCCGCAGCAAAGAACTTCAAATTTGTCACAGTAGTCACGAATACGAGCCAATATGACGTGGTGTTAGAGTCACTCAAGAAGAGCAAGGGTAAAACTACGCTTGAGTTACGAAGAAATCTTGCAAATGCAGCATTTGCAAGAACAGCGTCTTATGACAAAACAATAAGTAACTGGATGAGCAATAATGACGCAACATCATTGATGGTCGAAGGCGCTTTGCATGAATCACTACGATATGGAGAAAATCCTAATCAAATAGCAAACGTGTATACTCAAAACGAAAGTGGCGCGAACATCATTAACGCTACACAGCTTAGTGGCAAAGCCATGAGTTACAACAATTACATGGACGCTGCGGCTGCTCTTGAACTTGTACAAGATTTACACGCGAATTCTAAGTTGCCAAGTGTTGCGTTTATCAAACATGCAAATCCATGTGGCGCAGCAGTCTATAAAACACTCAAGGAAGCGTTCACTAAAGCGTGGGACTGTGATCCACTTGCAGCATTTGGCGGCATCGTTGCACTCAGTGATACAGTCACAGCACACTCAGCCAAAATGATTTCAAAGGGTGACCGCTTTATCGAAGTTGTTGTTGCCCCATCATTTTCAGATAAGGCAGTGAGCATCCTAAAAAACAGATGGAAGAATGTGCGCGTTCTCGCTACAGGCGATCTCAAACAAGAAAAATCGTGGACACAAGTCAAATCGCTGCAAGGTGGATTTGTCACTCAAGATTGCCACCCAGTTATTGCGAAACCAAAACAATGGAATCATGTAGCTGGTCCAAACCCAAGTAGACAGCAACTCTTCGATGCGAAGGTCGCCTGGATTTGCGTTGCTCACTTAAAGTCTAATGCCATTTCAATTGCATCTGATGGCGCGCTTATTGGCGGAGGCATGGGTCAAGTCGATCGCGTATCTGCTGCGAGATTAGCAGTGCAACGAGCAAGCGACGCCCTGTCTACAGCTCGAAAGCCAGTTGCTGCATCTGACGCATTTTTCCCCTTTGCAGATGGTCCTGAGATTCTGATTAATGAAGGAATCAGTTGCATTGTACAACCCGGCGGAAGTGTCAGAGATAAAGATACGATTCAACTGTGCAAAGAGCGGAACGTGACCTTGTTACTCACTGGCGAACGATGTTTTAGACATTGACGCATCGCGATTTCTGATTAATCAACGAGTTCAATTGTCCAATAGGCATTATTCAGGAATGTCTTCCACGATGAATATTGCTTGCGACCAATTCTCACTTTTAGCGTGTCACAGCGATTGGGCTTAAAAGGCAACCGAATAAGCTTCATGTTTGCTTGCTTTGGCGTTCTGCCGCCCTTTTTTGTGTTACATCGCAAGCAAGCGCACACTAAATTTGTCCACGCATTCACGCCTCCCTGAACTCGTGGAACGATGTGATCAAGTGTTAACTCAGAAGATTGGAAACGCTTGCCACAATACTGGCATTTATTCTTATCTCTCGCGTATAAATTACGACGAGTCAACTTCACCTTTGGCTTAATGAACTTGTCATACCCTAGCAATCGAATGACTTTCGGAATTGCAATCTCAAGAGATGGAAGACGAATCCAATGGTGTGCATCTGGTTCGAACTCTCGTTGAAGCGCTGCAACATCAACCCAATCTTTTAACCCAAATGATTCATAATGACCATCTTGCGTTGAGATGATTTCAGCTGCGTTTCGGCAGAGTAATGTAAATGCGTGTCTTGCTGACACAACACTCACTGCGGAATATCCACGGTTAAGTACAAGAACTTTTTGATGAATGGCTGAAACAGACGTCAAATTACACACCTCCGGAATATGTTGTAACAGATTGTTGATGTGTTTTGGGAGTTACGTATGGTCGATTGTGACATCGACTGGTTTTGTATTGTCTGCAAACAACTCGATTTCGAGTGGCTTTCGATTGCCTTCTCCATCGTAAGGGATGTTGTCTTCGTCGATAATTTTCTGAATGGCCATGACGCCTTCGATGAGCATTTCTGGTCTTGGCGGACAGCCCGGCACGTAAACATCGACAGGCATAAACTGGTCGACACCTTGAACGACCGCATAAGTGTCGAACACGCCTCCAGTTGAAGCGCAAGCACCCATTGAAATGACCCATTTGGGTTCTGTCATTTGGAGATAAATTCTTTGCAACACAGGCATCATTTTGACTGAGACTCGTCCTGCAACAATCATCAAGTCTGCCTGTCTTGGGCTGAATCGGAACACCTCTGCGCCAAAACGAGCTAAATCGTAACGACTTGATGCAGTCGCCATGAGTTCGATACCACAACACGCAGTCGCAAATGGCATCGGCCACACGCTTGAACGTCTGGCCCAATTGATGACTCTGCTGAGTTGCGTGGTTAAATAACCATCGACTGGAATGGCTTCTTCGAGACCCATAGAGAGCACATAATACAGTCTGCCAACACTTTCGTGGAAGAAGATGCGGCAGACTGGTCATTTGTTTTATGGTTCTAATAGTTAGGCAGCGGAGCCAAACTGATTTGGAGCAGATTCGATTGCAAAGAGGCGATCGAGTCGCATCATTTCAAA
>JAERSY010000143.1 GCA_016845245.1 Phycisphaerae bacterium
TAAATACCAAATCTTCAAGAAGTGATTGGACCATGACTTTTGTTTGCGAATTCTTTGGTTTATTCATCAGAATCGCAGTGTCTAGTGTTCCGCTTGACCCAGTTGGACGAGTCACAGACCACTCAAGCGTTCGCTGCATGCCAAGCTTGCTCATCGTTTGCGCAATCTCTGAAAACTTTTTGTGGCTATTGTCATCATCGTCATACACATTTTGATTGATGGGATCCCATGTGTTGTTGACGTTATTGATTTCATTGACTGCAAGCGGTAATACCATGTCTGCTGGCCAACTCTGTAGAAGTAACACGATTGTGTCTGCTGGAATTGGTGCAAGCAACTGTTTTACATAATCTGCCCCAGTAAGCTCTTGGTATGTAATTGTTGGATTTTCTTTCCACGTAAACGTCGGGGTAACCGAAGTTGGGAACTTTGTTGAATCAAAAACGCCTGTCGTGTTTGTCCCAAGCTCTGATTGAAATGAAATGTTTGACGTTAAACTTGAAACACGTAGGAAGACTGGTTGATCTAGAAACCGCATCTTTACGATGTTTAAAAGCAACTGTTCTGAAGTGCTTTCGGCTAACGCTTTGTTGTATTCAATACGACCAGCACGCATGTGAGGTGGTCCGATTGACTTGCAACCCTCTGAAACGATGACTGTTACAGCAATAAGTAGCGATAGAATAAATTGCTTCATAGTAAATGTCATGATACGAAGTGCGCACACAATTGTGTTTACAACGCTTAGAATAGTTTTTAACTATGCCTGAATTCCCTGAAGTCCCAATGAACCTTGTTAAGCCAAAAGAACCAGTCATTGGGAAAGTCGTTGGTTCTGAAACGTGTTTGAAGGGTGGGCGGAAGTCTGCGGGCTTTGTTCGGCATGTTGCGATTGACGTAAGTGGGACTCCGCTAGAAGGTCAACTTTATCCGGGTCAATCATTTGGCATTGTTCCGCCCGGCGAAGATGAAAACGGAAAGCCACACAAGGTTCGGCTCTATTCGCTTGCAAGTCCGAGCTGGGGCGAAGATGGAGAAGGGAAAGTTATCTCCACAACACCTAAGAGAGTCATTGATGAGTTTACGTCTCAAAAGGATGGCGATGATGAATCATGTCATGAACTCTTTTTAGGCGTCTGCAGTAACTATATATGTGATGCAAAAGTCGGGGATGAAGTGCAAGTGTGCGGCCCCAATGGAAAGCGGTTCTTACTTCCAGTTGACCGTAACGCGCACGATTACGTGTTCATGGCAACCGGAACTGGGATTGCACCGTTCCGTTCGATGTGTATGGAGTTGTTCGATCACCCCGATGGTCCAACGTCAAGTCAAGTGCATCTTGTAATGGGGTCGCCGTATGAAAGTGATTTGCTTTACGACGACTTGTTTAGGGGCTACGCTGAGAAACATGACAACTTCCACTATCACACAGCGATTAGCAGGGGAGCAAACAAACAATATGTACACGGATTAGTCGAAAGTCAGTGGGAAGATGTTTTTAATCCTGTACTTTCAAGTGAGCGGGGGTTACTCTATATGTGTGGTTTGATTGGCATGCAGTTTGGTGTCTATCAACTTTTAGGTGAACGCGGTCTCTCTGATGATTACATGGAAATCAAAGATGAACTGCAAGGCGTTCCAGTCAGTGATTGGGACAGAGAAACAATGAGGCGATACATTCGCCCAAGTGAACGAATGATGGTCGAGGTCTACTAATGGCAGAACTAAACAACGAAGTTATTGATATCAACCCAGACGAACAATCCCAAAGCAGTGGGGTTGGGAAAAAGATCGGATGTGGTTGTGGCTGTGGTTGCTTGCTGATCATCATTGCCATCATTGTTTTCTTCGTCGTGATGTACAAAATGGTGACTGGTTACGTTACTGAGTTTGAAGAGAAGGGCTATCAACGAATTGACTGTCAAGTGTGCACAGTTGACGAAGACGTGACAGTGGATCACGATGTGGTTTACATGGGCCAAGTCGTCAAGATTAATGGCACCATTGACGGCAACGTCGCAGCGCTTTGTCAGCAACTAACAATTAATGGCACGATTAACGGTGACTTAGACATTATGGGTCAACAAGTCACGATTACAGAAACTGGCGTCGTTACAGGCAGTATTCGAGCAGAAGCTGTCCAACAACTTACGAATAATGGAACAGTGGGCGGTACTATTACAGGCGAAATTCAGTTCCAAACTGGAGATTCAAAATGAGAATCAACCTACCGACCATAGGTTTTGAAATCGTTGCGATGAAAATGCATGGCGCAAAACAGGGAAACAGCGATTCCTAAGTTTTTGCGAGTTCTCATATGCGTTGCAGTTGTTCTGATCATAACTGTCGTTACGCTTGCTCTTAACTTAACAACTGAGGGCTTTTCTAATCCAAAGATACTAATCGCGCTTGGCGTCATCGTCTCTGCAGTTTTAATCAGCGCCTCGTTCTTGCTTATCGCGTTTAAATCAACGAAAAACTCTTAAGGGATTTTTCGCTCAGCTTCTCTGCCAATGACGTCCATCTTGTGTTTGGCGACTTGACGGTCACGCCAAACTTTGTCTGAAATCCAAAGCGGTTCGACAAGTTCTTGTTCCCAATTGTCGTAAAGTTCAAGCATTTTGCTTACTTGTTGCGGGTAGTGCGGCGCAAGGTTTGCGGTTTCACTTACATCACTTTCCAAGTTAAACAATAGGGGTGGCTCGTGATCGACTCGAATCAGTTTCCAATCACCACTGCGAACGGCTCCAGCGGGTCCTCTTCGCCAAAAAAGGGAATCATGAGGCGCATCTGCAATGTCGCCTGACAGAAACGGAATGAGGTTTACACCATCTAGTTTTTGTGACACGTTTCCTCCACCAACTGCAACAGCAGTTGAGGCGATATCAAGCGAACTCACAGGATAGTCAAAACTTGAAGGGGTTAAATGGTTTGGCCACCGGACGGTATATGGGACACGAATGCCACCTTCCCATTTCGATCCCTTCATTCCGCGCAGGGGACCATTGTCTGATGCATTCGTGGTTGCGCCGCCATTGTCATTCAGAAAGAACACGATTGTGTTTTCATCAAGATCGTTAGCATTCAACGTATCGAGAATCGAGCCGACTGCATTGTCAAGGGAGAGCGTCATTGCGGCAAGTTTTTGTCGTTTCTTATTTTTGATGTCTGGGAATGATTGAACTAAATGTTTCGGCGCTTCCATTGGCGTATGGACAGCATTGAACGCAACATATAAAAAGAATGGTTCGTCTTTGTGGGAATTGATAAAGGCGTTCGCTTCATCAGCCATCCAATCCGTTAAGTACCTATTGTCATCCTCAGGGATAACTTTCTTGCCGTTCATAAGTGAACGCTGCGTCACTTTGTCAGGGTCTTTTTTGGACCAATATGTTCTAGAGCCAAGCAAGAAACCATGGAATTCATCAAAGCCGCGTTCAAGCGGGTGCATCGCATCCGTTCCTCCAAGATGCCATTTGCCAATTGCACACGACGTATACCCGAGCGGTTTAAGTAAATCAGCAATGGTGTCTTCACTCAGTGGAAGCCCCACGTCTTTGCCTCTTAAATTCGCTTCATGTCCAAAGCGTTGTTGATAGCGACCGGTCATGAGTCCTGCTCTCGATGGACTGCACACAGAAGCAGTGACGTATCCATTTGTGCAAACGACACTTTCCGCAGCAAGTGCATCAATTCGAGGGGACTTGAAATCTTCCGTTCCAGTAAAACCAAAATCAATGTAGCCAGCATCATCTGCGAAGAGAATCACAATGTTTGGTTTTTGTGGTGTAGTGTTAAAGAAGAGGGCAATAAAGAGAAATGTAAGTGCATTCATAAGAGCTATAGTACACAAAAGAAAAGGAGCATTTATGTTACTCATCAAACTCATCACACTATCAATCGTATTGATGTTTTCTCAAGGGACTCAAGAGTCAGAAACAAAGCCATTTAACATCGATACTGTCCATTCGACCGCCATCTTCCGAGTTCACCATGTTGGAGCGGGGATGTTCTATGGAAGATTCAATGATGTCACAGGAACCATAATCCTCAATGACGATGTGCCATCGTTCGATGTCTCAATCGCAATCGATAGCGTTGACACGAACAACGAACGGCTCGATAGCCACCTCAAAAGCCCCGACTTTTTCAATGCCGTCGAGTTTCCAACAATGTCGTTTAAAAGTTCAAGCGCGAAACTCGTAGGAGATGGTAAGTTTGAAGTCGCGGGTGAAATTACTATGCATGGCGTTTCAAAACCAATCACAGTCAACATGGCAAGAACAGGGCAAGTCGAAGGCAGGAGAGGCGAGATGATCGGTTTCGAAACTGAGTTTACGCTCACCCGTTCTGAGTTCGGCATGACGTACGGCGTGGAAAGTGGTTCGCTTGGTGACAATGTAAAAGTCATTGTCGCACTTGAAGCAATTCGAAAATGAATCCACTTGAAGTGCTCAAGTTTGTTGGCATTCCAGTTGCGATAGCAACTGGTGTATTGCTGTTAAGTTATCTGATCTTCAACAAAAAGAGAGTTCAACCACTTGGTTATTGCATTGCAGTGTTGGGTGCTTCCTTTGCGGCCTTCTTCTTTCAAGAAGGCATGCCGGCCATCCCGCCAACACAGAAGTGGCACTATCTCGTCTTGACAGTTTTACTCATAGCGTTCTTGTCTTGCATCTATCCACTTCTTAAACAATGCGATGAGCTGATTGTGTTGCAAGCTCTGATTGCAGGCGTCATTGCTGCATGCATCATGTACTTCCCTAAGCAAGATGGATTCTTCGAACGCATCATCATCGGTGTATCAGTGTTGTTCGTAAGTGTTGGGCTTAGGCGTTTGACCATTCCTGCATGGCATATGTTTCTTGCTTCGTGGTTTATTCTCGCTGGCTTGTCTCTGCTTGCACTCAATGCAAGTTTTGCAAAACTCGCATTCTTCGCAGGTGCGATGTCAGCAGTCGCGGCAGCGTTGTGCGTGCTTCAATGGATAAAACCGCGGGAAGTAAAAAGCGTTCAAATTGTATTCGGAACGCTTATTGTCGGGTGTGCTGCATGCGGTTTTGCATATGACCAGAGTGAACTTGTAAACAAAGGCGTATGGATTCTTCCAGTCATCTGCGTGCCTATTTCAGCAGTTGCATTTCTGATTTGCAAAAGGCAAGGTTACGCTGGGTTGTCTCACTTGCCATCATTGATGGGTTTGTGAGCGCGGCTGTGATTTGGTCGGTCTTTGCGAAAGAAGCGAAGCCGGACGATTGGTATTAACTGTTTTCTTGACTCTTTAGCAACCGGTAAAGTTTGACATCAACAACAAATGGTCCAAAGGGAAGAATTGCACCAATGATGCCTCCGATGACCATTTTTGTAGATAACGGCACAACTGATTTGCCTGCGATAAACAATGCAACGAGCCCAAGGAATAAAAAGCCGTGAATCATTCCTGTAATGGTGACGGCGAGCGGCATGTCATACATGTATTTCAGGGGCATCGCAACGAAAAATAACACAAGCGTTGAGAGGCCTTCGACAATACCAAACCAGATTAGCAGTTGCAAAAATGTGCGATTGAGTTTCATAGATGCTACAGTGTAGCAATGGAAGTCAAGCCGAGAGAGTCAATCATCTTAGTAAATGATTTTGATGGCATGAAAAAGTGGTACTGTGATGTATTGAATTTTCAAGAAGTAAAAATCTTTGATGTTGACTTCCATTATGCAAATTTAGAAAACACGGCTGGCATCAAACTTGCAATCGGACTTGCAAGTGAGATGGGTGTCGAACTGACTGACCGAAGCAAAAACAGTGTTGTACTTCAGTTTGAAGTTGAAGATGTGAAGACGTTCTTAGAATACGCATCTTCACATGGCGCTTCAACAGTTGGTGAGGCAATGTATAGCGAGAAGGACGATTTCTGGTTTGGGAGTTTTGCTGATCCCGAAGGAAATGCACACTGGGTTGTTGACCCGAACTGTCCGTAGGAATTCAAGTGAAGGAGCAAGACATGGCTAAAATTTCAGTCCCAGAAGAACCTCAAGATTTCGGAACAGGCGAACAGTACAACCGAAACCTTGCAGCACTCGCCCATTGGTCCTTTATCATTGGCTTGATTGTCCCATTTGCGAGTTTGATTATTCCGCTCGTGCTCTACAACACGACAGGAAAGACAGACGCATTTGTCAAAGCTAACGCAAAGGAAGCACTGAACCTTGTCATCTTCTCAATCATCGTTGGATTCGTCTTCGGCATTCTCTGCTTTGTCCTTATTGGAATACCGCTTTTAGCGCTCTTAATGCTCTATCTCATCATCTTCCCAATCATTGCGGCAATACAGACGATGGATGTCAACGGAGGCACAAAAATCTATGAATATCCATGCATATTTAGACTGCTTTCCTAAATTGACAACTATGGCTTCTTAGAGGTTCTTAAACTCTCTTTTTTCTTGATTTAATCTCTTTTCTGAGTCACAATACTGGAACTAGATAATGTTCACGCCGAACATATGAATCGAGGAGTATTCATGAATACACAAGCAATTTTAACAGGCACATTCTGTGCATCTATCCTTTCATTTTCAGCTCTCGCACAAGTCAGTGATCAGCCCGGAAAAGCGGGTTTTCTTGATTCGCATGAGGGCGTTTCATTTCTAAGAACAGAAGATGGAAGCATCAAACGAATTTACGGAAACGTTTTTTCTGAAGGCAACACACCAAAGAAATCAGCAGACGCATTCTTAGATGAGTGGGCTCACCTTTGGGGCTTTGACGCGGAAGACCTGATTCCAGTTGGTCCTTGGGGAGTTGGCAATCATATTCAGCCAATCATGTTTGACCAAGCGACACAATCGTACAAGTTCACTGGTGTTGGGTATCTCCAAACGTATCAAGGTGTACCGATTTATAACAGTCGTGTCACAGTGCTTTGTCGAAATGAAAGTGGATTCCCAGCAGTCCATGTCACTTCTGATTTATACAACGTCAGCAGGTGGAATCTAGAAGAAGGGCAGCCAAGTCCAAAGGTTGCAGTCAACGCACTTTCAAAGCGATTTGGCTCACACGCACGCATCTCAAAACCAGTCTACGTTATCTTTGCTGGCTTTGAAAATGACCGTCGCGAGCCAGCGCTTGCATATGTTGCTGAAGTCGAAATCGGAAACAAGTTGCTTGGTACATTTGAAAAGTATCGATACATCGTTGACGCGAATGACGGTTCATTCCTTCATACTGACAACCTCATTCTTCACAACGTTGAAGGTCAAGTCAAAGCAAATGTCACGCAAGGCGCTGCAGCTGACGAATGCGAAGAAGAACTTCCAATGGCGATGCAGTACGCAAAAGTGACAGGCGGTGGTCAAACGACATACGCTGATGTCGATGGCTACTATGAGCTTCCTGCAAGTGGTGGTAACGTCAATGTTACTTCAGGTGTTGAAGGGCGATACTTCAATGTCAATAATCAAAGTGGTGGTGACAGTTCCATTACTGAACAGACGCCAGCGAATTCAACGCTCAATCTCTTCCACAATGAAGCAAACAACTCAGAGTCTTATAGGGCTGAAGTAAATGCATATGTTGAATCAAACGTCGTTCGTGACTTCACGCTTTATTACAACCCTGAGTATCCAACCATTCACAATGAAGAAAACTTCACAGTGAACGTTAACATCGATTCCTCATGCAATGCTTACTACGACGGCAGTTCGATTAACTTCTATCGAAACACTGGAAGTTGTAATAACACAGCATTCTCAGTCATCGTGCACCACGAATATGGTCACCACCTCGTAAATGTTGCTGGTTCTGGCCAAGGTGAATACGGCGAGGGCTTCAGTGACGTCATGGGTGTACTCATCACTGGTGAACATAAACTCGCAATCGGCTTCTATGAAGGCGATTGTGTTGACGGTATTCGTGATGCAGACAATGATTGCCAATATCAAGCAAGTGGATGTTCTTCATGTGGTAGCGCGATTCACTCCTGTGGTCAGCTCATCAGTGGCTGTGTTTGGGATATCCGCGAGCAAATGAAGTTTATCCCTGATGGACTCGATACGCTCAACGGCATTTGCGTCAACTCAATTTTGATGCACAACGGTACTTCAATTGATGAAGCGATTGCAATCGACTTCCTCACACTTGATGATAATGATGGTGATATCGGCAATGGTACGCCTCATTACCAACAGATTGCTTCAGGGTTTACTGCCCACAATATCGATGTGCCACAACTCGATTTCTTGAACTACAGTTTCCCAAATGGTGTTCCAGAATCAGTATTGCCCGGTCAAATCGCAACTGTTGAATTTGAAGTGTACGCTGGCATTGAAGAGCCAGACACTGATGAGGTTTACCTTGTAGTTGAAGAGAATGGAGATTCATCCCTTTATCCAGCAACATACCACGGTGGTGATGCATACTCCGCTTCATTCCCTGCGTTTGATTGCGGCGATGTCGTTCGGTTCTACTTCAAAGCGACTGGCGAAAATGGAACGACTGTCTATGAGCCATTTGGTGCTCCTGCGAGTAAATACGCTCTTGCAGTTGGTGTGATTGATGAAACAATCGTCCTTGATGTTGACTTTAATGATGGCTTGCCATCTGGATGGTCAGCAGATGGACTTTGGAACACAACAACTGAGTGTGCTCCTGGCGGAGATTGTGGTTCTGGTAATGCAATGTACTTCGGTCAAACATCGAGTTGTGATTATGACCAGGGCACAGTGGTCGGTTCACTGATGACGTCCGTCATTGACATGACGAGTTACTCAGGTGACATGGTGCTTTCATTCTGCAATGCACTTGAAACCGAAGACTTAGATTCATATGACCGTGCTGAAGTGCGAGTGAATGGCGAAATGGTTGTTGAACTCGGTGAGTCTTCAAACTGGGAAACAATTGAGATTCCAATCGCGGCGGGCGATTTAGATACGCTCCAAATTGAGTGGCACTTTGATTCAGGTGATGACGTGTTTAACACGTTCCGCGGTTGGCATGTAGATAACGTGCTTCTTCGAGGCGCATCCGTTGAATGTGATGACACTGGAACTTGTGAAGGTGATGTCACTGGCGATAGCAGTGTCAATGTTTCTGATCTCCTCTTGGTCATCGACCAGTGGGGTCAAATGGATTCACCTGCAGATGCAAACGGTGACGGCGTCGTCAACGTCTCAGACGCTCTACTCATCATTGGTAACTGGGGTCCATGCCCATAACTTAACTTTAAAGTTATTGATTGAAAGGCGGCTGCATTCGTGCAGTCGCCTTTTTTTATTCGTAGTCGTTCAACAACTCATGCATCTCAAAGACGCCGTAAGAACGGAGGAGTTCTTTATGGCGCGCATTCTCCAAGAGCGTATTTTGAAACATCATGACAAAAGCTAGTTTCTCTTCGTAATTGATTCGCTCCAGGAGTTGAATCGCCTCATCAACTTCGCCGCGATAGCATAGATTTGTAAACGTATCTAAAAAACATCCATACGCTTGACCATAAGAACGTTGTTCAATACAGTCGTTTATCGTAGAAACAAGTGCTTCAGTAGGTGGGGTAGCTTTCCATGCAATTTTGTTTAACTCTGGGTCGAGCTCCCAGTCGTCTTTGCCATTCCAAGAATGCACCACGTCTACATAAGGCATACGGCTATATGACACATCCCAATCGCCAATAATGCTATTTTCACGAGCGAGAAATTCCATTGCGCCATCATCGTTCACATCTTTAAAGTAGCCAGTTGGAAGATTGACTGTCTCTTCAATCAGAGGATCATAAATGTGAGATGACGAATAGCCACCATTGCCTCCATGGCCATTGTAGAAATGGCAATCGATGCTTCCGTTACCATTCATGTCTTGGAAGAACACTTCTTGTGCGGAAGTCATAAACATTTCTTCATGCAATACGTTTCCATGGCGACTGACATGGATGCCTGGCGTAAATGGGGCAGTCGCTTCACCCCAATCGAAAAAGTAGTAGAGTTCTTGAACGATGAGTCCGTTTCCAAGGTTGTGTTCCTTGTGAACGCGAACATCAATCCCAATGCAATACAAACTTGTAGCCCAGACTGTTGGCCATGGAATAAACAGAGATGTAATGATGAGGCAGAGCAGGGCACTCATCCCAAAGTACGGTCTGACATAACAAAACCGAAATTGCAAAGCTTTGCTTGTGCCACATTCGGGGCAATCACTCGTCGTGCTTCCGCGCAAATCGTATTTGCACTTTTGGCAACGACCGTTCCACTTCATTCTTCTTGTTACTGCAACGATTGAGCAGATCATGATGAACAAACTAAAAGCGAAGAGTGCCAATAGCCACCGCTCTTGTGTTGTAAAGGTTTCCCGAAAGATCTCTAACATAACGAACTAATGATGTATCGGTTAACTCAACAAATTGTCTACAGCAAAGGTTTCTTAATAACAATTACCCCAGTCACCAATTAGGATGAGCAAGTCGTCAACATTGACTTGACTGTTGGAATCTATGTCAGCGTCACAATCATTACATGGTCCCCACCATGCAAGTAATATGAGAATATCATTAACGTCAACTATGTAATCGCCATTTAAATCCGAAATGCAAAACGGATACTCGTCGTATTCAATCAAGAATGAGCTAGATGGTTCGCCTGGCAAGTCGGCATTGTCTTGCCACGCTCGTGAGCCGCTATAGTTGAAAAAGCGAGCATATGCTGGGTATCCTTCTTCGCCTGGATTACCTGCGTGCCAATTCGAGTAGGTCCATTCGCTGCCATCGACCCATTGCCACGTTTTTCCATGGTTAAATGCACCTATGTATGGTCCTTCATTGAGTCCTCCGTTTACATCGTAGGTCCAATAGGATGTGTTATTCAGGATGCCAAAACGGACCCAATTGTTTTCGGCTTCTGTTGAAAGAGTAGCGAGATAGCCACCCTTAGTGTATGCAATTTCAGCTGCTTCACTCCAACTTAGTTCTGAACCGTGCGGAACACACTCGTACCAATGACCATTTCCACCTGCTTCAACATTCCACTGAATAGGGTTTTCACATTGATCAGGGATAAAATTGTTGTTGTCATCTTGCAACTCTCCATTTAGAAGTTGGCCGAAGTCTACTATGCCATCTGAGTTACAATCAGCGGACCATTCAATCACATAAGAAGTAAAACAATTGTTGGTGTCTGTACTGTTCACATCATTCCATTCATTCGATGGCGGATCACTTTGTCCTACGCCATACATGAGGTGTTGCTGGCCACCACAACAATTTTCGGGTGCGCCTGCGGTCCAGTTTTCATAAGACCAAGTTTCGCCGCTTACCCATGTCCATCCACCATCTGGTTCTGAATAATCTGGCGCATTGACATCTTGTACACCTCCAATAAATGGGCCATAGCCACATGACCAGAAACTAGAATGATTTGTAATGTTGTTGAAAATCCAATCATTCTCATTAGCAGTTACGGGTGTTGCCAGATAGCCACCCCGTTCAGTAGCAATTTCGTTCGCTTCACTCCAAGTCAAATATGTACCAACATAAACAGCTTGATACCAATGTCCGTTTCCGCCATCTGCTTCAGTCCACTGAACAACCTCTCCAGGGTCGCACACTTCTGCTGATTCGCAACAATCTGGAATCCAGTTTCCGTTTTCATCAGAGTACTCGTCGTTTAGAATCTGACCATAATCAACGATGCCATCACCATTACAATCATCAGACCATTCGATGCAAAAATTGTGTGGGTCATCATTGTTTTGATCATTCCACCAACCTGCAGCAGTACTTCCTTCCGCAAAATGTTCACCACCTAAATTGTTTGGTTCACCTTCAGACCAATAAGTGTAGGTGACTGATTCGCCGGTAATCCATTCCCAACCTCCAAATGGCTCACTAAAATCAGGAGAATTGAAGTTTTGGTAGAGTCCAATCCAGCAACGACCGTTTCCAGTTGCATCTTTCGCAAGATTGAATAAAAATATTCGTTCATTTTCAGAGGTGATCGTTACAAGATGTCCTCCAACGTTTGAAGCAAATTGTTGAGCAGATGCCCAAGAACCATCAGCGTTAACTAGTTGATACCAGTGACCATTACCACCATCTTCAACGGACCATTGGATTGGAGTACTTTCAGTGTTTGCAACCACTAGCGAGCTCGAAAAAAGCGTACTCGTTAATATGAATAGATTGTGTAGATTCATCTCCTGTACTCCTAATGGGGTTCTTATGGAAGCACAGGAAATCCATGCCATTCCATTCCCTACGGAATATGCGGAGCGGCGAGTACTGAGCGGAAACTTTTCTCTTGATTTTTTATTGCTGGACCTGCTTCCATTTCTGATTTCCAACTGCTTACTTCAGCGTTTTTTGGAGCATATTCAGGCAACATCTCTTGAAACACCGGCAGGTACCATCCCAATCCACTCGGCTCATTGTGGGTGACAGCTTGTTTGATGCATTCATTCCAAAGAAGAATCGCATCGGTGATCAACTCAGACTCATCTTCTACTGATGTAGTCGATTCATGTGCCAGTAACACCTTAGAAATAGCAAGGTTGTTTAGGTAACGCCATGTGATGTTATGGCTCACACCGTAACTCTCTACAGCGATTCGTGATGCTTCTTGTAACACATCTATCGATTCTTTGTAACGTGAAAGTTGTTGAAGCGCAATTCCTCGCAAGTTCATCGTTGTTAGTGTGTTTGAATGATGGAGGCCAAAATTTGCTCTGCACATTTCAATAAGGTGATTGTCAACGATGTTAAGTGCGAGTTGCGATGCTTCAGGGTCTGTGCTGTGAAACAGATAAGACCAAGCACGCCGCTTTAAGAGTGGATACAACAGTGTAAACTCACCGTTGTACTCATCAATTATGATCTGTTCGGCTAAAAGTGAATCTTCAATTCCCTCGCGTTGAACAGATTGATCATGAATATGGAGCTTTAAATGAGACTTTGCAATGAGTGCTCGTAGCTGAAACATGTTTGAGGAAGATGGTACAGCGGAAATTAATCGTTCGACATTTTCAAGACGTTCTTCTCTAGACTCTAGACTGTTGAATACTTCATAATCTATCTTTAAGAGCGTTGCGAGTTCTTCGTTTGATTGCAGCAACTTTGCAGACTGTAGACGAAGATTGTTCCTAACTACAGTTGAATCTGTATCGCTAAAAAACAAACTTAACATTGATGCTAGTAATGATTCATTTTCACCAGCAATCTCTCTGGCTTCATCAATCATAAAAGAGTAATGCGTATTCCAATACTCTGGATTGGTCATGATGATCTCATCTCGTGTTGCAAGCGCTTTCTTTGCAAACTCGATTAACTTTTCTTTTTGAGCAAGTTCAGTTTGTGCCTGTGCAGAGAAATAGAGCGATGTTCCGGTTGAAACTGCAAGAATAGGGAGAGCAATCATTAGGCCTGCAGCAGTACGCTTTCGTTTACTCAGAAAACGAATGAGACGAGATTCCTTCCTTGCGACAATCGGCTCGCCGTTAACTACATGGATAACGTCGTCACAAAACTCAATTGCTGTTCGATACCGATGCCTAGGATTGCAGGCCATCGCTTTCAGTACAACTGTTTCAAGATCGCCACCTAACGTGTCATTGATTTCAGATAGGGGCTTGGGTTCAGCGTTAGAGATTGCTTGTATTGCAATCGGTATTGAAGTTGATCCAAGTGTATAGGGTCGTTCGCCGGAAACAAGTTCGAACAGAATGACACCCAATGAATAGATGTCAGTAGATACGTCGACGTGTTCACCTCTTGCTTGTTCGGGTGACATGTATTGCATCGTCCCTACAAAATCTAGTGAATGCGTTCTTAGTACTGTAGATAAACCCATTGGATCTAGCGCTTTTGCGACACCAAAGTCGATTATCTTTGGGTTGCCTTTGCAATCGACAATAATATTCGCTGGTTTTAAATCGCGATGAATCACGCCGTGTCTATGTGCTTCAGAGACAGCTTCACATACTTGTTTAAAGAGTAGAAGTCTTTCATTCGTGCTCAAGTTATGATTGTTTGCATACGCAGTTAACGGAGTTGCTTCAGGAATAAACTCCATTGCAATCCATGGGATCTTGTCACCGTGAATTGAATGCGTGCCAGCATCATAGATTTGCGCAATGCCACAATGCTTCATTCTTCCGAGCAATTGGCATTCAATCTCAAATCGTTTTGATGCGCTAGAAGTGATGAGCCCCCGTCTTAGAATTTTCAACGCAACATCACGCTCGGGTTCATCTTGTTGAGCTTTATATACTCTTCCCATGCCACCACTGCCGATCCGTCTGATTATGGTGAATGAGTCAATTTGAGCATTGATAAAGGGATCTATCTCTAACCCCTCACTATCACCTTCTGTGAAGGGAAGGAGTGACGTGATTTCTTGGTAAACATCGGGATTGCTCTTTTGTAACTCTATAAG
>JAERSY010000144.1 GCA_016845245.1 Phycisphaerae bacterium
GACATTAATGGCGACAACATGGTCAATGTGAGTGACTTGCTAGCGGTCATATCAGACTGGGGATATTGTCATGAATGTGTGTCGGATACAAACAATGACTCCTACGTTGATGTGACAGATTTGCTCTTCATCATCAATGCCTGGGGACCCTGCGAAAAATAGTCAATTGTGTAAGTGAAAAGCAATGCGCGAGAGAGGACTCGAACCTCCACGGGATGTTACTCCCACCAGCACCTCAAGCTGACGCGTCTGCCAATTCTGCCACTCGCGCTTGGGGATGCGGATTTTAACAGGGCAAGCATGCCCTGACTACCTTAAAATGTATCTAATGGAGCAATCCTTCCTAAGAATTAACGAAATTTTCTATTCGATTCAAGGCGAATCGACATGGGTAGGTAAACCGTGCGTATTTCTTAGGTTAACTGGTTGTCCGCACCGCTGCCATTATTGTGATACGTCCTACGCCTTCAAAGAAGGCGAAAAACGCACAGTCGAATCTATCTTGCAAGAGATTGAAACATATCCGACGAAACTTATTGAGATTACTGGCGGGGAACCACTCGCTCAAAAGCAAATCATTCCAGTGATGCAGCACTTATGTGAAAACGATTACACAGTTCTGCTTGAAACAAGTGGTTCTCAATCACTTGAACTAGTGGATGAGCGGGTCATTAAAATCATTGACATAAAGACCCCGCATAGTGGGGCTTCAGACTCTTTTGATTACTGCAATCTTGACTTTTTACAAGACGATGACGAGGTAAAGTTTGTCATCACTTGCAAAGAAGATTTTGATTGGGCTGTCGGACTCACGAAAGAGCGTGACTTGTTTAGACGCGTTAAAGCTGTGCACTGCTCACCTGTGATGGAGCAAGAGGGAAATGAGTTTGTTCAAGGTTGTCCAGCGTTAGATCCTCCGCTTCTTGCTGAGTGGGTGCTCGAGAGCGGATTGCCATTTCACTGTCATTTGCAACTCCACAAATACATTTGGTCACCAACAACACGAGGCGTGTAATGCGTTTAGAAAAAACATTTAGATTTGAAGCCGCTCATTTTTTACCCAATGTTCCTCAAGGTCACAAATGTGGTCGTATGCATGGGCATTCATTCCGCGTGATGATTGCAGTTGAAGGTCCAGTAGGGGAGTCCACGGGTTGGGTGATGGATTACTCTGTGATTAAAAGTGCGTTTGCTCCGTTAGAAGAACAACTAGACCATCACTGCCTCAATGAGATTGAAGGGCTAGAGAATCCAACGAGTGAAGTCATTACACAATGGATATGGAATAAGCTCAAGCCGGAATTGCCTGAGTTATCTGAAGTTGCTTTAGAAGAAACGTGTACGTGCAGGTGCGTGTACGCTGGTTAAGCGTCTTCTCGTTCAACCGTAGCCAAGTTCACCCGTTCGTTTCTGCCCTTGCGTGGGTAATCCTTACGCAGGGGATGTCCTGGATACTCTTTCCAAAGAAGAATACGTCTTAGGTCAGGATGATTATCAAATCGGATGCCGAACATGTCAAAGACTTCACGCTCTCGCCATTCTGCGCCTGGCCAGATATCACATGATGAATCTACATGCAGTTCAGGGTCATCTTCAATACCGCTTGTATCTAACGATGGGTTCAAGAAGGTCTTTACAACGACGCGGTTTGATGTCTTAGTGCTCGCAAGAATCCAGACAACCGCAAATCTTCCAATTGTTTGTGCTGGATAATCAAGGTAGTCGGCTGCGGTCACATCTGAAAGTAAATCATAATCACACTCAGGATCATCTCGGAGAAATCGGAGCAACTCATGAACGTCGTTCTTATCTGCGATGATTGTCGTCTGACCCCTAAACTCAGTTGTTCTGAGTTTCATTGAACTGAGCCCATCTTTGACTCGTTGTAGCGCTGGATGTTGATTGAGTGTTGCCATTGGAGCGTTATTTTACAATTAGTTACTGCCTCTGCCCTGAAGATTCTTAATTGTAATGGAATCAATTTCAGGATCCATGTTCCATAAAATGCTTTCTGCCCTGACTGGATAATTGACGCCCTCAGTCACAATTGCAACTTGTTTCCCTTTATCAGCAGAAAGTCGAGCAAGGCCAGTTTGAAGGTTGTAGTCGAATGTGTCGCAATCTACCCGCCTAGAATCTGTTGCGACATAGACATTTCCACCGGCCTTGATCTGCTTTAAGTCCATGCCCCTCATCGTGAGCTCAGAAACGCTCTCAGATCCCTTCTCAGGCATCGGGTCAGCAGCAATACCCTCCAACTCATCAGCAGTAAGCATGCCGACATGCCCCTGTAAATTCTTGTGAACCATCTCTACATCACCATTCATATGAATTCTGTAGAGTTCTTTCGAAAGCTGGAGCGTTTGCAGCTTTTGGCTCCATGTAAATCGTGTTGTGCCTTTACCTGCGAGTGCTGACTGATGCTCTTCGACTTTTGGTTGTCTTGGATCCCGCAATACGAGTTCGCCATGGCCAACGGCTAGGGTTTCTTGTGTTTTTGGAACGTACTCAATGTGGTCTCCGCCGATGTAGTAAACAATCGGGGGAGTTGTTTTATCTACATCTTCCCAAACCCTGTGTTCAATCTGAGCGTTGTTTTTCGCAATCACTCGCTCCAATTCACGATTCTCATGCTCTGACTCTCGTGGAATCTCAAACTCAAGCCGTAACTCGTCACCAGTCATTTGGCTAACATCCTGAGGTGATTGTGAAGAACGAATGTCAACTTCACCCCCAAGGGTGAGGGCGCCTGCGCCATCATTAAAATGTTGATCAAGCTCCATATCGTGGTACCAATTTGCACGCATCGTGATGCCTGAAGATGGGGCACTATCATTTGAAGATTGAATGGCGGGCCGGCTAATCTTCTCTGGTTTCGACACATTGATTGGCTCAGTTAGAAACAACGCTTGCCCCGCACCATTCCAGTGACCTTTGCCTGTCAGCCGGTTGATTGTGAAGATTGCTTCTTCGCCGCGATTCATAAGGAGTTGGTCATACGCAACGACGACGTTACCTGTGAGTGTGGCTTTTTCTTGAGAGACGTCACCCTGAAGATTGTCACAGAATGCTCTGCCGCCATCTTCAAGCAAGACTTGAACATCGCCTGTTGCAGTCATCGTTTCAGCAGTCGCACTCCCCAGCAATTCTCCAGAGGCATCATCTTGAGTTTCAGCGAAGGTGACCGTTGCCTTATTTGCCCATAACGTCTGCGTATCGCTCACTGCGACGACATCGTCACTTGCAATTGCAAGGGATGGAATCGAATTGCCTGAAGCGTTCAATTCAAAATTGACTTCAAGTGAGTCACAACTTAACGTGCTTTCAGGGTCTGTGAGGCGCACGTCGCCCTTGCAAAGAACTGTTCTAAGTGTGCTTACTTCACTCTCTTGGTTAAATGTGAAGTCAACACTTCCGCCCCAAGATAGAGTTGAACTTACTCCTGTCCCGTCACTGTTTTTCATTGTTCCACTTGTTGGTGAACCGCCTACATGGTTTGAATTGTCAATCCAAATGTGGCTTGAGGCAAACTCAACGGTTCGCTGAGTTAAGAGTGCAGGCGAGCCAGAAATTTCACTTCGGTCAGCATTTATATCATGTCGAAAATGAGTGCCGAGTGCGGTCATCTCTTGCTGCTCATCTGTCATCTTCACTGGCAGTTCTGCCGTGCCGAATAACTCAATACGCGTATCATCCTCAGTAAGGGGATACAACTCTTCGTCATACAAAGGCACCATTACTAGCGCTGATTCACAAGTGATTCGAGTGACGGTTTCATCAAAAACGCGATTGGCAACTCCGCCCAATGAGAGTGAAGCGATGTTTGATTCTAAAGAAGCGAATGGAGTGATAGTCTGAGTGTGTTGTGCTGTTTGTGCTGACGGCTCAGAATTTTTAGAAAACGCAATCGTTAACTTGTCGCCAGTTGCTTTTCGGCCAGTGAGTGGATCGCCTTGTGTAATGACAACATGATCGCTAAGCGTGATTAAGTAATGTTCAACTTCAGGCAAGATGCTTGCTTGAACTTTCTTTGATGGATGCTCTTGAGTGTTGGTGACTGCAAGCGTTTTTCGAACTGGAGCAGAGGGGGGAAGTTGTCTATCGATGTTGTAAAGATCAATGTAATCAACTTCAGCCAAACGCAGGTGTTCGATTCTTCCTTCAGTGTCATTGAAACGAATTGCAAGTTTTCTTCCCGAAAGGGTTGAGTTAACTGTTTGAATACGAATCTCACTTTCACAAGTGATCTCCCCAATAAAGTTATCAAAGCTGATTTGGGGCGTGGTCAGCACCATCGTCGGACTGGCGTTTACAGCGTTTGCTGACCAATCAGAAAGTTCATACATCGCAACAACAACTTGCCCAGCAATCTCTCCAGACTCCAAGACCCTCTTTGGGGCATTTGCGATTCCATGTTCACCGGTAATTCGCACGAGGCGATTCTCTGAAAGATAGAGTTCGATTTCGGGTGAATCCATTTCAATCCAACCGCTTGGCAAGTTCATTGGGTTTGGATTCAGTGATGAACAACGATATTGTTGAACGAGGTTGCCGACTTCATCTGTTTGTTGAACCCAACCTCCTTGAGGCAATTCAATACCAATTTGATTGTCGTCACTTCCGCTCTTGGAGAGCTGAGATTCATTCAGCAAATCGATGATGTCTTCGTTGTCACTTTTGACGATTTCCGTGACCTCGTCATCGGAGAGAGCAAACAGTAGAACGATGAGAAGTAATGAGAAGAGCGAGCCAACTGTTGCAACAATAAGCGTTACTTTTTTCTTCTCAGTTTTTTGAAAATCTGTGTATGGCTTGTTCGTCATTGAACATTATTCTCCAAGTGCAAGTGAGCGATTGCTTCTTGCCACCGACCAGTCTGTTTCATGCAATGTTCAATCGCGTCTCTTACTGCGCCTTGTCCACCGTCTCGAGGTGTAATCCAGTTGGCGATGTGTTGGACATCTTCAGAAGCATTGTGGACAGCAATGGCATATCCCACATGTTGCATCACTTTGATATCGCCTACATCATCACCAACAAAAATTGTTTGTTTGGCTGTTGCATTCATTTTAGAAAGTGCGTCTTCTAAATCACCAATCTTATCCTTGCTGCCTTGATAGACGTGTTCGATATTCAGCTCCTTGGCTCTCTTGTTCACCAATTCTGAATCACGACCACTAATCAAAACGACTTGATTGCCTTCTTTAAGCCAGATTGAGATGCCTTGTCCATCATGCACATTAAAGCTTTTAACTTCTTCATCATTTCCATGTTCAAACGAAATTGAACCATCAGTTAACACGCCATCAACATCTAATGCGAGCACGGTTAAATTGTCATAATTTGTTTTCATACACTCAACTCAAGTAAATCAACACGTCCGCCGCATTGTAAATTCATTGCGATTGCAGCATTGACTGCATCAGTTGCAATTGTTGCAATATCATCTGTTCTTGGATAGAGCGTGTAGAGGACGCCAATAGCGTATTCACTGCCAGACCCAATAGAATAGTACTGCTTAAGCGGGGTAACGCCTAAATCAGAAGCGACGGTAAAAATACCGCCTTCATTTGCGATTAGAAACGTTGAGTCAATATCGCTAAATGGGGTATTTGTAGTTGCTGCTTGGTCGTTTACAAATGTGTATTGCTCACGAAGCGCTTTCCAAAATTCAAGAAAGAATGAAAAGATCTTCCTCGATGAATTGAGTTCTGGCGTCGGGCGAGTTGCTAGATAGTCATTCAAAATGTCGTCATACACTGCCCAGCCCGCGCCGCCTATGAGCGAATCGCCGATGCGACCAATCTTTGGTGAACTCGCATTATCTTGAGGCATATGTTCACTTTCTCCAAAACTGGTGAGTGTGTCAGCAGCCATGACAATCCTGTTTTCTTTTCGCAATGCAACAATGACCGACATTATTCTTGCACCACCTTCAAAGCGATGAGATCTTGAACATCGATAAGCGCGACAGGATAATTGTCATCATCTACGATTGGAATTTCATCAATACGATGTTCTGTGAACATTTGTTTTGCATCTCTCACTAGAGAACTCGTATTCAAACGCATTGGATTAAGCGTTGCAACGCTTCCAATTTGTTCGCGTAGTGGGGCGTCATGTTCAAGAAGTAGTCTTCGCAAATCGCCGTCAGTAAAAATACCACTGAGCTTGCCGTCATCATCGACTAGCAAAATCGCACCAGCTCTTCGGTTTCCTTCTGTTGCTTTTGCTTGATTCAACGCTTCGCTGACTTCAGTTTCATGATGAACTGTTGGGAGGTTCTCACCAACTTTGAAGCGCGTGATTTCGGTCACCGAACGCAAACCGATGCCCAGCATGCCACCAGGGTGGTGTTTGTGAAAATCATCTGCGGTAAAGTTTTTTCGTCTCGATAAGGCGAGGCCAAGCGCATCACCAATTGCGAGCGTTGCAGTCGTAGAAGCAGTCGGCGCTAGGTTG
>JAERSY010000145.1 GCA_016845245.1 Phycisphaerae bacterium
AAGTAGAGTCATGTCTGTAGACAATTCAGAGATGAGCTGAGCGACACTCCGAATCATGTTCCCTGTTGAACTATCTTGCATCAAGTTTCCATTGACACGAGTTTTGATGGTCAGTGATTGCGGGTCTTGGACTTGACTTGCTGGGACTACATCTGAGAGCGGGCAAAACGTATCAAAACTTTTACCGCGAATGAATTGGCCTCCATTTTTTTGTTTTTGCCACACTCGAGCAGAGACGTCATTTGCAACTGCATAGCCAGAGACGTAATCAAGGGCGTCACATTCTGAGACATCCTTGCAATCGCGTCCAATGATGACTGCAAGCTCGCCCTCATAATCAACTTCATTTTCACAGCAAGATGGAATCACAATGGAGTCGCCATTCTTAATAATCGTTGCAGGATTTTTCATAAACAAGACGAGTTCGGTAGCGCCCTCTTTGCCCATTTCAGACGCATGTTCAGCGTAGTTCTGGCCAATGCACAAAATGGCTGGGGGTAAACTCATTCTTATTGTCTCTCCACCGATGAACTCGGATTGTTTTCTTTTTCTGCTTCCTTCTTGGCTTCTTTAGCCATTTGTTGACGCCACGCTTCAAGACCTGGTGGCTTCGGGAAAGCATCATCAAAACTTCTGGCTCTGCTGATTGGATTTCGAGCAAACTGTTGCTGAAGCGTTGGAGCCATGCGGTCATATACGCGAGGTCTAATGCCTTGTTCAAGCGAGTCAACGCCAGCCCAGATCGCCATGCGTTCTTCAATTGGCACAGTTGGGTCAGTCATCAGTTGTTCAAATGTAATGAGTGCACTTGATTCAAGAATGCCGATGAGGTCCTTAATGCGTCCTGAGCCGAACTTTGTGGTGTAGTTGTTGTACTCGTTTGTTTTAAACTCAGTCGTTACTTGGTCAGCAAACTTCAATGCTTCTTTGAACAACTCAGGCCTGTTTTGACCAACGCCAACTCGATAGGCATAACGAAGTGCAGAAGTAACATCACTGATGGCAATTGCTGGCAGTCGTTCGTATTCACCTTTCGCTTGCTCACGCGCCCAGACATCGAGTGGGAGCTTGTATGCGTTGTTTGGCGGCGTTGCACCAGTGCCATAGAATTGATCAAGTTTGTCTAAGAGCGCTTGCGCTCGATCGAGTTCGCCTTGTCTGTACCACTCTCTTACAGCAGAGCCGAGGAAGTTTTGTAGGAACGTGTTAAATGTGTCTGCGCCTGCTCCACGAACGAAATAGTGCTTCTTGTAGAGTTCATTCCAAAGCCCTTCCCGATTTTCATCGCCAATGATTGCGTCGATGAAACGTGGGTCTGGGAACCGGCCCGGAACTTCTTGCGAAAATGGGTCAAAACTAATTCTGCCTGACCGTGCGAGGCCTTGTAGTGCTTGAAGTTGAACTCTGTCAGTGTTGAGAACTTTATAAATGTCATCTGCCTTGAGGCGACCCTTGCCTACATCGCCGCCACGTCTTGCCCAGTAAAGAGAATGCGTCTGAGGATGTCTCCAATCAAGTGGCCCGACATCTCTTGTGTACTCATACATGAGTTGAGGGTCCATGTTGTATTCATCTTTAAGAACTTGTTTTCTGAAGGTCTCAAGCAGTACCTTCCAAGCATTCGCATACTCGGGGTTGTTATACAGGGTGAGCAATTGATTGAAGTAAGGCGATTCATTTTTGAGTGAATCCGCAAGGCCCACTTCTTGTGCGACTGTTGAATACTGCGTAATCGACTCAATCTGCGCAACTTGAGTTAACACATCTTCAGGTGTGAGTGGTTCGGTGTCAGAAACAAAGTCGGCAAAGTCTTGTTTGAGTTTTTCTAACAACGGCTTCACAAGTGGTTCGATGCGCTCTGCATCTTGAACCGTGCGAGGTGCATCCGCAATCTCTTTAATCCACTCAACTCTGTCTTGCCACCCCACTGGCGGTTCACCGAGAATGTTATGCCATCGTTCTGCAAACTTTCGCTTGTAATACAGATGGGCATCATCAGTGTTGCCATTAAGTTTGTGCATAAAGAAAAAGGCGAGCTCCTTGTGGAGCACCATGTCATCAGGATTGGCTCGAAGCCCCTTCTCTCGCAAGAGTCGAATGCCTTCGTTCACCCATTCCCACCGCTCTTCAATCGTGTGCGTTGCAACCGAGATGTTGTACGCCATGTTATGGGCGTGGAAAATCCAAACTTGTGGGAAACGAGGTTGGAGTTTTGTGATTAAATCAGCATCTGCCATCACCTCAAAGAAGAGACCCTCTTGCTGCATTTGCTGAACCTTAATCCAAAGGTAATCAACAAGAAGTCCGCGAAGCGCACCGATGGACATGCCGATTGTGTTAATCCAGTCAGGCGCTCCTTCAACGACATTATTTGTGTATCGAAGCGTGCTTTTTTCAGCGTCGTCCAAGATGTTTGGAAGCATGAGGCCCCCAATCGTCATTGACATTGCAGCGACGAATGCGGCGATGAGTTGTACGATTCTGTCCTTACTCATTACCCGTTCCCACTATAAATTGCGAGTTGTCGCTTTCTGAGGACGAACGTGCCAATAAGTAGTGCGCCGCCCGACCATGCAAGTCCAATGGATAAGAATCCCTTGAGTACTGAGCCCCAAGAGACAAGCATCCCATTGACAAGATCATCTGTTGGCCGCATTGTTCCAAAGCCATCGAGTAACCAAACGATTATGTTTGCAATGGCATTGATTGTGTTTTCAAAACCCCATTCAATGAGGTGCGCTAGATTCCCAAAATCCACCTTGTCTGTTGCTGGCGGGAAGTACGCTTCAAGTGATTCAGCAAGGAATGGCGCGAGTGTTCCACTTGCAAACACAGTGAGCGTCACCATACATGCAACGGGGAAACTTAAGAACGTTGATGCAGAAAGTGCAAGTGCTGCAAGGAATGCAAGTTTAATCCAAAGGACGATGATTGCTCTGAAGAAGTTGCCTTCAAAGTCTCCAACTCGGTAAAGCAATTGTATGCCGCCCTTATCAAAACTCATCGTCCCCTTGCCCATATAAGTTGGTGGTGGCTCGTACAAGTTATAGATTGAAATATCGAGCGTGCCATCATCTTTGATGTACTCCGCAGGAATCATTGTGACGTGAGACATCGTTGGAATGTAACGAACTGAATGTCTTGTTCCCATGTCATTGTTGTAAGCAAACCCTGCTTCATACGTTTCGTGTTCATCAGACTGGCCAATATGAAAACGGTACTTGAACGCAAGCGGCGTTCCCATTTTTTTAGCATGTTCAAGCCCAGAAAACGTATACGTTTGAGCATACACGCCGCCCCTCATTGGTGGGATGGAGCGTTGTTGTGCAAGGTGTTGCTCTTGGACATCTTCTCTAAGTTTTTGGCGGAGTTGGACCTGAATACTTTCTTCATCTCGTAAATCTGGGTCAGCTTCAATGAGTGCTTCCACTCTTGCAGCGACTTGTTCATTTGAAAGTTCTTCAAAGATTGGCGTCGCTTCAACTCGTGCTGTCAGAATCTCTTCGTTGACAGCGAGCCGGTCGAGTTCGCCTTGGACTCCGGGAGCAACTGGAGCAGTTCGTAAGAATTGCAAGTATAGGAAAATAGAGACGCCAGCAATTGTGAGCAGCGCTAAGTTGAGCGTTGCAATGCCAACCCATTTTCCAAAGATGTACCCAAACTTGCCGACTGGCTTTGTTAGGACTTGCCAAACTTGTCTGTCCCGAATTTCAAATGCAATTGTAGCGCAACCAAGAAACACGGTAAGGAATGCAGCGATTCCAAATGAGACACCTAAGCTCCTGCTGAGCATCGTTTGGATTTGATGTCTTAGTGGAGATTCTGCATCAATAAGCGCAGGGATGGTTGGGAGTAACACAAGCAGCAATGTGATGAATGCAAGCGAAAGTTTTGTGCGGGTTGCTTCAATAAGGACGCCCCTTGCAACACTTGGAACTTGTCTCGGCGAACTCAGAAGTGATTGCAGGAGTTTTAAACAGAGTTGATAACTGTATGCAAGAACGCAGATAGACGTAAGCGTGAATGCGAGCGTGTGAAAACCAAAGAGGCGTGAAAGAAGGTACGCGAACCCCGCAGTAATCACCGCATAGAACATGGTGCGGAAGAGTCCAAGGAAGACTGAAATGATGCACCAGAAAATTGCGAGTGCTGTCACTCCCATTGCCATGTTTGGATTTTGCAATAACCAAGCAGGCGCCCAAGTCGGCACTTCGCTTGACAAAATAAGTGCGGTTGCACTTGCGGGGTCGATGACGTAGTTTTCAGCGTCAAGGATCTGGAATCCTTTGAGGCGTTCATCACCATACTGTTTGCCAGAAATTTCTACAAAACCAGTTTCTTCAAGTTGCATTGCTGCGACATGTTGTTCTGGGCCAGTAAGCAGCTCAAAGAGCATCGTCCTGCTCTCATAAAGCGACCAGCTTGTCATGATAAGCGGTACAAAGTATGCAAGAACGATTCCTGAAAGCACAACGCAAAGGAGGTAGCGTGAGGATCTTTTCTCCTGCCAACGGTTAATCCAGTTGTGAATTGCGCCAAATACTTTCACAGCGAGATTACTCTTTTTGCTCGTCGTCGTTGTTTAGCAGTGAATCGATGACTGATGCGTCAGCATCCGTTGGGGCGCTTACTTCAGTGTTTGCTTCTGTTGCTCTCAAAGGAGCTTCTTCATCGTTGTTGACAAGTGCGTCTAGCACAGCATCATCTTGGACGGCTTGTTCAGTGACTGGCGTTGTTTCAACAGCAGCTGCTTCTTGCGTGCTTGGTTGGTCGATGAGTTTGTCGATGAGTTCATCTCCAGTCTCATCACCTTTAAGGAATGCGGCTGTATCACCTGTTTGAGCGCCGCTCGTTTCGATGTGTGCCGCGCGTGCAGCATCAACAATTTGGATAAAGAACGATTCAAGGTTTTGCCTAGGTTGTTGCACTGCATCAATAGAAGTTCCTTCGTTCTCTTCTAAGATGCGTTCAATCTTCTGAATCGTTTCATCATTCTTAACGCGGGGTATTCGTAATATTGTGTGATTGGTATCGAGGAGCAACTCGTCTGCAGTGCCTTCGGCGTGAATGCGACCGCCATACAGAATTGTCATGCGGTCACAAACATCTTCAACATCGGACAACAAATGGGAGCTCAACAAAATTGTCTTGCCCCGCTTCTTGAGTTCAAGAAGCAAGTCCTTCACTTGCCGTGTGCCGATAGGGTCGAGTCCACTTGTGGGTTCATCAAGAATAAGGAATTCGGGGTCATTGATGAGTGCTTGGGCGATTCCGATGCGACGCATCATGCCTTTTGAAAATTCGCCAACGTGTCTGTGAGCAACTTGGGCGAGTCCGACCATATCAAGAAGTTCTTCAGTTCGATGCTTCCGTGTTTTTGCATCGAGGCCATACAACCTACCGTAATAATCGAGTGTTTCAACTGAGTTTAGGTAGGGATACAAATATGATTCTTCAGGCAAGAATCCAATAAACTTTTTGGTAGCGACGTCGTGGGGCTCTCGCCCAAAGACGGTGATTCTCCCGCGCGTCTTATTGAGCAGTCCGAGCATGAGCTTGATCGTTGTACTTTTGCCGGACCCGTTGGGTCCTAACAATCCGAACAATTCGCCACGGTTAATGTTAAACGAGATTCCATCGACAGCAGTTGCCTTTGCCCGCATCCAAAAGTCTTTAAAGATTTTGGTTAGACCGACTGCTTCAACGACGTGGTCAGTGTGTGGTGCTCGAGTATCAACCATGTTTACTCCTGCCGGCCGTGCACAACACCATCAGTGATGTTGAGTTGCCTAGATGGACCGTCGATGTTGATATCCCTTGCCTTGAGTATCCATGGATTTAGCAAATCTACATCTTCGATCATTGACTTGGCTTCTTTGCGGTTGAGTTGTTGTCTGTGTCTGAGCTGAGCAATATCTTCAAGCCCAGTGATGCCAATTCGTACACTTGCAATAAACTCAGGAACAAGAATTGGTTCAACATCGGAAACACTTAGAACGTGAGCATACATGTCTAGCCACTTGTCTTTAATCACAAGTTCTGGGTGTTCTCTGTAGGTTGGGAGCAGAGACTCAAACCTTCGATAATCTTGACCAAGGGTCGTTTCGATTTGTGCTCGATATCCTTCTGCCAATGAAATCGTGTTCGCGACATCGCCTGAAATCTCTTCTGAGTTTAACTGTTCGGTGATGAGCGCGAGTTGTTTTTCAGCAGCGGCATCGTCTCCTTTGAGCGTCGCTTCTTCATAAAGCGTAATCAGATTGAGGAGCGATTCGTAGTTACTGCCTGCTGCTTGAATGAGCATTTCACGAGCACTTGCAGTTGCGACTTCAACACTTGTTTCAGCATTGATTCGAGCGCTGTCAAACGCAGCGTAGGATTGTTGAATGTATAGCGGTGGTTCTGGTTCACTTGGAATAATGATGTCAGAGATGCGAATGCCACACTGAAGTTCATTCAGCATGCTTTGTGATTCAAGTTGAATGAGCGAACGTAATTCTTCAAGCGGTTTGTCGAGCAACTCTTGAAGTGTGATTTGACCGACTACATGAACTGCTGCCTTTTCTAGTGCAAGCTGGACATAGTCTGAGCCCTCGTTGTCGACAATGGTATGAGCGTACTGGAGCGGGTCAACAATTTCCCATTCAGCAGCGAGACCAATGTGAGCGAGGTCGCCATCACTCGTAAGGAGTGAACCATCGACGCCCGGTCTTAAACCATCACGCGAACTTGCACGCGTGATGCGTTGGTCTTGAGAAAGTCGAGCGTCAATCTGCGGTTTAAAGAGATATCCAACATCAGATTCTCTGTTTTGTGCATTGAAGACTTCGAATCCGCCAATTGGTGCAGGCCAGTTGGTTTGTAATCCGGGGACTAGTCCTTCATCGCCGACAATTGAGCCAAAAATCGTTGCAACCCCAGTTTCAGAATCTTCGACTGTTCGGAAACCTGAAACAAGATAAAGGGCAACGAGTACGAGCATGACGACTTGAAGGGCTCTAAAACTTAACTGGAGTGAATCAGTGAGTGAGCGATGAGCGGTATCCATCGCATCGCGTAACTCAATCGATGAATTGTCATCTTGTTTGACGATGAAATTCGCAGATGCTTGGCGACGTGACTCTAGCTCAGGTGCGTCAGACTTGTTGATGTCGTCTGTCATTTTGCTTGTTTATCCTTTGCTGGAACAGGAATCGTGCTTTCACTTGTATCACTGTCAAGATTGAGCAAGTGCCATGGCGCAACATCAGATTCTAAAATGAGAGTTGTGTTCTCAGAGAGTGATGTTTTTACAGCATCAAGCCATGCGAGAAAGATTGCAAGGTCTTCTTCTTGACTCATCTTCTGCAGATAAGTGGCTGCTTGAATCTCGCCTTCAGCGCGAATGTCTTCAGCTCGTTGGGCTGCGAATGCCATGATTTTATCGTGCTTCGCTTTTGCTTCAGCACGGATTGCTTCAGCGTCAGCCATGCCTTTCGCTTTTCGCTGTTCAGCGAGCGTGTCGCGACGAGCTTGCATCCGTTGCAATACGGCTGTTGTTGTTTTTGGTGGAAGTAGTAATCGGTTAATCCCAACAGAGACAGGGAGAATGCCAGAATCTTTGAGTGAACTTAAGCGGTCAAGTACAGATTGTTCAGCGTTCGCGAGTTCATTTGTTGCACCGGTTAGTGAATCAAAAGAAAACGCACTTAAAGCCGAGAGTGCATCTCTGAACTGACCATCAATGGTGTTCTTTGCAGCGTCAGTTGATGCGAATGCTCTGTAAAAGTTTAGTGGTCCGCTTGCTTCTGAATCAATCTGCCATAACAAGTACGCCTTGACAACAATTTGTTGTCCGTCTTCAGTTTGAAGCATCTCTAAAGGCGATTGATGAATCTTTAATCTGGTGTCAAGAAGTGTTACTGAATCAGCAAAGAACGGCAACCTGAAGTGTAGACCTGGTTCTCTAATCACACTTTCGTCAGTAGTTTGACCAAAGCGACTCTTGATTCCAACTTCATGGAAGGACACGGTGTACGTCATACTGAATAGGACAAGTATGAGTAAGATTGCGATTCCAGTAACGACGACTATTGGGCGTCTCATATTAATTATCTCCTTCATCGTCTTCAAGCGCATCTGCGAAATTGAGAAGCGGGTTGATTGAACGAAGTTCAACATCTAGATTGACACGTTCTGGGTCAATCCCAATGACATACTTTCTAATGTGGGGTAAGTTCTTCGCTAAAACGGACATGTACATCCGCTGCATATACAAATTTGGTGCGACTTGATACGCTCGCATCTGGCCGTTTACTCTGCTTGATCTCGCCCATGTGTCCATGAGTGTGACCCACCTCTCAACTTCAGCACTACGTATCTGAGCAGATGCTCTGCCGTTGCCTGCTTCTAGAACATCAATCGCGTGGAGTTCTCTTTCGTTAAGCTCGGCTTTTGCTTTCTCAATCGCAACAATAGAGCCATTTGAATCTTGAAGTCCTTCAAGAACTTCTCTTGCATTGTTGTACGCTTCGACTGCTTCAACCGCATCTTCAACGAGTTCAGGGTCGCCGACTGTTCGTGTCAACAACATTTTTGAGTGCCCTTCTGCAGCAGATGTGAGTCGTGCTTCACCTTGATTCGCAACAGAGATTTCTTCGAAACTTTGTGCTGCACTTGCAGCTGGAGCGATGAGTGGCAGGTCGATGGCTTCAACTTCTACGCCGCTTTGATGTTGGTTGAGTGCTTCTTGTACTCTTGCAGTTGCTAAGGTCGTTAAGTTCGCACGCTCAACTCCAATGACCTTATCGAGTTCAAGTTCTTGAAAGAGATCGGTGAGTGTTCGCTGAGAAATGGCTAAGAGTGACAACTCTCGTTGAGTCAACTTTGAACGTCGGTCAACTTCATCACTCCCAAACTGTAGCCAGTCGAGTAAGCCGTCTTCAGC
>JAERSY010000146.1 GCA_016845245.1 Phycisphaerae bacterium
TCCTCGCAATCTGCTGCAGTAGCAAAAATGCAAGCAGATGCCCAAGCAGCTGCAGCGAGTAATGCACAGGAGCATCCTGATGAGTTTCGGATTGTCACGTGGAAAAACACTTGATGTTGGGGATGTTGGCATCAATCAGCATGCCTTGCCATCTCCTGAATGTGGTCGAATCGATCCTCGTTCATGGTTTGAACAACACGATGCACCGTTTGAAATTGAAATTGGTTCTGGAAAGGGAACCTTCCTTGTTCAAGAAGGAACCATTCATCAAGAGACAACCTTTTTAGGGTTCGAATGGGCGCAGGAATTCTATCGATACGCTGCGGACCGGATTCGCCGGCACCATGTATCAAACATCAAAATTATGAACGGTGACGCAACTGAGTTTTTAAAGTACTGGTGCGAAAGTGCAGTTGCTGATGTGATTCATTTGTACTTTAGTGACCCTTGGCCTAAGAAACGACATCACAAGCGGCGCGTCATCCAAGACGAAACTCTAGCGGAGTTCCACCGCGTCCTTAAAACAAACGGAGTCGTCCACATCGTGACGGACCATGAATCGTTGTGGCAATGGGACCTTGAACATTTTGAGCGGAACAATCACATGTTCGAAATGAAACCATTTACACCCGCCACTTCCGCAGATGAACATGAACTCGTCGGTTCAAACTTTGAACGAAAATACAAGAAGGAAGGACGACCTTTCTTTGCAACAACATTACATAGGATTGATGCATGCACCGAAAAGGAATGAATCCCGATTTTGTGAAGCCAGATGATATTCTTTGCGATTTCTGCGGAACACCCGCATGGTCAAACGATACGCCATGTGTAGAGGGTCATCAGGGGAGTATTGTGTGCGGGAACTGTTTAACAGTGGCCTATGAATCAGCAATCAATCAGAAACAGCGAGTCACGACTGAAGACACCTGCCGGATGTGTTTAGAACATCGGGATGAGAATGGATGGCAAGGGGCATTTGAACCCATGGCGACGATTTGCGTTCGTTGCATCAAACAAGCATCAGGAGCACTGAATAAATCAAAACATTGGGATTGGGCTAAACCAAGCGAGTCATAACACTCGTTATCTTGTGTGAGATATGAAGACCCGAGTTAGTCTAGTCAACAAGTGTTTAGCCATCTTTGGTGCTGCAATTGTGCTCATCATTGCAGGCACGCTCTCAGTGCCATGGCAGCGTTCATCAGCGCTCGTTCAAGATTATCAACTTGAAGTCGCAAGGCAACTTGCTGACTTATGGCTCAACTCCATGTTCGAATCAGATGGTTTTGAGGATGAAGGTGTTCGCATTGACTTGGTATGGGTCGATGAACTTGGAAATGGCGATTCATTTGTCGAGCGGGCGAAAGAGTTCTTCCTGTCTGAAGAAACTGCCTCAAACGAATATTACGATGGTTATGACAGAGATGAACATAACTTCTTTTTGTACGCACGAGCAATCACAAAATCTGAGATTGCATCTATTCGCCGCAGTGGTGTTACAGATTTTGGCTCGGGCATTCTAGACCCTTCCCTATCAAATCCGACTGAAGCCATGCTCGTCGTACGTAGAAACACAACCTTTGCTCGCGACCAACTTGGGTTAAGCAGAACATGGATTATTGTTTCTGGTGTGATTGCGAGTTTGCTCGCAGCGCTTTTATTCTTCTTCCTTCTTAAGCGGCTCATCTTCTCGCCAGTCCGCAAGTTGAGACGAGTGTCTGAACGCGTCCAACAAGGTGATTTGACCGCACGCTCTTCAGTTGAAACAGGTGATGAGTTTGAAGAACTCGCAGTTGCATTTAACGAAATGCTGAACCGCATGGAACTCGACCAGAAGAAACTTGAGAAGATTAATGAATCACTTGACCTTAAGGTTGAGGAGCTTGCTGAGGCAAACGTTGGGTTGTTTGAATCAGGCCGGCTCAAAAACGAATTCCTTGCAAATGTCAGCCATGAGTTACGAACGCCACTAAATTCAATCATTGGATTCGCTGAACTCTTAGAAAGTATGCCCATCGATGATGACGATGGCAAAGCGAAGCGCCTTCGTTATCTAAAGAACATTCTCTCTAGTGGCCATTCCTTACTCGGGATGATTAATGAACTGCTCGATTTAGCCAAGATTGAAGCCGGAAGAATGGAAGTCAATCTAGAATCAACTAATATCGAAGATTTGCTAGAGGGACTTTGTAACATCATGCGACCTCAAGCAAAAGCATCGAACATTACACTCGAAGTAGACATTGCGGGGGAGTTGCCATTGGTGCAAACCGATCCCGGAAAACTGCAACAGATTCTGTACAACTATTTATCCAACGCAATAAAATTTTCACCAAAGGAGTCGGTAGTCACAATTGCCGCAACCAACGTCACGGAGCAATCGTATTCTTCAGTAAGAATCGGCGTAATCGATCGGGGGCCCGGCATTCCAGACGATATGATTGACATGGTGTTTGAAAAGTTTAGACAGGTTGACGCAACACATACCCGCGAACACGCCGG
>JAERSY010000147.1 GCA_016845245.1 Phycisphaerae bacterium
GATGAAGTCACGCTCAATGGAACCATGCGATATCTACAACAAGAAACTGGCGAAATGGCTGCAAAGCGTTTTAAAGAAATTACAGAGAGTGTTGCGACAGCACATGGTTGCGAAGCTGCAGTTGATTTAAAGTTTGGATACCCCGTTACGAAGAATCATCCAGATGCAGTGAAAACATTCTTTAACATTGCACATGGCGCCATTGAAGACGATCGAATCTCTGAGTTTGAATCCCCTGTCATGGGCGGAGAAGATTTCTCTTACTATTGTCAGGAAGTCCCTTCTTGCTTCTTCGCACTTGGTTTGTTGCCAGAAGGTCAAGAACGGATGCCGAACTTACACAGCCCGCACTTTGATTTCAATGATGATGCAATTGCAACTGGTGTTGAAATGTTTTGTGAACTCGCACTAGGCACATCACTCGATTGAGTCTTGCGCAGTGTGGCGTTGAATCATTTCGTCGTAGTGTGAAAAGTCGATGGTCAAAAACGCTTTTGCAAGTTCAGGGTCAAACTGTGAGCCGGCACACGCGGTAATCTCGTCAAGCACATCTTCCCGATTCAATGCATTGCGATATGCCCGTGATGAACACATCGCATCAAAGGCATCAGCAACACCTAATATTCGACCATAGAGTGGTGTCGTGTCACCTTCCGTTCCATCTGGATACCCTCTCCCATCCCACCGTTCATGGTGAGAACGAACGCCGGGCAAGACTGGTTGCAACTGAGGCACATCACGCAGGATGTTTTCACCAATGACGGGATGCAGTTTAATCTGGTCAAACTCTTCATCAGTTAATCGCGATGGCTTTCGAAGGATTGACTCAGGAATACCAATCTTTCCAATGTCATGCACCAACCCGCAGATGTGAACGTTTCCAACGGTCTCTTCATCAAGTTCAAGGGCAGTTGCAAGTGCTTTTGATAACCACGCAACTCGCTCTGAATGACCTCTTGTATAAGTATCTTTCGCATCGATGGCAGAAACTAGCGCTGCAACAGTGCCAAGCAACAACCCTTGCCGTTCTTCGGCATGCCGACGTTCAATCTCTGCACGCATGAGATTCGCCATTGCAAGTGACGCAAACTTCGCGAGGCCAGTACAAAACTCAATGTCGTCATCAATCGTTTGACCGCGTACTTGCCCATCTCGATTATCAACGTATATGCAACCCACAACGACAGACCCTAACTGAATCGGAATGCAGAACGCTTCTTGAATGCTGTACTGCATGATGGATTGCGCATCTTCTTCAACGACGTCTGCTTTTTGATAGCGAACGGCTTCTCCCTCTAATGCGGCATGCAAAAGCGAGCGACTTAAGTTTGGCGAGCCCTCAATTGCGATTCGCCCAGATGCTGCAAGAATTTCGACCTGCGCGTCTCCACCATGTGGTTTGATAACGGCAACGTTACTAAACGCCGTTCCCGCTTGTGCCGCATCAGCAAGAGATTGTGCAAGTTCGAGCTCCGATTCCGCTTCGTGAATCTTGGAACTGCACGCAAGGAGTGCAGCGAGGCGTTCCTGCGCAAGACCAGCCCCGCCCATCGTGCGTTCAATCCGCTGAATGGATGTTCCGCCAACCGATTGTCCATCATCGAATGTCTGCGTAAATTGATGGTCGCCTTCATTGTCGATGACTTGGAAGGAGAACGGTTCAATCGTGATGATGTCACCACCTCGAATACCGACGAATTGCGCTTCTTTCAATTTCACGCCATTGAGGAACGTCCCGTGCTTTGAGTCATTATCCATGAGTTTCCACTGCTCCCCATCGCCACTATCAAATCGCGTGAGAGTTGCGTGCGTCCTAGAAACCGTTGCGCCCTTGACAAGTGGCACGTCACAATCGCTACTTCGACCAAGAGTGAGCGTGTCGCCAACAAGATTCACACTCAATTCTTCTGGGCCATGGATTGATTTAAGGTGAAATCGGGGCGTTTCTGACATACGTACAGCGTAACAGGTTCACATCAGCTTTATCTGCGTGTACTCGGTTGATGTGTTTTACAAGAATTGGTATACTCTTCGATTCACAAAAACCGTTTGAACCACTCTCTGCGTCGTAAGCTGGCCTGCTAGGACAACATCAGAGGGTGGAAGGCAGGAGAATTTAGATGGCCAAAAAAATCGAAAAGCAATTTAAGGTGCTTGCGCCTGGTGGACAGGCAACACCAGCACCCCCACTTGGACCAGCGCTTGGTGCAAATGGTGTCAATCCCGGACAATTTATCCAAACATTCAATGATCGAACTCGAGAATTGAACGGAAAAGTTGTCGGTTGCATCATTACTGTCTACCAAGACCGTTCATTTGACATTGAAATCAAATCGTCACCAGCAGCCGTTCTGTTAAAGGATGCAGCAGGTGTACCGAAGGGTTCCGGTGTCCCACACACAGAAAAAGTTGGTTCAGTCACAAAAGATCAAGTCAAAGCCATCGCTGAAGAAAAGATGGAAGACCTCAATGCTGCCTCAATCGAGTCCGCGATGCGAGTCATCGAAGGCACAGCCCGTTCAATGGGCATTACTGTGGAGGGTGCGTAAACCATGGCACGACTAACGAAAAAACAAAAAGCAAACCAAGAATTCGCGCAAAGGGGCAAAGAGCCGCATAGCGTAAGTGATGCTATTAAACTACTTAAAGAGTTTCCACCAAGCAAATTCGACCAAACTGTAGAGGTCGTCTTGCATCTGGCAATTGATCCACGTCAAGCAGATCAACAACTCCGTGGAGCCGTTTCAATGCCTAAAGGCGTCGGCAAATCCGCTCGCGTTGTCTGTTTCTGCACCGCTGACAAGGTCGATGCTGCAAAAGCAGCTGGTGCTGTTGAAGCGGGCGCTGAAGACCTCGTCAAACGAGTTGAAGATGGTTGGCTAGACTTTGATGTCGCCATTTCAACCCCTGACATGATGCGTCTTGTTGGCAAACTTGGCCGTGCACTTGGTCCAAAAGGCCTCATGCCATCGCCAAAAGCTGGCACTGTGACCCCTGACTTTGAAACCGCAATTGCTGAATTTGCAGCGGGTAAAGTCGAATATCGTAACGATGACACTGGAAACATCCATTGTGTTGTTGGCAAAATGAGCTTCTCTGAGGACGACCTCGTTGAAAACCTCACCTACTTCATTGAACTGATTCAAAAAGCACGACCAGCAGCGGTCAAAGGCGACTTCATTAAGATATGCGCCATCAGTGCAACCATGAGTCCTAGCGTGAGGATTGCAGTTTAATCTGCTGTCTTTAAAGGAGTTACACAATGAGTAAACCGATTAAAAATATGATTGTCGCTGATTACAAAAAGCGATTTGAAGATGTTCAGAATGCCTTGATTATTGATATTCGGGGTATCGAGGCAAACACAAACAACGATTTGCGTGTTTCCTTGTATCAAAAAGACATGCACATCACTGTCATTAAGAACAGTCTTGCAAAATCAGCTTTTGCAGGCACCCCGCTTGAAGGCCTCGGAAACGCGCTTTCAGGCCCATCAGCGCTTGCATACGGTGGCGATTCAGTCGTTGACGTTGCACGCGAGTTGGTTGATTGGGCGAAGAAAATCGATGAATTAGAGCTCAAAGCTGCGATTCTCGATGGTGAATTGTTTGAAGGTCATGACGGCGTCAAGCGACTCAGCGATTACCCAACGAAGGAAGAAGCACAGGCAACAGTGGTTCAGTTGGTCCTTTCACCTGCTGGAAACCTTGTCAAAGCGGCAACAAGTCCTGGAAGCAACGTTGCTTCCATTATCGAAGAAATCAAAACTCGTTTGGAGGATGGCAAGGCGATCGACAAGATTGCCTGAATCTGAAGAGTTTTCAAAGACATCGCGTTTGGGACTGGCCTTTTTTGGTTAAAAGTCGCACAGGGTGGCTCCTCTCCCACGCATGACACTTTTATTGGAGTTTAGAACTATGAGCGAAGAAGCAACAGCAACGAAAGAATTCGATGCAGCAATCAGTAAAATGGGCGATGAAATCGCCGGTTTAACCCTTTCACAGGCAGTTGAACTAGCTGATTACATGAAAGAAACATACAACATCGAACCTGCTGCAGGCGGTGCAGTCATGATGGCTGGTCCTGCTGGTGGCGGCGATGACGACGGTGGCGCACAAACTGAGTTTGACGTCATCCTCGAATCAGCTGGTGACAAGAAAATCGCAGTCATCAAAGTTGTTCGAGAAATCACAGGTCTTGGCCTCAAAGAGGCAAAAGCACTTGTGGACGAAGCACCAAAGGCGATCAAAGAGAAAGTTGGAGAGGACGAAGCAAACGACCTCAAAGGCAAGCTCGAAGAAGCAGGCGCTTCAGTCACTGTCAAGTAACATATTGCTACTTAAAGTGTTACAAAAGCCAGCACCTCGGTGCTGGCTTTTTTTATGCCAATTCAGGGGTGATGTCCCAATTGTTGGTTAAAAATGGGTCTTTGAAGGTCATTGTCCCGAAAACTAAAAAAAATTGTTTTTTTTCATAATTAGTTCAAGTTTTCGCACTCCTCTATTGAGAAAAAACCACCCTTAAGGTACTCTGCGTGGCTCGGCAGCGGCGGTCGCGGCAAGGATTTAAGAGCATTTACAAACACATCTAAGGCAGACAAACTGCATTTTTAACCTTTGTGGTTGCGCAGTTATGGTCAAGTTGTGAGGTTACTTTATGGCGACGATTACGGTACGCGATTTCTCAAAACGCGGTGACGCAATTCCTGTACCACCACTTACACAAGTCCAAGGCGAAGCATACGAACGCCTCATCCAATCCACAGTAGAACCACTCAAACGCAAACCGCAAGGTTTGGAGGGTTTGTTACGCGAAGTCTTCCCGATTGAAGCGTACGACGGTTCTATGCGAGTTGAGTATTTGTACTACAAACTCGACGAACCACGGTACACGGTTGATGAGTGCAAAGAACTTCGTTTGACTTACGGATGCCCATTCAAGATTGGCGTTCGTTTTACACGTGATGGTGTAGCAGAAGTTTTAGAAGAAGAAATTTACATTGGCGAAATCCCAATGCTCATCGGTGGTGGTGAATTCATCATCAACGGTTCAGAGCGTTGCATCGTCAACCAACTCCACCGTTCACCTGGTGTTGACTTCTCCATTCAAGAAGACATTGGCGATCGCCAACTTCATAAAGCGAGAATCATTCCAGAGCGTGGTTCATGGATTGAGATTGAAGTCACTAAGAAAGACGTTCTCGCAATGAAGATTGACCAATCTGCAAAGATTGCTGCAACTACTTTCTTGCGTGCACTCGATGAAGAATTCAGTTCAACAGAAAAGATTTTGAACTTCTTCTATGACGTTCAAGAAATTTCAGTGAACAAACTCAAACCAGAGTATTACTCAGCTGAACACATCTTCGATGCTGAAACTGGTGAAGAATTGTGCAAAGTCGGTTCGCAAATTGGCGACGCATACGATGCAATCCTCGCTTCACCAATCAAAAAGATTGCCGTCATCGTTGATCCTGCAGACCCATTGATTCTCAACACGCTCGCCATCGAGAAGCTCGACTTCCTCGCTGACGCGACTGAACATGAAGCTGCACTCTTAAAGATTTATGGGCGCTTACGACCTGGCAACCCGCCACAAGTCGATAAAGCTCGCCAACTCTTTGCTGACAAGTTCTTTGATGACAATCGTTATCGCCTTGGCAAAGTTGGTCGATTCCGTATCAACCGTAAGTTTGATATGGAAGTTCCAGAGGACATCATGCACCTACGTGCTGATGATTTCTTAGCGGTCATCGGATACATGCTCAACCTACGAGCACGCAACGAAACTGCTCATATTGATGACATCGATCACCTCGGAAACAGACGTCTCCGCACACTCGATGAACTCGCAGTCGAAGAAATGCGAAAGGGCTTCTTGAAACTCCGTCGAACGGTTCAAGAACGAATGAGTGTTAAAGATCCAGACGAGTTATCCAAAGTTGCAGATTTAGTGAACTCAAAAGCAGTGAGTTCAGCAATCGACTTCTTCTTTGGCCGAAGTGAACTTTCACAAGTCGTTGACCAAACAAACCCACTTTCAATGCTTGTTCACGAACGACGATTGTCAGCGCTTGGTCCTGGCGGTCTCAACCGTAAACGTGCTGGCTTTGAAGTTCGCGACGTTCATATTTCTCACTATGGAAGAATTTGCCCAATTGAAACACCAGAGGGTACAAACATTGGTTTGATTGCTTCCCTTGGCATTTATGCTCAGATTGATGAGTATGGCTTTATCCAAACTCCATACAGAACAGTCAATCGTTTGAAAGCAACAGAAGACGTTTCATACCTTCGTGCAGATGAAGAGATGAACACAGTCCTTGCTCCAACAGAAGTCCTCGATGAGAAAGACAAGATTCTTGAAGATCATGTCATTGCTCGTCGAAATGGAGACTTGACTCAGGTTTCACCTGAAGACGTGCGATTCATCGACATCTCACCAAAGCAGCTCGTTGGTATTTCCGCATCACTCATTCCGTTCCTTGAACATGACGATGCGAACCGAGCGCTCATGGGCTCAAACATGCAGAGACAAGCTGTTCCGCTGATTATTCCTGACCCGCCAATTGTGGCAACAGGCATGGAAAAGATTGTCGGCAACTACTCTGGCATGATTGTCAAAGCGAAACGTTCAGGCACAGTCACATTTGTTGACTCAAACCGAATTTTGATTGATAACGCAGATGAGTATCTACTCAAGACCTTCCGCGGCCTGAATGAACGAACATGCCAATCACAAAAGCCAATCGTAAAGATGGGTCAAAAAGTGAAAAAAGGCGAAATCATTGCTGACGGTGCTTCCACTGTTGATGGTGAACTCGCAATCGGCAAGAACGTTCTCGTTGCATTCAATACATTTGACGGTTACAACTTTGAAGATGCGATCGTGATTTCACAACGTCTCGTTCGAGATGACGTGTTTACATCGATTCACATCGACTCACTGGAAGTAGAAGTTCGAGACACCAAACTTGGTAAGGAAGAATTCACTTGTGATATTCCAAACGTCTCAGAACGTCAACTCATGAACCTGAACGAAGATGGCATCATTCGAAATGGTGCACGCGTCGGTCCTGGCGACATCCTTGTTGGTAAAGTTGTTCCAAAGAGTAAAAACGAACTCACTCCTGAAGAAAAATTGCTTCACGCAATCTTCGGTCGAGCTGGTGAAGATGTGAAAAATGAATCACTCACTGTACCTGCGGGTAGCAGTGGTGTCGTCATTGGAACGAAACACTTCAGCCGACGCATGCACCTTGATGATGAGCAAAAGAAAGCCATCAAACGCAAGATGGAAGCGTACGAAGAGGAGATGAACGAGAAAGCAATCACGCTCTTTAGAGAAATGGTTGCAGAGATTAACGAACTCATTGGCACTGAAATGGTTGACCCATCAACACGTCAGCGAGTTGGTATTTCTGACATCCCAGAAGTTATTCTTGAGCAAATTGATGGCTTCTCCGAGAAGTGGATTAAGGGTTCAAAAGACATTAAAGCGAAAGCGCTTAAAGTCCAAGAACAATACTGGCCACGAATTCACGGAATCTATAAGGAACGCGACAGAAAACTTGCACACATGAAACGTGGTGACGAGTTGCCTTCAGGCGTTCTTGAGAAAGTCGTGATTTACCTCGCAAACAAACGAACTGTTTCAGTTGGTGACAAGATGGCTGGTCGACACGGTAACAAAGGTGTGATTGCACGAGTGGTTCCAGATGAAGACATGCCATTCCTTGAAGACGGCACACCTGTTGACATTTTGCTCAACCCACTTGGTGTTCCATCCCGAATGAACGTCGGTCAGCTTCTCGAACTTCACCTTGGCTGGGCAGCAAAAGTCCTCGGATTCCAAGCAGTCACGCCGGTATTCGATGGTGCAAGTGAAGCTGAAGTACTTGGTGCTATTCAGGAAGCCAACGATTCAGTCCTCGCCAAACGTAAAGAGTTTGAAGAAAATGGTGAGCATCCTGGTGGTGCAAGAGAAATTCTCGCTGAGATTCCATTTGGCGGAAAAGCGCAACTCCATGATGGACGAACTGGCGAGCCATTCCATCAACCAAGTTCGATAGGTGTGATGTACATGCTTAAGCTCCATCACCTCATCGATGACAAAATCCACGCTCGTTCAACTGGTCCTTACAGTTTGATTACGCAACAACCACTCGGTGGTAAAGCACGAACTGGTGGTCAGCGATTTGGTGAAATGGAAGTCTGGGCACTTGAAGGGTACGGTGCAGCATACATGTTGCAAGAACTCCTCACTGTGAAGAGTGATGATGTTGAAGGTCGTACCAAGATCTATGATTCCATCGTGAAAGGCACAAACACGCTTGAAGCTGGCATGCCAGTCGTCTTCGACGTGCTCTGCCATGAAATTCGCGGTCTATGTATGAATATTGAGTTGGAAAAAGATCAGGAAGATATGGGGAGTCTTCTTTGATTTTTGTTCGTTCTAACGAATTCCAATTGCTTGTGAACAGGAAGTAAACATGATGTCTGAACAAGTCTTCGATAAAGTCAATGATTTCAAAGCTGCAAAGATTGGGCTCGCAAGCCCAAGCGACATTCGCAGCTGGAGTTTTGGCGAAGTAAAGAAACCAGAAACGATTAACTACAGAACATACCGACCTGAAAAGGATGGTTTGTTCTGCGAGCGAATCTTTGGACCTGAACGCGACTATGAGTGTGGTTGTGGCAAGTACAAAGGCACAAAGTTCAAAGGAATCATTTGTGACCGTTGTGGTGTAAAAGTCACACACTCCCGCGTTCGCCGTAAACGCATGGGTCACATTAACCTTGCTGCGTCCGTTGTACACATCTGGTTCTTTAAAGCGTTGCCAAGTCGTTTGGGAACGCTACTTGGAATGAAAACTTCGGATCTTGAAAAGATTATTTACTTCCAAGATTACGTCGTTCTTGAAGGTGGCAACACTGAGAAAGAATACAAAGACGTCATCACAGAAGATGAATACCGAGAAATCACTGCTGCTGGCGGTTATGGCGACTTCCGTGCCGGCATGGGCGCTGAAGCAGTTCGCGAACTCATTGAAGCAATAGATTTAAGCGAAGAAGTCAAACAACTTCGCGAAGATCTTGCAAGCACGCGTTCAAAACAGAAAACTGCAGATTACGCAAAACGATTGAAACTTATTGAGCAGCTCCGCACAAGTTCCAATGATCCATCATGGATGATTCTTGATGTGACACCCGTGATTCCACCAGAGTTGCGACCACTCGTCATGCTTGAATCTGGAAACTTTGCAACAAGTGACTTGAACGACCTTTACAGAAGAATCATTAACCGAAACAACCGGTTGAAGAAACTCATGGATCTTAACGCTCCTGAGGTCATCATTCGTAACGAAAAACGAATGTTGCAACAAGCAGTCGACGCGTTATTCGACAACGGTCGTTGTCGCCGCCCTGTTCTCGGTTCTTCAAACAGACCGCTTAAATCAATCACTGACATGATTAAGGGTAAACAAGGCCGTTTCCGAGAAAACCTCCTCGGTAAACGTGTTGATTACTCTGCTCGTTCAGTCATTGTTGTGGGCCCTGACCTTAAACTTCATCAGTGTGGTCTTCCTAAGAAAATCGCACTTGAGTTGTATCAACCATTCATTATCCGTCGCCTGAAAGAGCAAGGACTTGCGGACACCATTAAGTCTGCAAAGCGAATGCTTGAACGACGTGACGAAGAAGTTTGGGATATTCTCGAACAAGTTATTCATCAGCATCCAGTCCTGCTCAACCGTGCTCCCACCCTTCACCGAATGGGTATCCAAGCATTTGAGCCAGTCCTTGTTGAAGGCAAAGCGATTACGCTTCACCCACTCGTCTGTACAGGATACAACGCTGACTTTGATGGCGACCAAATGGCGGTGCACTTGCCGCTTTCAGTTGAAGCACAAGCCGAAGCACACGTCTTGATGTTGTCAACACACAACATCTTCTCGCCTGCTCACGGCAACCCACTTGTATCCCCATCCCAAGACATCGTCATGGGCGTGTACTTCCTTACACACATGGATCTGAACGATACACGGGATGAGAACGAACTCATGCGATTCAGAAACGCTCACGAAGCGCTACTCGCATATGACTTTGGTCGAGTTTCACTTCAAGAACGAATCCAAGTTCGATTGCCACGTTACCCAACTGTTGTTACAGATGAAAAGGGTGCAATCGAAAATATGCCAACTGAAGGCAGAATCATCACAACAATTGGACGGATTTTGTTCTGTGAGATTCTTGGCGAAGGCATGCCGTTCTATAACTGCACGCTTACGAAGAAGGGTTGTAGCCGAGTTATTGATGACACGTATGATGTCCTCGGTCGTGCTGCGACGCTTTCACTTCTTGACGACATGAAGGAAGTTGGTTTCCAAGCATCAACATGGTCAGGATTGTCAATCGCGATTACTGACATGCGGATACCATCCGACAAACAAGATCTTCTCGATGCAACTCAAGCGAAAGTTGATAGAGTCGAAGCTGCAACTGCAGCTGGTGCAATCACTAATCAAGAACGTCATAACCAACTTCTTGACTTGTGGTCACACTGCCGTGAATCACTTACTGGTTCACTCATTAAAACGCTTGAAGATGATCGTCGTAACACTGAAGATAACAGTTACGTTCCAGTTGATTCAAATGACGGAAAGCGTTACTTAAATCCTGTGTTCCTCATGTCCACATCTGGCGCTCGTGGCAACATCAGTCAGATGCAACAGCTTGCTGGCATGCGTGGTCTGATGACGAAGCCATCTGGTGAGATTATTGAAACACCAATTCGAGCGAACTTCCGTGAAGGGCTTAATGTTCTTGAGTACTTCTCATCAACACACGGTGCTCGTAAAGGTCTTGCTGATACTGCGCTTAAAACTGCTGACTCTGGTTACCTCACTCGTAAACTCTATGACGTTGCACAACCTGTTGTCATTAACGATTTCGATTGTGCAACCAAGCGTGGCATTACGAAACGTGCGGTGTACAAAGGTGATGAAATTCACGTTCCACTCAGCGAACTGATCATTGGCCGTACTTCAATGCAAACAATCATCAATCCTGTCACTGACAAGACGATTGTTGCAAACGGTCAAGTCATCAATGAAACAATTGCAAAAGATCTTGAACAACTCAACATTGACGCTGTTCAAGTGCGAAGTCCACTCACTTGTGAGTCCGCTTCTGGCTGTTGTGCACTCTGTTACGGACATGATTTGTCAACCAGTCAACTTGTTGAAGAAGGCATGGCTGTTGGCACGATTGCTGCTCAATCAATTGGTGAGCCGGGCACTCAGTTAACAATGCGTACATTCCACACCGGTGGTGTTGCGTCACGTGAGTTTGTTGAAACAAACTACAAGGCAACACACTCTGGAACCATCATGCTTCGTGACTGTAGCGAAGTGCCGCTACCAGGCAACAAGGACGGACACCTCATTGCACTGAAGCAAACAGGTGAACTCATCATTGTTGACGACAAAGGCCGCGAACTCGATAACGCATTTAGAGTTCCATATGGTGCAGTTATTCGTGTGCCATCTGGAACAAAAGTGAAGAAGGGTAACATTCTTGTTGAATGGGACCCTCACGTGCTACCAATTCTCGCTGAGAAAACTGGTTCCGTCGTCTTCCAAGACATCGAACTTGGCACAACGCTTAGACAAGAAGAGAACAAGGGCAACCTTGAGCAAATCATCACTGAACATACGGGTGATTTGCATCCACAAATTCTTATCCAAGAGAGTGGTCAAACACTTGACTTCCATCACCTTCCTGCGAAAGCTCGTCTTGAAGTTAAAGATGGTGAGAAGGTTGTCACAGGTCAAATGCTTGCTCGACGTCCTCGTGAAGTTAAAGGTTCTGCTGACATCGTTGGTGGTCTACCACGGGTTACAGAAATCTTTGAAGCGAGAACACCAAAAGAGCCATCAATTCTTGCACAAGTTACAGGTCGAGTTGAACTTCAATCCGACCGTAAACGCGGCAAGATGGTGATCCATGTTGTACCGAAAGGTGCAGACCCAGTTGAACACCTTGTTCCACAGGGCAAGCACTTGCTTGTTCATACTGGTGACAACGTCACTGCAGGTGAGCCGCTCACAGAGGGACCACGAGATCCAAACAACATTCTTGACATTAATGGTGAAGAAGAGTTGTACAACTACATGATTTCTGAAGTCCAGAACGTGTACCGTGCTCAAGGCGTACCAGTTTCTGACAAGCACATTGAAGTCATTCTTTCACGAATGCTCAGCAAAGTGCAAGTCCAGAAAGCAGGAGACACTGACCTCCTCCCAATGGACTTCGTCGAGCGGTACAACTTCAGACACGCAAACAAGGATCTTGATGGCAAACTCATCATCAAAGATGCTGGCGACACTTCCTTTATGGTTGGTGACCTCATCGACAAGGATGAGATTAAAGAAGCCAACGCTGTCGCAGATGCCGAAGGCAAAGCCAGTGCGAAAACGACTAAGCCGCGTAAAGCAACAGGCAAGCCGCTTCTTCTTGGCATCACCAAGGCAGCGCTTCAATCTGAGTCGTTCTTGTCAGGCGCGTCCTTCCAAGAAACGACGAAAGTCCTTACTGAAGCAGCACTTAAGGGTGCTCACGACACGCTCAAAGGCCTGAAAGAGAACGTTCTTCTTGGCCACCTTGTTCCAGCAGGTACAGGTTTTGACG
>JAERSY010000148.1 GCA_016845245.1 Phycisphaerae bacterium
CGCTTGACCCAATGATTGTTGAAATCGTTGAACGGGCTGAAACAGGAACATTAGATTCCTTTAATGCCAAGAAAGATGTGGGACTTAAGAAACGAGTTCTCAACCGTAAACATAAACCCGCTATCGGTGTTCAACGACCAAACACTCGGCTTCAAGTGAAGTTCGTCGACGAACTAAAGGTTCGGATAGATGACCAAGGCAAACTGCACTCAAAATCAAATCGCAACATCAATGAACTCGCTTCAATTGCTGACAGATATGGATTGACGTTTAGACGTTCCATTAAGCGAAGTGAAGCTGACATCGACGCACTTGTGGCTCGTGCTGAAACACGATCCCGCACTGTCTCCCCTGACTTGAATGCACTGTACTGGATTGATGGTTCTTCATCGCTTGTCAGCCAAGCTGCTGAAGAACTCCACCGAATGGATGAGGTTGAATACGTCTTCTGGAACACCATTTTCGACCCAGCATTCCACACCTCAGACACACCCTCCATTTTCTCTCAACTCAGCATGGATATGGCTGATGAGATGATTGAACAAGACATCACTGCAAGCATCCCAACAGGCGCTTGCTACGTCAATGCACGCATGTGTGAAGACCGTCTTACAGAACTTGCATGCGAAGCATTAGGCGGTTATTTCCTTGGCGAAAACTCCATTTGTGGTGATGGTCAAGATCAAACTGAGGAAAACTTTGGCAGTCAAGAAGGCGCGTGTTGTTTCTTCATGATTACAGGCGCTGTTCCAGGTGCAGCTGGAATCGTTGGCTGTTTAGATTCTGCTGAAGCCCCAGATGGTGATGAATTCACGAAAGCGGAATGCTTACTCATTGATGCTGGCGACCCAGTTGCAAACAACGTCTATGCAGCAGGCGTAAACTTAAACGGTGTTTGGTTTGGTGATGGTTCAGAATGTTCAGACCTTGCAACTGTGTGTGCCCCTAATGTTGGTGGTTTACCAATAGGTGGTACTGCATGTGGTGAACTTGGCAATTACGTCACCGTCTTTTCAGGTGATTGTTATCACGACCAAACAGACGCTGCACTCGCATGGCCAAACCGTGTTCAGGGCACAGGTGTTGGCACATTTGCACCGAGTTGTTGGGATGCTGGTGGATTCCCTCTTGAGTTACCAACAAACTTCGAGGTTCAAGGATGTTGCGAACAAGTCTCAGAAATCGATGCCGTGTGCAACACAGAAGCGTGGGATGACATCTGCACAAGTTATGCCAACTCACCAGAGTTTGGCGGTATCTGCCTTAACCCAACAGACTTAACTGGATTATCTGGTGACTGTGCTTCCCCATGGGGCACGAACTTCAGACCAATACCTGTCAATTCGACTGGCCCAAGAGGCGTCCAGCGTATGCTCGTTGTCGCTGGCGACGGAACACTTGCTGACCGCACTATGGGTCTTGGTATTCCATACGGTTGCGGTTGGTCTGTTCCAGCACCGGGACCAGACCCAATCTTACCTGGTCAACCAACATTTGCCCCAGTCGCTGTAACACCTGACTACGGCGCAATGGGCGTTATTCAACATCTCACCGATGAAGCCATCACTGGCGCTGAAACTGATGTCGCGTTGTTCCCATGGCCAATGGGTGGCGCTCAGGTTGGTTCCGCTGCTTTCAATACAGCTCTAGCTGCACCAGTGACTTCAGCTCGTGGTGATGCACGCTGGACCGGTAATGGTTTAAACCTCTTTGCAGATGGCACAAATCCCGTTGGCATTGGCAATGGTGATCGCTATTCCGGTTTGTACGGTCTTGGTTTCAGAAGACAAGACGAAACTGGCATTGCAAACGGCACGCATGGTCTTGGTGTTCAAGTCGCTGTGCTTGACTACTCGGCGTACTTGCAATCGTACACTGATACTGCTGGAAACGTGGTTGGTGCTGTACATGAAGATTTTGGCACAAACATTCAACTAGAGGGTCCAAATACAACTGGGCACCCAATGCTCCAAATGCTCTTCAACCCACCAGACACTGCAGACTACCCGTTTGATTATCCGCAGTCCGCAAATCATGGCACGGCCCAACTCGGCGTCATTGCTGCATCATGGAATCAAGTTCCAGATCCAACAGGGATTATGCCTGTGACGAACATTGGCGCAATGGGTATCGCACCAAGCGCAACTGTCTCCTTCTTCCCTCTGGTTGACCTTGAATCACTTGATGATGGCACCGGTGGTCGAGCTGAAACAGCATGGTTCAACGCGATGGAATGGCTACGTTTTGGTGATGTGCTCTCAGCTGGATACATCGGACTCGATGCTGGTTCAGATTTTGCTAATCACACATTTAATCCTGCACTCCATTCACTCATTCAAACTGCAACCAATCTTGGCATCTCCGTTGTGGTTCCATCTGGAGATGGTGGAACTGACCTTGCAGATACTGCCTTCCCTAATGATATTGATCCTGGCGCAATTGTCATGTGTTCAACGTCACCAGGCGGCGCTCCAGCAAAACGAATGGCTGACAGCATTAATGCGTCAAACTTTGTGGCTGCTGGAATCGATGTTGGTAAGAACACTGCTGCTGCTTGGGGATACGCAGTTATGACAACAGGCATGGGACCAGGACAAGACAACTGGCTTGGATACAAGACCTGCGTCTATAATGACAACACGAACCCACAAGAAGTTCAAGGTCGTTCCTACACGAATAATTTCTACGGAACCGCAGCTGCTGCTGCAATTGGCGCTGGGCTTGTCACAAACATGCAGGGCTACGCAAGACAAGTCTTTGATCACGCACTTGCTCCTGCATTCATCAGGCAATTTGCAGCACACGGCCAAATGCTTGGTGTTGACCCAGACACAGGCGAGCCATTGTTTGCAAACATTGCAGCAGGCGGAACAAACACAAACGTTCCGCAAGGCACTGAAAACAATATGACAACGTCACCATGGCCGGGGGGCACTGGAACACTCGGATTTGACATGGTTGACGCTGGAGCGGGTAATGGCAATATCATTGGTTACTTCCTTGATTCGCGATATGCGTGCATTCGAATGACTGTTGACCCAATCTTTGAGTCGCCAAACCTTGACAATGCTATGTTTATTCGCGGTGATATGTTCGAAGGCACAACGGGATCAACCAATCCAATTTCTACACTTGATGGCATCTTCTTTGCAGCTGTCTCAGAAGCAACACCAATTGGGTTTTATACAAACGAAAACGTTGGCATCGTTCCCGGTCCCGGCGTTCAATACAACTTCAATGGTGAAACAACTGACTTCTACTTCACGGGCGTTGCGACAGACCCAAGAGGCAATCCTGCGCTTGACTTAAATAACATCACAGTCGAAGTCGATGTTGCACCAACCCAAGCACCAACAACAATGCTTCAACTTTGGATGTGGGATTGGGACCAAGGCAGATGGGTACAACCAAGTGTCACTGGGGCACTTGTTGCAGCATCAACAGAACATGATTTCGCACTTGTCCGACCTTCGTCATTGCTCAATGCAAACGGAAGATATCACGCACGAATCGTCTCGATCACGGGCAACGGACCAACGAGCCGTTTCCCAATCTATTACGATCAGATTCGATTCGTACCGACGATTCCAACCACGCAGCCGTAAGGCACATAGATAAGTTAGTTACAAAGGGACTCCCTTGCGGAGTCCCTTTTTATATTGAAGCTCCACGCAATCATTCTTCAAACTAATCTTCAAACTATTCGTCAAAAGTGGGGGGCTCTTGCTCAAGTAGTTTGCAAAGGAATCGAATCGTTCCACGCAAGAGCGCTTTCAGCACGATCGAAAAACCAAGTGTAAGCACGCCGACGAAGACTAAGATGATTGATGCAGGTGGGAAGATGAACATGAGAAGTAATGCAACAACGCCCTGCAGGATCAAGACCCCCATCAAGAACACGCCAATGTAACGTTCTAAAAAGTACAGTAGACGCATGAATGCGTAACAACCCTAAGCGGGCGAATCGCCTTCTTTGCGAACATGCTTCATCCGAACAGTGTTTCCACGGTCGTTGCGTTCAATCTCATCCATAAATGCATTCATCATCGCAAGTCCTCTGCCAGAAGGAATGGTTAAATTCTCATCAGCAGTCGGGTCTGGAATTGCTGATGGGTCAAAACCCCTGCCCTGATCTGAAATCATAAACTCAACATACGATTCGGTCACGCACCAATGAACCTCGATTGTTTTCGACTCATCCCCGCGGTGTCCGTGCAGCAATGCATTCGCAAATGCTTCTTCGATTGCAACACGAACTGAGAACATGGAGTCCTCATCGTAGCCAAATGTATTCATTCGTCCGACGACGTCGTCTTCAATGTCATCAAAAGACTCACGTACGCCTTGAATCGTTTGCTTGCAAATATCAGGATGTTCTGTCAGTGCACACATTTCACAACTCTATAAACAACGCATTCCTGCTACCCCTCAATGGTAACAGGTGATTGGAAACTGTCTCATCGATCTCCCAAACGAATGGGTTAGCGG
>JAERSY010000149.1 GCA_016845245.1 Phycisphaerae bacterium
CGCAATATCGCCATTGACAACAGTGATGAGCTCTGGGCTTTGATCACCAATTAGATTTGTAATACTAAACGAGTTTAAGCCAGCGTTAAGATTTTTAACTTTGTGGGTTCTCACCTTCTTAAAGGTGCCATCATGCTGTTGTTCCAACATCACAATCATGTTTGGATGACCAGCGTACACGATGTCTGTTTTACCATCACCGTTGATGTCATGAAGCGCCAGCGCATTGACTTGGTGCGCCACCATGACATGCTCATTGTCAAATCTCCAATGCTCTGGAATATCATTTAAGCGTGATGTTTGGGGAGTCACACTTGAGTCGCTATCACCATTTTGAAGTAACAATTCAATTCGACTTCTCTTGTTGTTCACAACAAGGATGTCTAACAAGCCATCCCCGTTCATGTCACCTGAGTACATTGGGCCGGCGTGGTTTCCGATTTTGATGACTTCTAAATCGTTGAAGCCAAAATATTGCCCTAAATCATCATCAGAGGGGTTTAAACAAAAAGAAATCGAAAGTAAGAGAATCGTCTGTAACATGAAAATTGCCTGTATTTATGAATTATGATGTCCTTTTAGCATATTCACTTTCCCCGCATAGGAACACCACATGCACTTAAAAGTCAGCGTTTTCACAGTATCACTCTTTATCACAGCTCAATTGCTTGGTGACACAGTTGTGTTAAAAAGCGGGACTGAGATTAAAGGTGATGTCATCAAACAATCCGCAACTCATCTTTGGATTGATATTGGTCACGATGTTATTCCAATTGATATGGTGCAAGTTGATCAATTGGAACTAGAGATAGATGATGGAAACGATACTAACAAAGAACAATCAACACTCTACAAAACAAGCGATTCGCTTTTAGAACGCATTCCACAATCACAAGCTGAAATCGTTGGGCCATCCGTCATCAAAGTTTCTACTCCCGGCGGCTTGGGCTCAGGAGTCATGATTAATGAAGAAGGGTTTGCAATTACCAACGCTCATGTCATTCAAGGCGAAACAGATTTAGAAGTGACCGTTTGGCTGCCGCAATCTGACGGTTCACTTCAGAGAACAACCATTGAAGAAGTAGAAATCATTGCAATCAACAACCATTTAGACTTGGCACTGTTACGCATTACGCACCCTGAAAATGTCTCCTTTGACTTTTCGTTCTTGGAAAAGGCGGAATCAATCGCAGTCGGACAGCCAGTGTTTGCAATTGGCAATCCACTCGGCTTTGAGCGGTCAATGAGTCAAGGCGTTGTTTCAACTAAACAACGTAGTTTTGATGGACTCACATACATTCAAACAGACACTGCGGTGAATCCAGGCAATTCAGGCGGCCCACTCTTCAATACAAAGGGTGAAGTCGTCGGCATTACGAATATGGGAATCATGGCTGCGGAATCATTAAACTTCGCAATTCCGACCCGTTACGTAAAGGATTTCATCAGTAATCGTGAGGCCTTTGCATATGACTCAAAAAACCCGAATTCAGGTCACAATTACCACAAGCCCCCACATAGAATAAAGCAGGGGATTTCACCTGTTCTGCAAGATGGAACGGGCGAAGTTCATTAAGAGAAGATAAATAGGAACCACTAATGCTTATACATTCAATTTTTGTTTTATCAACACTCGTTCAAGCTGATTTTTCATTAGATGAAGCACTTCAAGATACAACAATTGCAATTCTTGAAACTGACGACTTAAATCGTGTCATTCAAGCTTCAGAATCGATTGGACTCTGCGATTTCTTGTGTGAAACATTTTGCGATGGTAACACATGTATGATCACTGGCACATCGAAAGAAGAATGTGCAGCAGCACTCGGATTTGAAGATGGTAAATGTCCGAAACCTCCTTCAGGATATGCGGGTATCGGAATCTATCCTGTTGTTGATTACGAAGTAGGTACAGTTGGCCTTGGTGGCGTTCTCGTCGCTGATTTGCGTAAAAGCAAATGGGAAGAAGCAGTCCAATCTTGCTTGACTCAACTTGAATCAATTGATGGCTATTCGATTGAAACCGTCAAACTTCTTGATAGAGATGTTCAGATGATTTCATCTGCACAACCGCTTAGTGTTCAAACAGGCATGGAACAGTTCGGTTTAAGTGTAGATGCCATCTCAAAGGTTTATATCACTGTCACAGATGGTTATCTTGTCGCGTGTTCAGAGCCAGACGGCATGGCATCAATTTTTAGCTCGCTCGATGGCGAAACTATCAGTGACCCACTCGCTGACAATGAAACGTATCAAGCGATTTCTTCCAAGATTAATGTGACTGAAGATGACGACGCTTTTGGCGTTGTCATGCTTGAAAATCTCGCAGACACGCTCATGCAGATGGACTCTTCAGGCATGATGATGATGATTGCACCAATGGTCAAATCTCTTGTTGGCGACATCGATGCGATTGCCGAAACAGCACAATTCAACCCTTCAAGTGACCTCACGATGAAAATTGAATATGGCATTCAAATGAATGATGGTCGAAATGGTTTACTTGGCTTACTTAGTGACGATATCAATTCGTCTGACATCCCTTCATTCGTTGGTCCAAATACACTGTCGTATTACCACGTCGCATTCGATTTTGCAAAACTGCCTGAGCTCTTTACAACAATCGTTTCTGAAAATCCAATGCTCAGCATGCAACTTGGAGAACAAACACCCCAAATTGCAAGTTCAATTGCGCTCTATGCTGAAACGTTAGGCAACGATCTTATGTATGTTTCATCAGGCGCATATCCAGCTGACGACAATGGCATCACATCGCTCATTGCTATCGAATGCATCAATGAGGCCCAGTTAAATAATTTGCTAGTCATGATGCTTCCATCCCTTGGTGCAGAACCTGCCGATTTCCTTGGATATCAAACGTACACACTCGACTTAGGCGGCGACATGTCCATGATGATGCCCATGCCGATGGATTTATCAGCAACGCTTGCGACAGCAGGGAGCTACTTGTTTATCGGTAGCACTTCTGAAGTACACCAAGCGCTCAGAAC
>JAERSY010000150.1 GCA_016845245.1 Phycisphaerae bacterium
ATGGTGATGAATTTGAACTGCGAACAACTGTTGAACTACTACGGCCAATCAGGTGGCGGAAACGGTATCGATATCGCAACGACAGGATTATCTGAAGTGTCATTTGTGCGTATCTCCGCTGGCAAGTTATCACCAGAAATCGATGCTGTCGCCGATGTCACCGCTCAACTGCAAGGTGACGCTGACATGAATGGCGTCGTGAACGTCAATGACTTATTGATGGTGATTGATTCATTTGGTCCCCTTCCAATCGGCGGCCCACTTGTTGACTTTAATCATGATTACACAGTTGACATTTCTGACTTACTTGCAGTCATCGGGAACTGGAGTTGAGAAACGCCTTTACGCTCATTGAGTTATTGGTTGTCATTGCCATTGTGAGCATCTTGGCGTCGCTCTTGGTGCTTGCAGTTGGCGGTGCAACTGGTTTATCTCAATCGAATGTGTGTAAGAATTACCAGAAGCAGCTCATCTTTGCTTCAGTTGCGTACTTCAATGAACACAACAGGTATGTTCCTGCTGTTTCATATGTGCAAGAAGATGGCATGACCGTCATGAAAAGTTGGGATGACGAAGAAATGCTCTGGCAATATCTTGACAGGCGTGCTGAACATATGGTGTGTCCCGAACACGTCATCAATACGGGTTCGATGTCTGGGTATAACTACAACACATCTTTTATTGGCGATGAAGATTATCTTTTCGCAGACCCAGTCAAAGGCGTCGCCCCTGCAGATTGCAAACATCCTTCACACTGCGCGCTCTTTGGCGATTGTGCAAAAAACAAGTTTATGCGATGCCCTGAAGATGACCCAATCTTCGACCCATTCACAGATGACGCAACGCGGTGCGCAGGAACACAAACGTTCCGCCATGTCGGCAACACCAATGTGGCGTGGCTCGATTGACATGTATCGTCAGCGAATAAGCGACACAATCCTTGTGATGATTCGACCACACAAGGATTCTTAAGCGAAGACAACTCGCTGTACGACCCGAGAGTTTTAAACTTAGATTAACTCCATGGCAAATACAACACTGTTGAGCCCGCAATGAGTTCCTCTTGTTTCGGAATGCGAACGAGACCCGTTGTAGTAGACGTATGAATGAGGTCACCTGACCCCTGCCATGCTGGAATAGTGATGCCTCGTCTCTTTCGACAGCACGGTCTAAACTGTTCTCGATTCGGATTTGGCGTGACGTCATGCAACAGTTCAGCTTCCTCAAACCGTGGCAAAGCAGATTGTCCATTTCGCAATCGCAAGATGGCTTTGCCAAACAACGTCGCGCAGACCAGAGCAGACACAGGGTTACCGGGAAGACCAAGAACAATAGTATCGTTGCAATGCCCAACATAGAGCGGCTTGCCCGGTTGTATGGCAACGCCTTGAACAATATGTGTCGCTGAGAGCGAATCGAGCGCGGGGATGATGAAATCCTTCTTCCCTGCGCTGATGCCGCCAATTGTGACGACAACATCATGCGTCGCGCATGCTTGCTCTAGCACTTCTTTAGTGTGCAATGCATCGTCTCGGACTGTTTGCGTCGTCACTTGACAATCGTGCGATTCAAAAAACGACTGTAACATTGGGCCATTACTGTTTCGAATTTGATGGTTCATTGGAGATTCTGAAACATCAACGAGTTCATCGCCTGAACTAATCAAGCAAAGCCGAGTGTTCTTCTTCACGCACACACCTGTCACACCAACTGCAGCGGCAATGCCAATGTGATGTGGCTGTAATTCGGTGTTTGCCTCAATGAGCACATCCCCTTCTTGAGCATCAGCGCCCTGCGAGTGAATTGAAGTGCCAACGTCAATGTCATTGACAAGGAACTCCACTTCGGATTCTGTAAACCGAGTTGATTCATGTTTGACCACCGCATCGTAGCCGTCTGGAACGGGCGCGCCCGTTGCAATCGATACGCACGAACCTTCTCTTCCAGAAACACCACTTGCTTCACCCGCACTTACAGTTCCAATGATAGGAAGCGTGACGCCCTGTGAAATGTCACTCGCAACAACAGCAAAACCATCCATTGTTGCCCTGTTAAATGGCGGCAATGGTCTGTCGGCTACAACGTCTCTTGCAAGCGCGCGGCGTAAGCACGAACTCAACGGAACGATTTCAGTTTCATTGTGCGGCTTAATGGCTGATTGAATCACCTCAATCGCTTCGTCAAAAGTCAACAGCATCTCAGCCCCCACTCACAGGTGGCAAGACTGCAATCGTACACCGTTCTGTAATTACAGTCTCCGGTTTGACAAGTTTGCCATTCACCGCATACGCACATGGCACATCGAGTTCCTTCAATGCTGGAACTGAATCGACGATGGCTTTCGCAGTTTCTGATTGCACATCAAGTTCCATCTCAGAAGTCCCAACCGCATCTTTGGCTTGGGCAAACAACTGAAGCGTAATGGTGAAACTATCTTCTTCCAAACTGTTTCTCCAATGCTTCAATCGAAAGCCGCATCGTTGTTGGGCGTCCATGTGGACAACGGCTCGAACGATCATACAAGTGCCTCTTTGACAACAAATCCTTTAACTCGGTCTGCGTCAATGAATCACCTGCCTTTACTGCCGCCTTGCATGCCATCATGTCAAGGATGTCAACGAGCACGCTCTCTTCATCAACATCACCATGAGCATCAGATAACAAATCGAGCACGTCCTCGATAAACGCACTTCCCTCCACATTTCGTGAAACAAGTAATGTTGGCAAGGCGTACACAGAAATGGATGCAGGTCCTGATGCCTCGATTTCGATCCCAAGGTTTGTAAAGAGTGCTTGGTGTGATTCAATCAATTCAATTCTCGCGCCATCTGCTTGAATCGATTCCGGAACGAGTAGACGCTGTGATTCCAACTTCTGTTGTTTCATACGTTCATACAACTCTTCAAACATAATTCGTTCGTGAAGCGCATGTTGGTCAACAATGAGAATCCCCTGTTCATCTTGCGTGACTAAGAAACATTTCTGAACTTGCATGACTTCGTCACTCTTTCGAATGGTTGGCAGTGGCGTTTCCTGTCGCAGCCATGTTGATGTTTCTTGTTCAATCATCTGCATCTGCTCGCCCGTACCAAATGACACTGGCGCAGATTCTGCTTGGATTGTTGCAACGATGTCATTGGCGTGAAGCGCGGCGGTGACGCCTCGACTGACAAGTCGCCAGATTGCATTCTTATCTCTGAACCGGACCTCACTCTTTTGAGGATGCACATTCACGTCTACGAGTGCAGGATTCATCTCGATATAGAGTGCTGCTGTTGGCCAACGCTTTGGCTCAATAAGCCCCTTGTATGCATCTTTCAATGCGTGGGTGATTGACGCATCTTGAATCGTCCGCCCATTGACGTGTATTCGGATGTTTCGCGACGTTGGGCGAGCGACATCTGGCGTTCCAACCACACCCCAAAGTTTCATGTCACCAAGTTCATATGAAACATCAAGCAGTTCGCTCGTTAACTCGGGGCCAAAAATTGAAATCAATCGGTCTTTTGTATCTGATGCGCCATATTGGAGCAGCGTTCTTTCACCACTCTTCAACACAAAACTAACTTCAGGATGCGCCGCTGCAATTCTTTGCACAGCATCGCGAACCCTTGTGGTTTCAGCTGAATCAGACTTTAGAAACTTACGCCTCGCGGGCGTGTTGTAAAACAAACGCTTTACTTCGACGGTCGTCCCAACGCGTGATGGAGTTGGAACAACTTCATTCGACTCGCCGCCATCGACTTCGATGCGCATGCCTGCTTCATCATGTTGCGTCCGACTCGTGATTGCCAAATGACTTACAGAGCCAATCGATGCAAGCGCTTCCCCTCTAAAGCCAAGTGAAGCAACTGCAGCAAGGTCTGCTTCTTCAGCTATCTTGCTCGTCGCATGAGGCGTGACCGCCAGATGCAGCTCCTCGTTTTGAATGCCACACCCATTATCACTGACAGTTATGACATCTCTGCCGCCATGTTCAAGTTGAATTGAAATCTCAGTTGCGCCAGCGTCGATTGCATTCTCCACAAGTTCTTTCACGATGCTCGCTGGCCGGTCCACCACCTCACCTGCAGCGATTTGATTAATGAGCACGGTTGGGAGAATTTGTATCGTCACACTGTTTCTCTTGAGGATGACCAGTTTCGTTTCATCACGATTGGCATTCGTCTTCCTCTGCCAAACGCTCTTGGAGTTAGTTTCAGAATGACTGAAGATTGTTCACGTTTAAACTGCGCCTTGTCTACCATTGACACAATGTGCTCAATCGTTTCTCTGTACACTGAACAGCGAGCATCTATGTCGTCTACACCTAAATCAAAGTCAATGTGCAAGCGAAGAATCTCATCGAGCGTGTCATAAGGCGGCAAGGAATCTTCATCTTTTTGATCCGGCCTGAGTTCAGCAGACGGTGCTTTCGTGATTGAACTTTCAGGAATGGGCGGGCATGACAAACCGAACTTTGCAAAATGAGTGTTCAAAAATTCAGACATCGCCCAGACATCACTTTTGTAAACATCGCCAATCGACGAAAGCGCGCCTGCCATATCTCCATATAGCGTGCTGTAGCCAACTGCAAGTTCTGATTTGTTGCCTGTTGCGAGCAAGAGTCCACCGTGGTTGTTGGCAAACGCCATCAAGATGAGTCCTCGCAACCTCGCCTGCACATTTTCAGCTGCGAGCCCTTCGCACGCGCTATCCGTTTCATTAAACGTCCGTTCAAATGCTTGGTGCATGGCTTCAATTGGAATTGTATGGGTCTGTATCTCAAGATTAGAAGCGAGTGCTTCAGCATCTTCAACTGAACCAAGAGACGAATACCGTGATGGCATCAATATGCCTGTGACTGCATCAGATCCAAGTGCAATGGTTGCAAGTGTTGCAGTGAGGGCTGAGTCGATTCCACCTGATAGCCCCAAGAACAACTGTTGATGACCCGTCTTGTTTGCATAATCTCGAATGCCAAGAACGAGCGCCTCAACAGATGCTTGTTCATCGCTTAACACGAGCGATGAAACAGTCGAATCATCAAGTGTTGCAACGGAAACACCACTTCTAAATGGTTCCACTTCGGCAATGATGCCGGTTGGCGATACAAGACAGGAACTTCCATCGAAGATTAAATCATCGCAACCCCCCACTTGGTTACACATTGCAATGAAGACATCATTAGTCTTCGCTGATTTCAACAACCAATCGATGTGCTTTTGTTGCTTGCCAATCACAAATGGAGACGCACTTGGGGAAAGAATGAGTGTACAGCCGGCTGCTTTCAGTTCACCAACTGGGTTCACTTCATAAGCAGGTGCTGCGTGTGCGTCTTCGCCTTGCCATAAGTCTTCACAGATTGCAATTCCGATGTTGACGTCATTCAAGGTAAAAGTGCAGGGCGAATCCCCTTCTTCAAAGTATCTGGACTCATCAAAAATGTCGTAGTTTGGAAGAAGCCGTTTATCACACACGGCAAGGCGCTTGCCATGTTGCGCAACTGTAACTGCATTTCTAAGTTTTCCAGTCACTGCATCTTTTCTTGGATGACCAACAACAATGGCACATGCAGTTGACGCCTGAACAATGTTTTCGACGGCATCTTCACATGACGCAACAAAATCATCATCGAGTAGTAAATCCCTAGGCGGATACCCACAGATTGACATTTCAGGTGTCAACATGATGTCTGCATCAATGGATGACATCCCATCAATGATCGCCGATTCGTTCTCACTGATGTTTCCTACAGTTGGGTTGAATTGAAACAAACCTATCCGCATATCGACATATGGTAACAGCGATTGCCTCAATAAATAAGTACAAAAAACACAAGGGACGCAGCTCACTGCGTCCCTTGTTTGTATCACACACTGGTTAAAAACCAGAAAGGAAAGGAGTCAATATACAACTGCGACAGCTTGCTCGATTGCATCAACCACTTGGCGGACTGTGAATGGTTTGCGAAGCACGCCGTCAAAACCGCTACACGTCAATCGAGTAACTTGTCCGTCAGTTAATCGTCCACTCATGGCGATGATTTTTGTGGACTGTAGGTCTTCCCCGCTTCGAAGATTGTTTGTAAAGGAAGCGTAATCATCTCCACACATTGCCAAGTCAAAGAGCATGACGTGTGGTCTAAAGCGCTCACATTCAATGCCTGCAGTAAATGGGTTTGAACATGATTGAACGACATACTCAGTTTGTTCTGAGAAAACGCGTTCAAGGGTATCAAGTACATCTTGGTCTTGATCAACAATGAGCACTCTTGTGTGCCCTGACATGAGACCATCAAATGGAATGCCATGTTCTTGCATAAATTTCATCAGTGATTGCACAGGAATGCGGCGGTCTTTGGAACCAGGGATTCGATACCCTTCAATTTGACCCGCATCAAACCATTTGCTGACTGTCCTCGCAGCAACATTGCAAATCTTTGCGACTTCACCGGTAGTTAAAACATCTTTTTCGAACGGATTATTCATTGCCTCGTTCACCTTCAATAAAAGTACGGATGAGATCCACGTCTCCACGTGGGTTAGGAACTTCTCAGGCATCGGTGAGTTCAAGGGGCGTATTCAGTAAGAGCAATCGGAATATGTGGAAAAGACGAACGAACGCGAAGAAATGGCTTTCTTCGCGTCCGATAACGTTATCTTAATGTTGTTTTAGGTGAATCTAGGCGGTTTTAGGCCGTTGGTCCTGCCCCACGAACACCCTCATCCATGTCGTACTTCTTGTCATTTGCTCTGAATTTCTCAGCAAGCGAGCGAGCTTGAACAGCATACGCTTCGCCATCTGACCACGTTTTCTGCGGGTCAAGGACTTCAGAAGGAACATTTGGTGCGGTTGTTGGGATGTGCAAGCCAAAGATTGGATGCGTTACAAACTCAGATTCAGCAAGTGAACCGTCGAGAATCGCGGTCACAAATGCTCGTGTGTATTGCAATGAGAATCGCTCACCCGTTCCATATGGCCCCCCTGTCCAGCCAGTATTGAGGAGCCAAACATTGGCGTCATGCTCTTCGACACGTTTTGCAAGCCAGTTTGCATATTCCATTGGTGGACGAGGCAAGAATGGTCCACCGTAACAAGGGCTGAAGTTTGGCTGTGGTTCTGTCACACCCGCTTCTGTGCCAGCAAGTTTTGATGTGTATCCATTAATGAAGTAATACATCGCTTGTTCTTTTGTCAGTTTACTGACTGGTGGCAAAACGCCAAATGCATCTGCTGTGAGGAAGATGACATTCTTTGGGTGACCACACACTGATGGAATCTTCGCATCAGGAATGTAATCGACTGGGTACGCCACCCGCGTGTTTTCAGTTTTTGCGTCTGAGTCATAATCAGGCACGAGCGTATCTTGGTCGAGCACCATATTTTCAAGGACTGCGCCGAAGCGAATTGCATCCCAAATTTGTGGCTCTCCCTCTTTAGAAAGCTTAATGCATTTTGCGTAGCATCCACCCTCAAAGTTAAAGACGCCGTCCTCGCTCCAACCGTGTTCGTCATCACCAATGAGTGGGCGATGTGGGTCTGCTGAGAGCGTCGTTTTACCAGTGCCGCTTAATCCGAAGAAGAGCGCGACATTTGTTTCGTCATCTTTATCAACGTTTGCCGAGCAGTGCATAGGAAACACGTCAACTTCAGTCATGTCAAAGTTCATCGCGTAGAAGATTGACTTTTTAATCTCACCAGCGTACCGAGTACCGCAGATGATGACTTTCTTTTGTTCAAGGGATTGGATGACCGCAACTTCTGAGTTCAAGCCATATTGTTCGTAATCTTCAATTCGCAAGTTGCACGCATTGATGATGGTCCAATCAGGGTCGAAATCTGCATTCGCTTCTTCATCACGAATAAACATCGTGGCAGCAAAAAGATTGTGCCACGCTTCTTCGGTGACGACACTCACATTTAAGCGATATCGCTCATCGGCACCTGCAAATCCATTGAACCTGTAGAGTTCTTTTTTGTCTTTGAGGTAGTTCAGTGCGAGCGACTCAAGTTTCGCAAAATTTTCAGGCGTGATTGGGCTATTTGCACCTTCCCAATCGATGGCATCGTGGATACCAGCAGTGTCTTCGACAAACTTGTCTTTGGGGGAACGGCCGGTCCGCTCGCCAGTATCACAGGCAAGTGCGCCGTTTGAAGCAAGAACGCCTTCGCCATTGAGAATTGCTGTCTCTACGAGCTTCGCAGTTGACAGATTTGTGTGCACAGTGACGCCTGGGAAATCGAGTTTAGGAGTTGCTGTTTTCATTGAAAATCTCTTATAAAAGAAGGAGGTATCAGTTCCTAGATTGAAACGGAATATTGTACTTATCAATCGGCAAAATGGGCAGGAATAAACCGCATGAATTCTGAATAGATGTTGACCAATTTCACCCTGTGAGATACCCTGCGAATCCCCCTTATGGCGACCGTAGCTCAGTTGGTAGAGCACCGGGTTGTGATCCTGGTTGTCGCGGGTTCGAGCCCCGTCGGTCGCCCTTTTTTACAAGTCAGTAATGACGTTTTCCGCATTCGCTGCAACTCTTCGCTTTTACAACTTTTCTGGGATAACCACAATGTCGACAGTTTGACTTTGTCCACGGTCTTTTCTGCCAAAAGACGAGCATGAAGATAAACGGGCCAAGTAACCATAACCCTGCCATAAATGACAGAATGAGCGCGCCAAATGTCCCCGTTGAGCAATAACAATCCGTTTTCTTCTCAACCATGACATGTAGCGGAATCGCAAGCAAAAACTCAAGAATCGACCCAGCGAAGAGCCGGCCAGCAATGCGCCCTAAATAATCGGGATTGCGATGATTTACTTTGATGCGGTTCCAAAGTAAAAATGCCCAAACGCCCCACGACAACAAGATAAACAGAACGCTCCCGAGAAAGAGCGGTTCAAACAAATGCTTCAACTCAACCGTAAACAGGTTCGGAACCCAGAACAAACTATAAATCGCCATGGGATACGACCAGTCATCATCAACGCCAAGAATGAGCGTAGAAATGACTGATGCAACTATCATTGCGAATCCGACTGTTAGAGCGCTTCCTAAAAATGCTGCGACAATGATTTGAAGTTTGAGGGAACGCGCTTTCCCCCCCGCTTTTGGTTGTTTGGCGAGGGGGATAAGGAATACAAACTGTGAACCTGTGAACAGAACCGTCGAGATGAACGCCCAAACGAGTATGCCCGGTTCGGTTCGCCAGCCATCTGCAAAGAGCGCCATTGCCCCAAGATATGCACAATAAACCACGAGAAAGTTGACAAAACAAAGTGTCACAATTTTCCATCGTGCTACGCCGAACATCAAACCATCATACCTCAAGTAGAATGCACCACATGCAATTCCACGCCCTGCAGTTTGATGCAATCAAGAACGATGTCACAGCGAATCGAAGCACTGTTGAACAGTTATGCAGTAAGTTACCACTCACTGGCAAAGACTTTATTGTTCTCCAAGAAATGACTGACACTGGATGGTCAATGGATATTCATGCGATTGGGGATACAGATTCCCTTCGCTGGGCATCTGGACTTTCCTCCACATTACAAGCTTGGATACAAGTTGGATTTGCAACAAAGTTAGGTGAGCGTGGCGTGAATTGCGTGTCGATTTGTTCCCCAAAGGGAGAGGTTGTGACGACGTACGAGAAGTCATACACATGTAATCCGTTTGGCGAGAATGAAACATATGACTGCGGCGATGCACTCAAAATCGTTGAGATTGAGGGGTTGCGCGTTTGCCCACTCATTTGCTATGACGTTCGTTTTCCCGAACTTTGGCGGCTTGCCGCGCTTGAAGGTGTCGATGTGTTTACTGTTTCATCGAGCTGGCCGATGGCTCGCATCAATCAGTGGAGAGGCCTACTCGTTGGGAGAGCGATTGAGAATCAAGCCGTCGTTGTCGCATCAAACCGAACCGGAACCGATGACATTGCACCTTGGGGCGGCATGTCACTGATTATCTCAAACCAAGGTGATGTACTTGAAGAAGCATCGCTTGATTGCGATGAAGCAATCTCAGCGAATGTTGACGCCGACGCAATCCGTGAATGGAAAGAGGCATTCCCAGTTTTTGATGATGTAAAGCGAGAATTACTCGGGAAGATGAGAGTTGAGACCACTCAATACCTTGATGGAAGCGATGAACCCTGATACGCTTCCCTTCCTACTGAAGGCGAGGTAGCTCAGTTGGTAGAGCACTGCATTGAAAATGCAGGTGTCCCCGGTTCAAGTCCGGGTCTCGCCATTTAAAAAGCCAAGCGATTGCTTGGCTTTTTTTCATCCAGCTCTTTTGAACCGGTCAAATCGTAGCTTTTGCATGAGCGCTTTCATCGTTTTGTCGGTGGCGCTTGCGTCACCAAGTCGACTCATGGGATAGTGTTCATTAAGCGCTTCAGCGAGTTTGGAATCTGTCGTCAGCACGAAATAGGCGGGGCAACTCAAGACTCGCGTCGCAAACTTCAGCGCTCTGTGGATGTGCTGCTTTGTTGTTGCTAACACAAGCGTGTTTCCTTCGATGCTCATTGGAATACACCTGAACTGCCACGCTTGCCTTGCAGTCATCATCTGCATGGCGTCTTGCCTTGGCTTATAGACCGATGGGTCAATCTCGGGAGCATTTTGAGTGTATTGTGTCGCCCACGCTTCTTCGATTGCTTCAACTGAGATACCGCACATCCATTCTGCGATAACGCCAAATGGTTTTTTATTTGCTTCTTGCTCAAGCAATATTTCATCGACTTCACGAGGTGTCAATAAGCCCTGTTCGATGAGGATTTCGCCTATGCGAAGTTGCGTGCGATTCTTCTGAGTGTTGTTCGACATAGCGCAAGCATCGTCAACTCAACACGCCCCCTTCACCATAAACCAATAACGTCATTCACAATCGAAAAAGTATTCCGATTATGCAGGCACAAATCGTGTTATCAGGCAGTTAAACCTCTATGCAAGCGTTTGAAACTAGGTTTTCAGGGTTCAATGCAAGGAGTTCTGGATGTGTGAAGATGCCATCTTGGCGAATCACATCGCCATCGAACGAGATTGTTCCACCACCATAATCTTCACGCTGAATAAGCACCATGTCCCAGTGGACTTCAGACTTGTTCGTGTTGCACGCGTCGTCATATGAATTTCCGGGTGTGAAGTGGAGCGAGCCAGCAATCTTCTCATCAAAGAGAATGTCTTTCATTGGCTCTTTGATGTATGGGTTGAATCCAATTGCAAACTCGCCGATGTACCGAGCGCCTTCGTCAGTGTTAAAGATACTTTCAAGATGTTCTGCACCTTGGTCAGCATCAAATCCAACAATCTTGCCATCTTTAAACTCAAGCCGTACGTTTTCAAAGGAGTGTCCCCTGTAAATCGTCGGCGTGTTGTAATGCATAATGCCGTTGACGGAATCCTTCACGGGAGCAGTAAACACCTCGCCATCAGGAATGTTGTGATTGCCACAGCATGGTTGAACTTCAATATCTTTGATTGAGAATGTTAAGTCGGTATCGTTTGGTCCTTGAATATGAACTTTGTCAGTCGCTGACATCACATTGACAAGCCCTTGTGCTGCCGCTGCCATCTGTCCGTAATCAAGCGTACAGACATCAAAGTAAAAATCTTCAAATGCTTCTGTGCTCATCCCAGCGAGTTGAGCCATGGATGGCGTTGGCCATCGAAGCACGCACCACTTCGTATGGTTAAGTCGCTGATTCATATGAACAGGCGACATGTAAATCTTTCCAAACGCTTGTTGACGACTCGGGTCAATGTCACTCATTTCGCTGACATTATGTGAACCGCGAAGACCGATGTATGCGTCCATCTGTTTCATTCGTTCATGGTCATATGCACCCCAAACTTCAAATGCACCATCAGTGCCACCAGCTTGCAATTGACGCATCACTCTTGAATCTCGTAGGGCGACATGGGCATTTCCCCCCGCGTCTTGTGCTGCTTTGACGAGTTCAACAATCATCTCGCTTGGCATATCAAATCCTTCAATCAGGACATGTTCACCTTCTTGCAAAGTAGTTGAGTGTTGAATGAGTAGGTTTGCTAATGTTGCATAACGCGGGTCTGCCATGAGTGGGCTCCTTTTCAGACCCAATATCATAACCAAGCGCTACTCAATTGAAAAGAGTTCTTGAGCAAGATTGAGTGCACTCCGTTCAACGGCATCATGCGACCTCACCCAAAGTTTCCCTTGATATTCTTCATGCATCGGGGCGACCCAGAACCAGCCAGCGAGTTGTGATTCTGTTTTTTGGTTCGATTGCCAGAATCCGTCGTCTGCCCGACCATGCGCGACCCTTTTCCCCTTCTGTGGATGTGCATCCCAACGTTCAACATGACCACCAAGGAGCGCGCTTTCAACTTCATCAGCCCCCTTGACATCTGATGTACAAACCAAAATGAGATTCACTTCTTTGGGCATAAATTGTTGATGAGCCCTGTTTAGCAACTTTGTCGCTTTCACTGTGTCATCTTGAAAACCATCAGGCAATCCAATTACAAGAGAAACTCGCTCTCCATCATGCGGCGCCATGATTCTTGCCCCGCCCAATTCTTGTTGATGAACATCGCGAGCGACAAACTCATCACCAAGTTTCGCAGTTTCTATAAATGCCGCAACATCTGTGACAAATTGCTGCATTTGTTCGTCAGAGAGCCCTTGATGCCATCGAATCTTCACAACCCATTTCCGCTGAATATTCTCAAGCACTCGTAATCGCGAAGAAATTGTGATTCGTTTGTTGACGGGTTGCCTTCCACCGAGCCGTTTCACGTGCACAAAGAGTTTTGCACCGCCCTTTTCGAGAAGTAAGTCACATGTCTTTCCGGAAGGCGTTTTAACTTCTACCTGAATTGAGCACCCATGCTTTCTTGCATGAAGCGCAACAATCGCTTCAGCAAACGCGTCTAAGAATCCTCGTCGTGTCGTTCGATGTTGAATGCGGTGGTAGAGCGGGTCAAGTTCCTGATCACCTTGCCATGAACGGATAGTTCCAACTATTGTCGGATTCAAATCGTTTGCAAAAATGTCTAGACCTTTGTTTTGCGGGGTCACGTGCTGTGCTTTCTCCTAAGCTTTACAAGCACAGTTTACACATGAAATCGATGTGGTGGAACGTTGCAATATGAGCCCGCCGAAAGATGATTTGGCCATAAACGCTCAAGCATGTCTTTTGCCGGCTTTCCGTTTATCGTGATAGAAGGCGAAAGCGACATCAACTTTTCAAGTTGGTGCTGGCCAACACGTAACTCATAAACCGTTTGGTCCTCAGTCCAATCTCGCGACAAGATTTCTGTACGCTTTTCGATGAAATCAATTGCTTTTGATGCTGAAGTTGGGAGCGAAAGCGTGATGTGCTGCATTGGTCCAACCACAAATCGTTTCACTTCTTCTTCTAGAACATGAACGCCATCGCCTGTCACCGATGACAACTGCACGGCATCGGGAAAACGAGAAGTCCAGACGAGTGCTTCGTGTTGGCTTTCAAGTTTATCCATTTTGTTTAGCACGATGAGTCGTGGTTGTTCTGTTGCACCAATTGAATCAAGTGTTTCTTCAACTGTTTCAAGATGTAACAATCCATTTGAATCAGACGCATCTAAGACGATGAGTAACAGTTTGCAATGAACTGTTTCTTCCAATGTTGATTTAAAACTTGCGACAAGGTGGTGAGGCAATCTTCGAATGAACCCAACGGTGTCCGAAAGCATGCACCCAGTTCCGCCGCCAAGTTCCCATCTTTCTATTCGAGTTGAAAGCGTTGCAAAGAGTTGGTCGTGTGACCATGCGCCCCCTGCTGTCAGCTTGTTAAACAGTGTTGACTTTCCAGCGTTTGTGTAACCGACTAACCCAACTGTGAAGTGATCGTCATTTCGCTTCTCAACCTCGCGCACGGCGCGACTCTGAATTTGAGCAAGTTCTTTTTTAAGTTGACTTTTCTTTCGTTTAACGAGCCGTCTATCTATCTCAAGTTGTTGCTCGCCCGGCCCGCGAGTCCCGATGCCAACTGTCGCGCCACCTGTAACTTGACCAAGGTGGTCCCACATCGCTCTTAATCGAGGATAGGTGTATTCCAACTGCGCAATTTCAACTTGCAGTTTCGCTTCTGC
>JAERSY010000151.1 GCA_016845245.1 Phycisphaerae bacterium
ACATTACACCTTGGCGTGTTGGTTTTATGGATAACCTTGCAAACTTGCCGGGCAACACAAACTACTCAGCTTACCCATGGGTTGTGTACAGCCAAATTGGCGCAGTCGATGTCGATTGGAACACAAATCAATGGCGTAACAGAGCGAATGCAAGTTTGCTCGATGAACTCGGCATTGAAGTTGACGAGACGAATGTGAACTCAGCTGTGTTTGCAGACCCGACGAATGGTGCGCTCAGTCCATCTGAAGACATCGCATCTCGTTACGGTCGACTTTGGTACTGGCAGATTGCAGGTCGCGATCCATTTACTGCGTCACTTGGACTCCGCCCATTTACATTGTCAGATGAACTTGAACTTCGCCTTGCTGAAGGCAACAACTATCAGTTTGTTGGCTCGCGTTTCGAGCGCAGTGTGAATGACGTTGTCGGTGGGACGCCAGCATTGCAATTTTTACGAAGTGATTACGTGAATCGCCACGAAGCAAGTGAACTTCGTGACCAACTCGATAACAGACAGCTGCTTTTCGATAACAGGCGAAAACTGACGATGTTCAATGGCTCTCGCAATGACTTGCTTGCGCCTTGGCTACGGTGGGAAGACCGATTCTGGAATCGACATGACCCGCAGTTCTTAGGACTCCCTTCGGGCTACAACACGTTTGATTTGAATGCGTATGAAGCGGCTGGTATTCCTGACCAGATTAGACCCGCCGTCTTCGGTTCGGCATTCCCAACAAAGGTCACAGTAGAAGCGATTAATGCAGCTATCAATGGTGGAACAGAAGCGCTTGAGCAAGTTGTCGAAAACTGGCGAGAGCAATCTAGGCAGAAAGTTGACCTTAGAGAGTATTACGCAGATTCATCATTTGGCGCGCCTTGGTGGGAAGATAATGATGACGGCTTCTTGACGCTTGCAGAGCGAGCGCCACTCCAAGTATTGCTTGCATTCACCGACTCTCAAGAAGTTGGTACTGGTAACTTAGATTTAACAGCGATTGATGCGAGCACGCTAGCTGGAGATTTCAATACTGTTAGCCCAGACCTTTCATTTAGTGATTTTGATGATAATTACTATCAACAATCACGCGTTGCTGCAGCTGGATTTGCTTCAAACCTATTGAGTTACAGAGATGATGATGGTCAATGGCGACTACACTCAATGCTTCCGGAAACAATCAATGGAACCATTCCAAGAGTTCAGATTCCATTATCAGCGGCAGTTGAACCCCCAATCATTGGTCGTCAAGCAAATGACAGTGAATCACCCATTTGGGGAACCTATGTTCCATATGACGATGCGCCTGTGGCAGGTCCAAATGAATCACATGTTCGAATGCTCGGCATGGAAGCGCAGCCATTTATTCTTGAAACAATGATTGCGCATGCTCACCAAGGCAAGATTCCGGGTGACCATGGTGCATGTTGTCTAGATACGGGCGGTTGCCAAGACGTTTCTGAAGAGACATGTCTTGGCCTTCTCGGTGGCACTTTCTTTAGTGGCGAGTTGTGTGACCCAGATGGTGATGGCGACATCGATGATGGCCCATGTCCGAATCAAGGTGCATGCTGTATCGATACTGGTGGTTGCATCTACACGAGCGAAACAAGTTGTACGACCTTAGGTGGTTCGTACCTTGGCAATCTAGTGCCATGTGCTGACACGACATGTGCGGGAACCTGTTGCCTTATCAATGGTGAATGTGAGGACTTGTCTGCATCAAGTTGCGCAGAGTTAGATGGTATGTTTGCTGGATTTGGCACTGACTGCGTTTCAATTTCTTGCACTGTTTCGGGCGCTTGTTGTTTTGGTAGTGGCAGTTGTATGGAAGTCCTTACTGACGCGTACTGCGCTGCTCAGGGCGGCACATTTGTCGCAGGTGCAACATGTTTTGAAGATCCATGCGTTGGACCATGTTGTGTTGAGTATGCCGATTGCATCAATGTGTCTGAAGAGGCCTGTGCTGAAGTTGGTGGCGGCTTCTTTGGTCTTGGAGATGAATGTACGAATCTGACATGTGTCACGGCTGGCGCGTGCTGCATTGGTAGTGACAGTTGTACTGAAGTATTGTCCCTTGAAGAATGCAACTCACTTGACGGCACATTCGTTGCAGCAGAAGCGTGTATCAGTAATCCATGTAATGGCTCATGTTGTTTGGGTGAAGGCATCTGTCAAGATGTTTCGCTTGGAACATGTTTTGAACTTGCTGGAGATTTCGTCCAAGGAATCTCCTGTGACATTAGTCCATGTCGTAGTGCTTGTTGTTTCAGTACTGGCGGCTGTGAAAACTTACTCCAAGCGACATGCGAAGAGTTTAATGGCATCTATATGGGCGGCGCTACATTCTGCGATGCGGATCCATGTGTGCCAATTGGTGCATGTTGTTTGCCAGACGCTCCTGACAATGATGATGACGGTGGCTGTTTAGAGATTATGGCTGAGGGTTGCGTGCTTCTCGGCGGCACATTCCAGGGCTCTGGAGTTGTGTGTGGCAGTGTGCCTTGTGGTGCCTCAGGTATTCGTGGTGCATGCTGTCTCGAAACAGGGCAATGTCAAAATGTTGTCTCTGAATCGATCTGTGATTCACTTGGCGGCATTTACCAAGGCCCGCTCGTTTCTTGTAATGAAGATCCATGTCTGCCAGCAAGTGCGTGTTGTTTAGACAACGGCACTTGCATCAACCTTATTGAAGAAAACTGTATCGCATTAGGCGGAACATTTAACGAATCGCTTTCATGTTCAGAAGATGCATGTTCGGGTGGTTGCTGCTTGCCTGACGGGTCCTGCGTGGATGTCATGCTTCCAGATTGTAATCTTGCTGGTGGCACATTCTTCTCAGAACGAATGTGTGCAACAAGTCCGTGTGCACAATCAGGCGCATGTTGCATCAGTGGCGACGTATGCGATGATGTTTCACAAGACCAATGTGAAAACTCACTTGGTGGCGTGTTCCAAGGTCCGGGCTCAACATGTCAAACTGACCCATGTGCATTTGGCGGGGAAGGTGCATGTTGCCTTGAACCATTTGGTTGCGTTCTTGTAGTCGAACAATCATGTCTACAATCGAACGGTATCTGGGACGGAACTGCTGCATGTGATGATACTGCGTGCAGTTTGGGTGCTTGTTGTTTAGAAAACGGAACTGAAGCAAATTGCGTTGAAGTAGTGAATTCAAACTCATGTGACATTCTTGGCGGTTCCTACAACGAAGGTGCAGATTGTAGTGATGGCCCATGCGAAGGCGCGTGCTGCCTCTTCACTGGTGGCTGCGAAGTAATGTCAAGACTTTCTTGCTTAACGCTTGATGGAACGCCGGGAACCTTTAATGGTCTTGGCACACGTTGTGGCCCAATTGCGTGTGACCCAGATGGTTCATGTTGTTTGCCAAGTGACTCTTGTATTGACATCATCGATATTCGTGAGTTTACGGATTACTGTGAAGGAGTCCTCGGTGGCACTTGGCGTCCGGGCGAATATTGTGCTGAAGTGGAATGTGGTGGCGCGTGTTGTCTTGCAACAGGTGGCTGCGAAGACCTTCCTGAAGTCACTTGTGATGCCATAGGCGGTATTTATTTAGGCAGTGGTATATTCTGTGTCAGCGACCCATGTGGTAACGATGGCGCATGTTGTTTCGACAGCGGTTCGTGTGTCATGGTACCTGAAGCAGCGTGTACGCTTCTTAACGGTGAGTATCAAGGCATCGGCATTGAGTGTGACCCTGATGGCGTGCCGGGCAGTGGTGACGAACCATGTCCTCAATACTTCTTGTTAACGAACGACGACGATGATTGCCCGCAAGAAACAATTGCGGTAGTTCAGATTGCAAATCCATTCAATAAAGCAATCAATCTCAATGATTACGCGATTGAATTCTTTGGTCAAGAATTCCAACTTGATGGACTCGATTTGGTCCTCCCGCCAGCAACAACAACCAATCCATCAACTGCAATCTTCTACGCCATTTCTAACTCACCTGATATTGAAGACCCGTCAGCGGCCCGAGATTTCCAAGTGGATTGGCTTGATTTCCTTGATATCGAAACAGACCATCATCCAGTCGATGATTTGTCAACGCCAATGGATTTTGATGCTCTGACAGGATTTGAAGCAACCATTATTCATCAGGTTCCAAACAACTGGCGAACGAAACGGACGTACTACGACAACTTAACCCGTGGTGAACAAAACAGTGTTGCGCTCTATCGATTTGACAGGGACTCTACGGGTCTCTTTGGCGATCAACGTGTTCTCATCGATCGACTTGACCGCCAAGATGAAAATGATACGTTTGAACAACGTGTTGTTGATGATTTAGAAGAAGAGTGGGATAAGATTGGTGACAATGGCTATCTCACATTGACTGATGTTGATGGTGCCCGAATCCTTGCAGACAACACGCAAGCAGCAATGTTCGTTCAGTGGGACCGTGCAACGCGCGCTTGGGGTGTCGATATTCCTGCAGTCAACGGGTGGCATGATGGCGTCATTAGTCCTTGGGAAGAGTCGCCTAGATACATTTCAGCTGCTAAAGACTTTATTCGTTCAGAAGAGTTAAGAACGGCGACGAATGCTGAGCATTCGCCTCCGAACCCAGAGATTAAATACACGTCAGCGTTCCATTGGACTGATTTTGCTGACCCAGATGACCGTGATGGTGACGGAAACCCAGATACAGGCGCAGACCCAGACTTGCTTCCTGATAACCCAGACCCATGGTTTACAGTCGAAGTTTGGTCGCCTCGAGGCGGCGAACAAATTCTTGGTTCATCAGTCGAAGGCGAAGTTAAGGGCGGCCTCAGAATCCGTAAACCGTTTTACTTTGACATGAATATGGAAGAAGACGCTTGGTACATGGGCGGCGGTGATCGCACCTTCCCAGACAAGGGTTGGTATGGCCAGCGTGAAGATATTGACGGTGACGATACAACCTCAGATAGTGCTGCATTTGCAGATGATGAGATTGTCAATGAAGTCATTTCGCTGACTGAGCGAAACATTCCAATGGACTTCCCATTGCAAATGCTCCAGAAAGATGATGATTATGAGCAGGTTGGCGAACTCTTAAATGTGTGGCTCTTTGGTCACATGCTTGAGGGCACATATAACTTTGGTGAGGATGACCAATTCTTTGACTTGCCAGATAGCCATCTTGATTCAGTAGGTGACACAAGTGAATCTGCGCGGACTGCAGGAACTGTGACAACCTTTAGCGAATTTATGGATCCGCGATGGGGGTCTTATGGTGGGAACAAAGAAGATTGGTTCGCGCCATGGGTTGCAACGATAGATGGTGGTGAAGTCGTTCTTGATGCTCGCTTGAATCGATTGCGATTTAAGCCAGATGGTGATGACGACTTGCCGCAAATGCTCAGTGGAAGAAATACTTATGACGATGCGACGAGCACATTTAATGTGGTCAATCACGCTTGGCCAAAACTTTCTGCTGCATCGCGCGTCCTCGATTCATTTGTTTGTGATGGACCTGGTCGACCAGACTTCATCGATGCGTCAACGGGCAATTATGGTAATGACGGCATTGGTGACGACTTGAATCCAAATGTTGACAATGAGTATTCGCCAACGTGGCACTCCTTCTACAACGCTAATGGATATTCAGGCAAGGCAACGCCAGGACTCATCAACATTAACACTGCACCGATTGAAGTGATGCGGATGCTTCCGCACATGTATAAAGTTGTGCATGAAACAGAGGTCGGTGATGTGTCAACTCTAGATTCATCAGACAGGAATCCTCGAACGCTTATTCCGGAGTCAATCTATCAATGGCGTGAAACAGCAAACGGCGGCCCCGACTTGTTTGCTGGCAACGGATTTACTGGAGGTCCTGATTACAGTGATCGCTCCTTAGCACTTGGTGTTGATTACGGTAACGGTCCGAACAATGTTAGAGGATTCTCATCTCCTGGCGAAATTGGTCTGCTTCAAAACATCGGAAGCGTTGATGACATTATTGAGCCATGGCATATCGCAGCAGGTGGACGGCATCAATCGGTTCGCGATGCTGAATCATGGAGCATTAACTTCGGTGCTGCGGAACCATTTGGTGACCCCTCAACAAACACGAGTGTTGATTGGATTGGTGATGGAGTAGGTGCAAAGATTAGCACAGATGTGAACCGTAATACTTACTACGGCGAAGATTCAATCTATGGTGATGGAGTCAGCGGTGATGCTGAAGAACTCAACATGCTCCAAGCAGGCATTTCAAACTTGATTTCAACGAGGGGCGACATCTTTACTGTTCACATGCGAATTCGAACATTTAGACGTAACTCAATCACGGGTATTTGGGATGCGACAGATGAAGAGCAGATTATCGATGACAGTCGGTACGTGCTTTTGGTTGACCGAAGCCAAGTCGAAACGCCGGCTGACCAGCCAAGAATCTTGTATTACGAGAAATTGCCTAATTAAAGTTTAGCCCTTAGACCGTCTTTTTATGCCCGTCTCGCCACGCTCATCCGCAAATGACTTGGTGAGGCGGGTTTTTTTTATAGCATTCGACTAAAAGATTTTCTATCATTTAAGAAGAGAGAATGAGTCTAAAGGAGACCCTAAACATGAAACATATTTTTGCGATGTTGTTCTTTTTACTTGCTTTGGTAGTTAAAGTTTCCGCTCAAGACGGTACTGTTGGTGCATGTTGTTTGGGTAACGATTGCATCATGCTTCCACATTATATTTGTGAAATAGAAGGCGGTACTTGGCACGAAGGCACTTGTGAAAGTAATCCTTGTGATCCAAGTAATGAACTTGGTGCGTGCTGTATAAACCAAGCATGCCACTTACTAGACCATGACAGTTGTATAGGTGAGGGCGGCGCTTGGGTAGGAGGCAAATGTGAAAACAACACATGCGGGTTTGGTGTGTGTTGCATTAACGGTCAATGTAATATTATGGATCCGCTGATTTGCCAACAAAATGGCGGCAAGTTTTATCCAGACCATAAAAACTGTAACGATAATCCCTGTGAGTTTGGAAACGAATTAGGCGCGTGTTGCATTAATGGTCAGTGCAATATCATGGATTCCGTGATTTGCCAACAAAATGGAGGCAAGTTTTATCCAGATCATAAAAACTGTAACGACAATCCCTGTGAATTTGGTGGTGAATTTGGCGCATGTTGTTTTGAAAATGGTTGCATCATGTTAAATGAAAAACATTGCTATCAAGAAGGTGGTAAATGGATCGGTGGCGACTGTAAATGGATGCCATGCGGAAACGACGACTTTGGTGCGTGTTGTATCGATGGCTTCTGCTACAAGTTGCCTGCTGAACTTTGTAAATATGAAGGTGGTGATTGGCATGGAGGTTCATGTGAGTCCGCTCCTTGTGGCGATGGCAACATAGATGGGGCATGCTGCTTTGTTGACAAGTGCATCATGCTTTCATTTAAGCATTGTCTGAAAGAAGGCGGAATCTTCGTCGGTGGCAGTTGTGACGATGTTTCTTGCACTTGGTCAATCGGTGCTTGCTGTTTTGATGGCATGTGCAATGAGTTACCCGCAGAGCTTTGTGAAATGATGGGTGGCGATTACCAAGGGCATGACACAATATGTACAGATGACATTTGCGGTGGCAATGGGGACATTGGAGCATGCTGCATCAACGACACATGCTATAAGTTGCCTGCTGAAATCTGCGAGATTGAGCAAGGCGAGTGGATTGGTGGTTCATGTGCAAATGCTGATTGTGGTTGTGCGAACGGATTTGATACAGCATGTTGCGTCAATGGCGCTTGCATCATGGTTACTCCTGAAGAGTGTGAGATTATTGATGGTTCAGGTTTTGCAGATTCCAACTGCGATTTAGTAGAATGTGTGTCAACTTGCTCAGAAGATGTGAACGGTGATGGGCTCATCAATGTGAGTGACGTTCTAGCGATTATTGCTGCTTGGGGAGCGTGTCCGTAACACTTTAGATTTTTAGACAAGGGCTAAACGCAATTGCGTTTAGCCCTTTTTTTGTACCATGCGTACATGAGCACAGATATGTCTGAACACTCAATCCCCAATCATGTCGCCATCATTATGGATGGAAATGGTCGCTGGGCTGAAGCGAAGGGATTACCTCGTTCAAAAGGACATGAAGCTGGCGCTTTATCAGTGAAGACGATTGTCGAGGAATGTGTGCGACATGGCGTAAAACATTTGACGTTGTATTCGTTTTCAACTGAAAACTGGAATCGACCCCAAGAAGAAATAGACGCCTTGATGCAGTTGCTCCTCCTTAAACTTGCGACTGAAGTTCCTGAACTTGTGAAGCAAGGCATACGATTGAAGCATATTGGAAGGAAAGATCGTTTTTCAAAAGAAGTCCAAGAGGCAATTGAACTCGCTTGCGCTATGACAGCAGATGGTGAAACGCTGACAGTAAGTCTTGCACTTGATTACTCTGGTCGAAGTGAATTGGTTCATGCAGTGAAAAGCATGCTCGCAGAAGGGTGTTCCAGTGAATCGGTCACTGAAGAGTCGCTTGCAAGTCACCTCTATACGTCAGACGTGCCAGATCCAGATTTGCTTATCCGTACGGCAGGCGAGTTTAGGGTGTCAAACTTTTTGCTTTGGCAGATTGCGTATTCAGAAATCTATATCTCTGAATGCTGCTGGCCAGAGTTTGGCGCTGAAGAGTTCAAGCTTGCATTAGAAAGTTATGGCTGTCGGAACCGAACGTATGGCACGCTTAAATAACAGTTTGTGATCGCTTAGGACCAACGCTGACGATATCAATCGGCAACTCTAGATACTCAGAGATGCGCTGTAAGTATGCTCTCGCATTTTCAGGTAAATCCTCAGCATTTGTCACGCCATCGATTTCTTCTTCCCATCCTGGCAATGTTTCATAGTTTGGGGTGACGCCAACGAGTCTTGCTGCGTCAGGGATAAAGCGCTGCGAGGTTGTACCGTCAGGCAAGTTGTAACTTGTGCAAATTTTGATTTCTTCAAAGCCGCTTAGTACATCAAGGAGCATGCATGCAATCGTCGTTGCGCCACAAATCATTGCTGAATACTTCACCGCGACAAGGTCAATCCAACCACACCTTCGAGGTCTTCCAGTTGTCGTTCCGTATTCGTTGCCGCGATCTCGGATGCGTTCTCCAACGTCATTGAGTTGTTCGCTTGGGAATGGGCCTGCGCCAACACGGGTGCTGTATGCCTTCATGATGCCGACAACTTTCTGGAGGTGTTTTGCGGGTAAGCCAGTTCCTGAATGAATGCCGAGAGTGGAACAATTTGAACTAGTTACGTAAGGGAATGTTCCGTGGTCAATGTCGAGGAGACAAGCGTTTGCGCCCTCAAAGAGAATTGTCTTTCCATCAGCTGTTGCTTCGTGAAGTTCGTAGACGGTGTCTGTGATGTGAGGCGATAATCGCTTCCCATACATATAAAACTCTTCAGTTAGCGCAACTGGGTCGAGTGGGGGCGTCTCAACGCCAAGAGCGTTGAGTTCAGCACTTCTAATTGCGCACGTCACTTCTAATTTTTTCTGTAGTGTTTCTTTGCAAAGCAAGTCGCCCATGCGAATCGCTGTTGCTCGGTGGACTTTGTCAGCATAGGCAGGGCCGATGCCTCGTTTGGTCGTGCCAATTGATTGGTCGCCTTTGCCAGCAATCTGCGAGAGTTTGTTCTCTAGCGCTGCGTCATGTTCTTTGTGGTATGGCATGACAACGTGAGCACGGTCTGAGATGAGTAAGTTGTCCCCAACTTCTATGCCTCTGTCTCTGAGCGTATCGATTTCTTCAATAAGTTTGACTGGGTCTACGACAACGCCATTGCCAATGATGCACTTCTTGTCTTCATACAAAATGCCAGATGGAATGAGATGCAAAGCGTATTTTTCATCCCCGACGACGACTGTATGTCCAGCGTTTGCGCCACCGTTGTAGCGAACGATGACATCATGTTTCGCAGTGAGAATATCGACAATTTTGCCCTTGCCTTCATCGCCCCATTGGAGCCCGACGACAGCCGTATTGTTGTGTGTGGTCATTGCCCTATTTTAGCAGACTCAGACTCGTCTGATGATGGTCTCTTCATCAGTTATGTTCACCGTAAACTCAACTGGTCCAATCTGGACACGGTCTTCATTTTTAAGTGGAGCTGATTGGACAATCTCATCATTGAGCTTGGTCTCTGATTGTGGCGCTCGGTTCAGCAATTTAACGGTATTCCCATTGACGGTAATTTCGCAGTGAAGTGGGGCAACAGCAGGAATTGCAACATGGAGGTCGCAAGAACGCTTGCTTCCAATCGTGGTCCGTTCCTCAGAGATCTCAAATGCTCTGCTTGAACCATCTTTTGTTGACATGACGAGTTGAATACTCATGAAAACCCTTCAAAGAAACTTACAATGTTTCCTACACGACGATGCCAGAGGAATCTACTGACAAAACAATCGGCAAGCCCCCAATCGCACTGACTCAGTGTACCACTCAAGGAGACGCGGCGGAGAAGGCGCCGCTCGAAATATCCGAAAACAGGTGGCTAGGTAAGGCCAAGCATGCGTCTGGGCTGTACATCCATATCCCTTTTTGCTTTCATAAATGCCATTACTGTGATTTTTTCAGTATTGCTCATGCTGATGATGAGCATGAACCGTTTGCTCGAGCATTGGTGAATGAGCTCGAGCATGTTGGGCCGAACTGCGGCGAACTTGACACAGTATTTATCGGTGGCGGAACGCCGACCTTGCTCGAGAATGGACTTCTTGAGAGGGTGCTTTCTGCCATTCGGGATTCATTCCATTTGTCAGAAGATGTTGAATGGACCGTTGAGGCGAATCCAGAGACCGTTACAGAATCGAATGCTGCAATACTTGCCAATGCTGGCGTGAACAGGGTAAGTATTGGAGCACAAACATTTCATCCACATCTCTTAAAGGAGTTGGAGCGTTGGCATGACCCCAGAAATGTCATTCGTTCTGTTGAGCTGCTACGCTCGTCTGGTATTGATAACATAAATCTAGATTTGATTTATGCAATTCCAACTGAAACGATGCCCATGCTCCAGAGTGATTTGCAACAGCTTATCGACCTGTCCCCAGAGCATCTCAGTTGTTATGCATTGACATTTGAACCAAACACTCCGCTAGAGGTGAAGCTGCGCAAAGGGGCAGTTTCAAAAGTTGAACATGAGCTAGAGGCAGAAATGTTCAAGGTCGTGAGTGATACGTTACTTCAACATGGATATCACCAGTATGAAATCAGTAATTTTGCCAAGCGTGGATTCGAGTGTAAACACAATGTGATGTATTGGGAAAACAAGTCGTGGTGGGCTTGTGGCCCCGCAGCAGCAGGGCATGTTGATGGTCTTCGCTGGCGCAACGTGCCAAGACTCAGGGATTATTACAAACAAAATCCGCTGCCTCCCGTAGTAGATGTTGAGCAGTTAAGTGTTGATCAACAAATGGGAGAAGTATGTATGTTAGGACTTCGATTAACTCGTGGGATTCCAAGGGCAACGGTCAAAATGGTCATTCAGCAATCGCCAGATTTATGGCGCGGCGCGGTGATTGATTCTTTCATTCAAGATGGTCTTCTAGAGTGGAAAAATGATTCGTTGGCATTTACTAAGAATGGAAGAATAATGGGGGACGTTGTGATTGGGGACCTTCTCATGAAGGATGGCTAAACGGCCGATATTGTCTACTTCAAGACCGAATCATGATTACTTTTGGACAATTAAGACGCTCGTGTGCTCCCGTCGTCAGGCGATTCTTTGAGTTATGCCCGCCTGTACGCTTTGCCGCAGTCAAACTTCTGGCACTCAAACAGAAGACGACATTTAATCGGTGCGGTTTCGTCTTTGAATTGCCAAAAGGTGACTTTGGAGTCACTTTAGAGCTTGATTCAACTGGCGAGTACGAGCCCCTCACGACAATGATGATTGAAGAGCTTCTAAGCGATGGCTCGGTGTTTGTGGACGTTGGAGCGCACGTCGGTTTGTTTACGGTTCCTGCATGCAAGTGGGTTGGAGACGGGGGGAAGGTCGTCGCGTTTGAGCCACATCCTGACAACTATGCCATGCTGATGAGAAATGTAGAAACGAATGGAATGCAGGCGTGCGTCTCGGTTGAGCATGCAGCAGTCTCAAACAACAACCAGCCAATCAAACTTTATCCATCCGCGTTCAATACTGGAGACCATCAGGTTTATCCAACGGCTGGACGGAAGGGCATAGACATTGCATGCGTTTCACTTGATTCATATTTCGCAAAAGGCGAACGGGTTGACCTAATAAAGATGGATGTTCAAGGCGCTGAAGGCGCAGCGTTCGAAGGGATGAAGCGTGTGCTCATGGACAATGAAGGTATCGTTGTCATTTGGGAGTTATCCCCGTCGCAGTTAGTCGCGTGTGGTTCATCTGCTGAGTCAGTATTGGGTCTCTTACATGAGCTCGGTTTTCACTCCACAATCATTGATGATGTCACAGGAGTTAAAGAGTCAGTCTCAAGTGAAGAACTTCTCGCGCGTTGTCCACATGACTCATATCTCAATGTTTTAAGTAAGCGTCATGAATAAAATCAAACTTGTCATCTTGCTGACAGCTCTGTTTGCAATCGTTCTATTCGCGGTTCGAATGGGAACATCGATATTGCAGAAGGACGCTGTCTTCGATGAGCAGTACATCACTGTTCCAATGTTTGACCTCATCAATCAAGGGTGGTCGGTCGAGACCGCAATCGATTTTGAAGAAACAAAGGGTCCTGCGCTCATTTGGCCATATGCGTTCTTTGGCGAGATGTTTGGCGGGACACTCAACGATTTACGGCTTGTCAGTCTCATTGCGTCTGTGATGACGTTGTTTCTTCTTTTGCTTATTGCAATTCGGGAACAGTGCTCAACCCTTGGACTGTGCCTCGTCACACTCGGCTGGCTCCTATTGCCATACAACATCGTGTTTAGCGAAATTGTCATGGGTGAAGTGTCGTTTGTGTTGTTCTCGCTCATCGCCGTGTATGCGTACTACACATCATCCTCAGAGAATAAACGTGGGTGCGACCTGCTTGGTCTGCTCTGTTACGCGTTAGCATTATCTGTTGCATTACACAGCCGCATCCATGTTGTTGCTGTTGCAGGCGCGGTCTGTCTTCATGCATTTTCTAGATTTGGATTGCGAAGTTGGCCGTGGTGGTGCGTCACTTTGCTTGCGGGGCTACTTCGCATCCCACTCATGATGCGTTGGGGCGGACTCGTTAGCCCAGAGTACCAGTCGCTTCACGGACTCGGATTCCGTCTTGAGGGAACGGCGTATCTTCTTGCTGCTTTGCTTCCACTCACAGGCATGTTTGCAATTGAAGCGTGGCGAACACTTGCGAGCAAATTGCAGCTTGTTCTTGCATTTGGGTTTGGCTTTGTATTCATGCTCATCGCACAGCCCGACTTGTTTGTTCCCGAGGTGATTGATTTTGATTCACCGAATGAACGGTTCCAAGGAATAGTTGCGACGGTAGCGCTGCTCGTCTCAGATGCATCTCTAGTGCAAAACTTGGTCCTCACAATATGTGCGGGTATTGGATGTGCTGGATTAGTAGGGCTCTACAAGCTCAATGCGACTAGTAAAGAGTCGCTGCCTTGTGAGATAACAGTCCTAGCACTTACGATTGGCTGCGGACTCTATCTGTTTACAAGAGGATTCGTGTTTGACAGATTCTTATACACATGGGCGTTTCTTCTCCCAATCGTATGGGTGAAACGACTGTCACCATTATTGCTTGGGATTCAGTTTGCCTTCTTGGCACTTATTGCGTGCAGGTTAGTTTCTGTGTGGTTGATTTAGTGTGACGACGGATCGATGATTCCGCTCGAGCTCGCTTCTGCCTGCGGTGCTTCTGGAGCGCCGCCTTGTTGCATCTGTGCTGCGACGAGTTGAGCGATTTGAACGAATCGAGCTTGTAACTCTTGAATCAACTGCTTGAGTTCAGTGGCTTCCTCTTCTGAGATATTGCCAGCCGTTTTCTCTTCAAGCATCGCAAGTAAATCGATTGTGTACTTCGCGCCTTCCAAATCAACCATGACGCCCTTACCTGAGGGGTCTTGTTGCATGCCTAGTCCAAGTAAGGCCTGTGATGCAAGGATGCCCATAAGGCCTTTGAAGTCTGCCTCGGGAAGCTTTCGTTCCTCTGCTTTGGCTTCAGCTTTTTGCTCTGCTTCGACTAGTTTTTCTTTTTCAGCTTGAGCTTCAGCTTTCCAATCGGAATCAATTTGAATTTTTGCTTCTTCTTTTGTCATTGATAAGACTCCAAAAATAGGTGCGAGAAAAGTCGTAATCGTACAGTATACCTGAAGTTCAACATACAATACTTCCAATGAGTCGCTTCCCAACGCTGCTATGTTTTGCATCTGTTTCTTCGATGATCACTACCGGTTGTACGAATCTGTTTCAAGGACAGTTTCAGGCCGAGCATGACACTACGACTGTCGCAACAATCAGTGATTTCTCGAGGGATTCCGTAGAGATTACTGACGTTTCCGTTGTTGCAGAAGAAGAAGTTGAAGTTGCTGTTGAAGAGATAGATGTTGCAACTTCAGAAGAGATTGAAGCAATTAATGACTCTGCTGAAATCGAATCCGTCATCTCTCATTCATTCATGCCATCAGCAGTCGGCGTCCCACTCACAGTCGAGTCGCTCGTTGGACAAGTGAATGGAAGGCCTATTTTTGCAAATGCGGTTTTAGAGCCAATTTCTGATCAACTTGCGGCGGCATCAAAGAAGATGAGTCGCTCTCAGTTCGCTGAAGAAGTCCGAAACGCACTTTATCAAGAGCATGAATCGATGGGCTCAACGCTCTATTCTGGCCGTCTTTATGAGCTCGTCATCACTGACTTATTGCTTTCAGAAGCAAGTAGCCGTTTAACGGAAGAACAATCGTATGGCATATTCTCGCTCATCAATCGATTGCGTGATGACTTGGCGTCGGCACAGGGCGGAAGCCAAACCCTCGCTCGCGTCAATCTTGAATTAGAGGCGGGCGTTTCTGTCGAAGAGTTCTTAGAGTTCCAGCGAGAAAAATTGCTCATCGACGCGCTTTACAGAGAAAAGATTTGGCCGAAAGTAAATGTTTCTTGGAGAGATATTCAACGAGAGTTTGAACAGATTTCACTAAATGATTTTTCCTCTGAAGATGCAAATGATGTTTCCGAGGAACGGCTTCAAGCAATTTTACTTGGTCTCCGTTCGGGCTTAGGCCTTGGTTCTATTCCGGAAGCAAAGGGTCAAGTTTCAATTGGGATGATTCGCATCTCTAAAACGGATGAGGTTCAGTTGCAAGAAGTTGTTGATGCCTTTGCCTCAGGTCATTCCTTTGGCGAAGTTGCTGCCCAATTAGAGTTGTCTGATGGGGGATTGTGGCAAACGTTTGAGATGGGGAACAAGGGCGTTCATGATATTGATGTTTCAGATCTGATGAAAGAAAAGTTAATGGGGGCAACTGTTGGTGAAGTGATTGAGTCATTCGAGTTGGGGTCAAGCGTTGTTTGGCTATCGATTTTAGACATACAAAAACCAATATCAATCTACAATCGTCCAGTTCAGATTGCCGTGAGGAATCAGTTGCAATGGATTGCATTTAACAGAGAGAAAGCTCGATTCATTGAAAGTTTGTGGGGTGAGGGAAGTATTGAAGAAGTTCAAACGATGTCTGAACGCGTTGCGAACATCGCTGTTCGGCGATTCGTTCAGTAGCGTTCCCTACGGAGCGCTCTCGACAGCTCGCACGGCATCTGAGGGTGAGCGGCTTGCAGCTCATCACTTGCGCTCAACTGGGTGGACTTTGTTAGGACGGAACGTCATGTTCGGAAAGGATGAAGTAGATATTGTCGCACTTGACACTGCATCAAACGTGCTTCATCTCATCGAAGTCCGCACAAGTAAGAAAGCAATATCACCTCGGCTAACGATTTCTAAACGTAAAAAAACAGCGTTGTTCCGTGTAAAACGGCTTGTTGAAGAGCGGGCAGGTCAAGTTGTTACTTGTTCAGTAATCGGCGTAAACCTCACTAGTACAGGGAGTTGCGTCAAACTGCACGCCGTGAAGTAATGCTATGGGTAGAAAGCATAAAAAAATTGCTGAGAATTGCCATAAATGAGCAGTACCATGCGTTTTAAAGCTTAGCGTAATTCACGCAATCGGAGATTTTTAAATGAATAACAAGCTAACTCGATTTTTTGGAATTTGTGTTCTGTCACTGGGCGTTGTAGCAGTCGATGCACTTGCTCAACAAGGACGTGGTGGTCGGCAAGGTGGTGGAATGGGCATGATGACAGCGGGCGGAATGACACCCGATTATATGCTCAGAGATTTACAACGCTTTCAAGAAGGATTACTCCTTACTGAAGAGCAAGTACAAATCGTTGAGCAAATCCTTCGTGAATATGACGAGGCCTTTAGAGAGGCCTCTGAGTTGGCTCAGCAAACGATGGGTGACACCTTCCGTTCGATGAGACCTGCTGAAGGAGATCCATCGTTCCAACGCACTCAAGAGATTAGACAAGAGATGCGGGAGATGCGTGAGAAAGTCCGTTCCGCAGAATCTCTCTCTGGCGAGCAGGACATGAGCGAAGTGATTGAAAAATTACGTGCTCAGGGTGAAGCTTTACGAGCTGAAAGTGATGAGCTCAGACAACAGATGATGGATTCACCCGAGCGTCAAGCTGCCTTTGAAAACTTGTCATTGTTAGTCAATGACCAGTTACGTCTTAAACGTAAGATGCGAACGGAGTTTGAAAGTGACCTCGTCGCGATTTTAACTGAGCCACAAGTTGAGTTATGGCCACCACTCCAACGACAACTTGTACGTGACCGTTTGTTACCACGTGGGCGGCTCAGCGGCGAAACAGTTGACGTCATGGGCTTGGTTGAAGAAAAAGAATACGATGATGATACGCTTCTTCTTGTGTTGCCAGTTTTGATGCAATGGGATGAAGATGTTACTTCAGCATTAACAGAACGAGATGACCACCTCGTCCAAAACCAAGCCGTCCTCATGACAGCGATGACATCGGGTGACAACGACGCGGGAGTGAACATTCTTCGCGAGCAAGCAAATCTCGCTGAATCAGTTCGCGACATTAACAACAATGCTGTTTCAGATATATCGCTCATGCTCAATGAAGAGCTTGGAGCGGCATTTAAAGACACAGCAAGAGAACGTGGTTACTCACGTATTTACAGAATGACAAGAACACAGCGTGCGTACAAAGCTGCGATGGAACTTGAGGGGTTGGATGAAGACATCCTTCAAGCAATCATTGACCTCAATATCGCCTTTGAACTTGAGATTGATTATGTAAATGAACAAATCTATAGCGCAACTCTGCGTTGGGAAGCTCAAGAACAACTTGAACGAATGAATCGCTGGGCGTCACGAATGCGTGGTGGAGACAGCGAGCGCGCTGAAAGTCCTATTCAGAAGGCCGAAGAAGCGAAGCGTGCGATTGATGAAAGTTATCTTGAACAATTACGAATGCTCTTAACGCCAGAGCAAATTGAAACACTTGGTGGACTTGAATCTCGCGACAACCGTGAACGCGGGCAGCGTGATCGAGGA
>JAERSY010000152.1 GCA_016845245.1 Phycisphaerae bacterium
CTTTTACAAAGAGGGTCGGGCTGCTGCGAAACTCAACGATGCGAACATCGTGCAGGCCTACGACGTGGGTCAATCTGGCGATTACCACTACTTTGTCATGGAGTATGTCGATGGCGAAACGGTGTATGACCAAATTGTTGCACGTGGCAAGTTGAGTGAAGCAGATTCAATTCCAATCATTCAACAAGTTGCAAAAGCATTAATGCACGCTCACGAACGTGGCTTTATTCACCGCGACATCAAGCCAAAGAACATCATGATTTCAAAAAATGGTGATGTCAAACTTGCGGACCTTGGTCTTGCACGCGCATTAGATGATCGAGATGCTGCAGAAGCTGAAGCAGGCCGAGCGTACGGCACGCCGTACTACATCAGCCCGGAACAAATTCGCGGGAAGAAAGACATTACACCAGCAGCTGACTTGTATGGGTTGGGCGCAACGCTGTATCACATGGTAACAGGCAATGTACCATTCCCCGGCAAGAACCCGTCTGATGTGATGCATCGCCATCTCAAGCAAGCACTCGTGCCACCAGACCATGTAAATCCATCCCTCTCTGCAGGGTTCTCTCAAGTGATTGAGATGATGATGGCAAAAGATGTTTCACAGCGTTACCAAAATGCTGCAGATTTACTTGAAGATTTAGAAACTGTGAAGCAAGGTGGCATTCCTCAATTTGCTCAACCGACGCTTGACTTCGCAATGCTTGCTGAAGTTGCTCAGGAATCTCCCGCGACGCAAGCAATCCCAACCACAACGCATGCACCGCAATCGAATAACGAATTGCAATCAATGTGGCTTTGCCTCTTCATTGGCAGTGCCATCATTAACTTAATTTTGCTTGTCGTGATGCTCGTGAAGTGACGTCACACGGTCGCTTTTTGTTTTTCCCAATCCGCTAAGAACGCCGCAAGGCCCTTGTCTGTAAGTGGATGGTGCATCATTTGTTTGATGACGTTGTAAGGAACCGTCACGACATCTGCACCAACGAGTGCGCATTGCACCAAGTGCATTGGGTGGCGTACTGATGCAGCAAGTACTTTCGTTGAGAAACCATAGTTGTCATAGACAGTTCTGATTTGTTGAATCAAGTCCATGCCGTCTGCACCTGTGTCATCAACTCGTCCAATAAATGGACTCACAAGAAACGCCCCTGCTTTCGCAACGAGCAATGCTTGAAGTGGTTGGAAACATAAAGTCATGTTCACTTTGACGCCTCTGTCAGACAGCGTCTTGCATGCTTTTAACCCTTCAACTGTTGAAGGAAGTTTAATCACGATGTTGTTCGCAATCTGAAGAAGGTCATTTGCTTCCGAAATCATGCCATCATGTTCGAGCGAGACGACTTCAGCGCTCACAGGACCTGTGACGACTTCACAAATTTCAGCCATTCGATTATGAAAATCAACGCCTTCTTTTGCAATAAGACTCGGATTCGTAGTCACTCCGTCAAGTACGCCGAGTTCAGCTGCTTCACGGATGTCATCAATGTTTGCGGTGTCAATGTAAAGTTCCATAACTCATATTGTACCGCACATTTCAGAAAGCAATGTATGATTGAAGTTATGAGCATTAAAGATAGAATCGAATCGCTTGGGCACACCCTGCCCGTAGCGCCAACACCAGTTGCAAACTACATCCCTGCTGTTAAATCAGGGCAAGAGGTCATGACGAGCGGGCAAGTTCCGGTCGCAGGTGGAGCCATTCAATATGTCGGTTCAATTCCAAGTCAACAAAGTATCGAAGCGGGTGCGAAAGCCGCTGAACTCTGCGCACTCAATGCGATTGCGGCTGCCGCGAGTGTGCTCGACGGGGATGTCGAAAGAATCACGGGAGTCAAATCCCTCAAGGTCTATGTTGCAAGTGAAGCGGGATTTACAGACCACCCAAAAGTAGCCAACGGCGCAAGCGATTTGATGGTGGCTATCTTTGGCGAACAAGGCAAACACATCCGCGTGGCGATGGGCTCTATTGGGCTCCCCCTCGGCTCAACCGTCGAATTGGAAGCCACTTTTACGACGTCTGACTAGCATCCTCCCACCACTCCGTTATCGGACGCACTCATTTTTTCCCTTTTTATAGACTTTTTACGGTTGCCGGAATCTTTTTTCCTTCCAAACATGTATAGATAGTAGTACCCTGTGGTACTCAGACCGGCGTGGCAACTCTATTATCGCGATTCAGTTGACCGCACTTATTGCCCTCAAGGGCGAAATTATCCAAGCCGCACTGGTCGACATTTCGACGCAATTCTGCCTTGTTGGCGGACTTGTCAGTGCGGTGGTTCCTTAAAATTTGATTGAGGGATTGCCATGGGTCGTGTTGCAATGGTGCAATGCTTCCTTCATTTCCTCGACGACGGTTGTCGCAAGATTGTGAACCACGTGTCAGGGTGCTTCATAGTTGTCACCTGTTGTAAGACCGTCACCGAAACAATTCTTTGTTTTTTAGAATGGAGATTATTCTTATGAAAAACACTAAAAGAGGTTTTACTCTTATTGAACTACTCGTCGTCATCGCGATTATCGCGTTGTTGATGGGTCTTTTGCTTCCAGCTCTTGCGAAAGCGCTCGGCAATGCTCGTGTCCGTAAAGATCAAGGACAACTCAAAGGTATTGTTGCAACGTATGCAATCTTCGCTGAAGCAGATAAAGATGAACAATACCCAATCCCTGGAAAAGTTAACCGACTTCCAATCAACATCGACACAAGCGTGTTCGGTGGTAGCCATGCTTATGATGATGGCTCTGGCGGTGGTGTGACTGGTGACCAGCAACTCCAAGGTAAGGGTGAAATTGATTATGACATCAACATCTCAGCATGGTTACACTCAGCAATGATTGGCGACAACTACTATGAGCCAAGCATTCTCATTAGTTCAAATGAAAACAACCCTATGGTTGTTGCTAAAGGTGACCAAGGCGTTAACGCTGAAGAAATCCCTTACGATTACTCAGCAATTGATGTTGGTAACGACATTTATTGGGACCCACTATTCTCTGCTGACATCACAGGCGCTGGTAACTCAGCTGCACCAGATGGTGGACAGCAAGGTGGTGTAGACAATGCATGTCATACGTCATACGCAAACTTGGCACTTTGTGGTCAAAGACTTAAAAAGTATTGGACAAATGGTGATCACCATAACGTCATCCTTTCAAGTCGTGGACCTCAACATGGTTACAGCACTGGTGACAACTTCTCGAAATCACCAACGCTTCAACTTTATGGACCAACAGAAAAATGGGAAGGCATCTATGTGACAGCAGATGCTTCATCACATTACGCTCAGTCCATGTGGTTCGACCAAGTTACATATAAACCACAAGATGACCTTGTCCCAGTTGCTGACAACGCGTTTGCTGCTGACTTCATCGATTACGATCATGATGACGCTGCAGACTATGGCAACAACGGTGGACCATCTGGCGACTGCTGGATGACGCTCAGCGTTCTCTCATCAAAAGCAGACGTTGCAGACGTTTGGGATATCTTGTTACCGTAACTTTTGTTCACTGATTTAATTGGAGGTTTCATTCAATGAAACGCAATACACATAAAAAAGGCTTTACGCTCATCGAACTACTCGTTGTGATGTCAATCATTGCATTGCTTCTTAGTATTTTGATGCCTGCACTTGGTCGTGCAAGAGCTGAAGCTATGTTGACCAAAGACCAAACTCAGGTGAAATCAATTTACTCTGGTTTCTCCTTTTGGGCACCAAGCCATCACGGCAAGTACCCAATCCCTGGTCTTGAACAACGATTAGCTGACCCTTCAACTGGTCAGTTCATCAAAGGTCGTGGACCAGAAAACCTTCTGGTAAACGACCACGCATCGATGCTTTCAATGTGCGTCATGCAACAACTCTTTACACCTGACGTCCTTATTGCTCCAACTGAGCAAAGCGACGTTGTGTACCCAATGGAGTTTTACGATTATGAAGTTTATAACGCATCCTCAAATGAATGGACATTCTGGGATGTTAACTTCATGAACGACCTCGAAAATAACTGCAATAACAGTTACGGCATCATGCCGATTACTGGTAAGCGTAAGCACCAAAACTGGGGCGTGAGCACTCACAACCCAACTGGTTATGCAATTATTGGTACTCGTGGTCCTCTCGATGGCATCGAAGATCCAATCAGCAATGCGAACCTTTTCCACGGCATCGACCGAAGTTGGAAAGGTGTCACAACGTTTGGTGATGGCCACACTGAGATTCTTGAAACGTTTTACCCAATCTCATCGACATACGTCAATGACTCAGGTGAAGCAGTTGCAGACAACATCTTCGCTGAAGATCCAAACCAAGCCCAAGATAATGATTACGGCAATGGTCTAGGTCAAGGCGCTGACATTGTTCTAACTCACGTTATGCAAGGTGAAGTTAACGACAATGGCAAAGGTGGCGGCTGCTCAGGATTCATATTCGATTGATTCTTTTTTGAATCAATAGTCAGTCAAATGACTTACCGGCTGCAGACTTGTCTGCAGCCGGTTTTTTTATGATGCTTCAACAGTAGTTACAATAGTGGCATGTTTGAATTCATCACACTTGCACTAAGTATTGCATGTGTTCAACAACAGCAAGCGCCAGTGCCGAGTTACCGTCAGGCATCTTCGGTTGCAGTCATTCCAATCGAAGGCGCAGTCGACAATGTCACTGCACATTCTTTTGAACGCCGACTAAAAGAAGCCGCTCAACATGATGCTGTTATCATCGAACTCAATACGCCCGGCGGCGACTTGATGTCAACGCTTGAAATTTGCTATCAGATTAAGAACCACGCCCCCGCAAACACAGTTGCGTGGATAAACCCACACGCGTTCTCAGCAGGCACAATCATAGCCCTTGCATGCAGAGACATCATCATTGCTGAGGGTGGCATGTTTGGCGATGCTGCACCCATCAATGCAATGGGCGTGCCCTTACCTGATTCCGAACGAGCGAAAATCGAATCCCCAATTCTTGCTGAAGTCATCGACTCTGCAAGGCGGAACCACTACGACGAACGACTTGTTGAAGCGTTTGTCAGTGTCGGCATTCAACTTTGGCTTGTACAGAACAACAATACGGGCGAGACCATGTGCATCAATGCTCGGGAGTATGAAACGCTTTTTGGAAGTGAACCGCCCCAACAATTCACGCCAATCTCCACGAACGAAAGCGCCCCAGCCCCGTCATCGTTTTCTCCATTCTTTCAACAAGGCAATGAAAATGAGCCATACGACCCGCTCTTTGTTCAAGCGTTACCAACAAGTCGCTTAGATGTTGCTCAAGAGCAAGGAACTGATTGGACGCTCATTAAACAGATTGTTCCAAACGACCGCCTGCTCACATTAAAGCCACAAGATGCATCACAGTACGGGCTCATAAAGAAAACAGTTGCAAGTGAACAAGACGTCAAAGAGTGGTTTGGTGCAAAAACGCTCACGCGTATTGAACGAAATTGGTCAGAAGGATTACTTTCGCTACTTCTAAGTTGGCCAGTTCGCCTTGCACTCATTGCACTCTTTGTCATTTGCATCGTGATTGAGTTTTCGACTGGAACATCAGGCGCTTTTGGGATTGCGGGCTCAATCTGTATGGCGATCCTCATGGGCGCGCCTTGGATTGTTGGACTTGCGCAGTGGTGGGACGTGCTCTTTGTTTTCCTCGGACTCATACTCATCGTGTGTGAAGTCACGGTCGTACCGGGAACTGGCTTCACTGGGTTTACTGGCGTCGCATTTTTACTTGTTGGCATGGTCGGCAGTTTTGTCTCTGGTGACCTCACCACACCTGAGGGTCAAACACAACTCGTTGTTGGATTGTCCACTGTTGTTGGCGGCTTCGCACTTGCGGGCGTCGCAACGTGGTTTATTGTGAAAAAGTATGGAGCGTCTCCCGCCCTCACTCGGCTTGTTCTTGAAGATGCGCTCGATGTTCCTACAACGAACGAAACACAAACACCAGAGGTTGGACTCGTTGCAACTGCATCAACTGACCTCAGACCCTCTGGAAAAATCATGATTGATGATGTTTTGTATGACGCAACGACGAGTGGGAGTTGGATTTCTCAAGGCGCAACTGTTAAAATCATTCAAACAGGACTCACCCTTGAGGTCGAGGAAGTTGAAGCATGACAGTACTACTCGCACAAGCCGCAACAGAAAACGCATCCCCAATCATTTGGGCATTCATTCTCATTGGGATTGCACTCGTTCTTTTTGCACTTGAAATTTTCATCCCCTCTGGCGGACTCATTGCACTTGTGGGTGCAGTCGCTGTGATTGGTTCACTCGTCGCCTTTTACATGCATGACGCGAACACCGGGCTCGTCGCAACAGCAATTTACATCGTGCTCGCACCCGTGCTCTTTTGGATTGGTTTTAAAATTTGGGCAGCATCGCCCCTCGCAAAACAAATGATTCTTGGGGGCGTGGTCTATGAGGACGCCGAGAAAGCGAAACAAGAAATGAAGGCGCGGCAGGCAGCAGATGCCGCTGACCTTGAAGCGCTCGTCGGCCAACAAGGAGAAGCAGTGACAGTCCTTCGCCCAATTGGCACAATCCGCATCGACGGGAAGCGATTTGATGCAATGGCAGAAACCGGAAGCATTGAAACTGGGGCAACAATTGAGGTCACCACCGTTTACGACAACCAAATCAAGGTTCGGGAAGTCTCATAAACCCCCCTCTTTTGCGTCTCAATGCGGTGAGTGGTACACTGTTCACTCAGAATTGAAGGGAATAGAATCATGACAACAATACTTGGATCAGTTTGGCTTATTGGCGGCGTCATCATTGGCGGGATATTCCTGCTCATTTTTGTCGCGCTTGCGTTCCAATACATCGGTCTTTACTTACAAGCATGGGTCAGTGGTGCAAAGGTCGGTTTCATCGACCTCATCATGATGCGGTTTAGAAAAGTCAATTCAAAATCCGTTGTCATCAACCGAATTAGTGCAAAGAAAGCCGGTCTTGAGATTTCAACAGACCAACTTGAGGCCCACTACCTTGCTGGCGGTCGAATCACAAATGTCGTTCGTGCAATGATTGCTGCAGATAAGGCGAGAATTGATCTCGAGTGGGAAAACGCCACTGCAATTGACCTCGCTGGTCGAGACATCATGGACGCTGTGCACACATCTGTTGACCCAAAGGTCATTGATTGTCCTTCACAGTCAAGTGGTAAAAGTACCATTGACGCTGTTGCTGGCGACGGTATTCAACTTCGTGCAAGAGCACGAGTCACTGTACGAACGAACATCGCTCGCCTTGTGGGTGGTGCAACTGAAGAAACCATTATCGCTCGTGTTGGTGAAGGTATCATTTCAACGATTGGTTCTGCAGATACACATCTTCAAGTGCTTGAAAATCCAGACAACATCTCAAAAACAGTGTTGTCAAAAGGTCTTGATGCAGGCACTGCATTTGAAATTCTTTCCATCGATATTGCAGATGTCGATGTCGGCGAAAACATTGGCGCGACACTTCAAGCCCACCAAGCTGAGGCCGACAAGGCACGATTCCAAGCAGAAGCTGAGAAACGCAGAGCAATGGCGGTTGCGCAAGAAGCAGAGTATCGCGCTGAAGAACAAAAGAACCGCGCGCTTGTTGTGCTTGCTGAAGCTGATGTTCCAAAAGCGATGGCTGATGCGTTTAGAAAAGGCAACTTTGGTGTGATGGATTATTACAACATGAAAAATGTCATTGCAGACACTGACATGCGTTCATCCATCGCCGGAGACGCGGAAGAGTAAACAATGACAACCACAACGCAATCAACACCAGCCATTTTGGGTGGTGACCCTGTTGTCACCCTAGACCAAACTGAGGCAAACCGATGGCCCATCATTATGCAAGATGATGAACAGGCAGTCATCGATGTCATGCGCAGTGACAACATTTCGATTCACCCAATTGTGCAGACACTTGAAGAAGATTTCAAAGGACTCACAGGTCGTAACTTTGCACTGGCGCATAACAATGGCACCGCTGGCATTCTTGCTGGCTTACATGCAGTTGGCGTCAGACCATTTGACGAAGTCATCGTTCCATCTGCGACGTGGTGGTCAAGTGTCATGCCGGTGCTCCACTGTGGCGCTGTACCCGTGTTCGCCGAACTTGAACCAGAATGTCTCGGACTAGACCCCGAAGACGTTGAACGAAAAATTACTGAGAAAACAAAAGCAATTGTTGTTGTCCACCTCTTTGGGATGCCTTCGAAAATGGATGAACTGATGGCGATTGCAGAAAAACACAATCTCAAAGTCATCGAAGACGCATCACACGCACATGGCGCGATGTACAAGGGAAAACCCATTGGTTCATTTGGTGATGTCAGCATTTTCAGTTTGCAAGGCAATAAGCTGTGCCCCGCAGGCGAAGGCGGAATCATGCTTTGTGATGACGAAGAAGTTTGGGAAAATGCAGTACGCCTTGGTCATTATGAAAAACTACTTGGCCTTGAATCAAAGAACAAATACTTTGCAGCAACTGGATTCGGGTTCAAATTCAGAATGGCTCCAATGTCCGCGGCACTTGCTCATGAACAATTCAAGCATATGCCGCAGCGAAATGAAACTCGAAACGAAAACTGCATCTATCTTTCCAAGCAACTGCAAGAACTCGGCATCGAAACGTTTATGGCTCCTGACGACATCACTCGCGTGTACTTTGAGTTCCTTGTTCGCTATGACGAATCAAAAACCGGATTGCCCATTGGCGATTTAGCAAAGGCATTGCAGGCGGAAGGCGCGCATGTTGCTGCACCTCGATATCCTCTTCTTCACCAGCAACCAGTCTTCACACATGGCGTTTGGTCGAAAATTGCGCGGCTTCCTGCAACAGAAGAAAACCCAATTCATGTTTACGACCCTGCCGACTTGCCAAACACAACACTTGGCAATGGCTCATTATTGAAGTTGCCATCATTCCCCTCAGCAAGCAAGCAACTACTCGACCAATATGCGCACGCTTTCAGAAAAGTACTCGCGCACGCAAATGACATCCCACGAACAAACTAATTCACCGCCTGATGCAGACGCTGTCATCAATCAATTGACACATCCTTTGAATCGCGGCATTGGATGTCTTATGTTATGCGCACTGAAGGTTGTTAAATGGGTTAAACTCATCTCTTGGAAGACGCATGGGCTTGAGCATGTCACGCCAAATTGCATGCCAGTACTCTTCGCTTCAAACCATACAAGCCACATCGACACCCATGTCATCATGGACGTTTTACCAACATCCATTCGAAAGAAGACTGCTGTCGCTGCGGCGTTCGACCACTTCGCAGATGCCGATGGAAAATCAAGTCGTAAGAGAATCATGCAAGTGCTCGTCGCGTCACTGTGGAACGCATTGAGTATTGAACGGCGAAAATCACCCCTTCGTTCGATTCGCACGATGCAATCACTCCTTGAGCATGGATGGTCAATTGTGATTTACCCAGAGGGCACGCGAAGTCGATCGGGCGACATTGCTCGCTTTAAGCCGGGCCTCGCAGTAGTCGCGAAGAAATCAAACAGGCCAGTCATTCCAATCTGTGTCACAGGCGGGTTAACGGTACTCCCAGAAGCGACATACATCCCAAAAAGAGGCAAATTGCGTATTTCGTTTGGTAAGCCGCTCTATTTTGACGAAAGTGATACTTCTGAATCCTTTATGGAACGCGTCGAACAATCCGTTCGCGCGATGCATGCAGAATCATGATGCCAATACTTGCAACAGGATGGACAACCGTAGACATTGCTCTACTCTTAACGATGCTCCCGCTATTGTGCATGAGTGCATTTTTTAGCTGCAGTGAAACTGCGATTTTCCGCTTAGGTCAAGCAAGCATTGTTGAGTTAACAAACCGTAAATCATCACCCGCAAACGCAACGCTTTACCTCGTGAAGCATCGCAGAACAGTACTCATCACCATTCTCATCGGGAACATGACTGCAAACGTGCTGTACTTCGTCGTGAGTTCTGTACTGATGCTTCATATGCCGAGCGGATTTGTCGCGGAGATTGGCATCGCTGGCGCGTCACTTTTAGCAATCATTGTGTTTGGCGAAGTCATCCCAAAGATGGCCGCAACTGCACGGCCAATTGGGCTTGCATTGTTACTTGCTCCGCCACTTCTTCTTGTACACAGAATCATTTCCCCGTTAAGAACACTGACAGATGTACTTGTTGTCACGCCGCTTTCGCGCTTGTTTGCTTCAAGTGAGCCCGAACCATTAAAAGCTGATGAACTCGCTGCCCTTGTTGAGCACTCTTCATCTGATGGCATCATCGATCAGTCTGAGCAACATGTGCTTTATGAAGTTGTCGAACTTTCTCGCATTCGCGTCCGCGAGGTGATGACGCCAAGGGTACACATGGTGTCACTACCAGCAACATCGACAGAAGAAGACATTAAAGATGTCGTTGCAAAAACTCGCCTCACGCAGTTGCCGATGTTCGGGGAAGATATCGATGATATCGTTGGAATGCTTCATACAAAGCGTTACCTGCAACGAAGTGTTGATGGCCATTCCATTGTTAAAGCGAGCATGACGCGCCCGCAATACATTCCGCAAGTAGCGACCCTTGACCAATTGTTAAATCACTTCCGCGAAACAAACACGCGGCTAGCAATTGTCGTAGATGAGTTCGGCGGCACGGCTGGTCTAGTCACGCTTGAAGATGTGCTTGAAGAACTTATTGGCGAGATTGGTGATGAACATCTGCGTGATATGCAAGAACCAATCAAACAAGATGATGGAACATGGCTCATTGATGCGAACACAAATGTAAGGCAGTGGGCTGCCGCAACTGGAATGCTCCTTGAAAAGTGCCCTGCTGCAACGATGGGCGGTCTCATCGCTGCAACGCTTGGTCGAATCCCAAACGTCGGCGACTCAATTGAACTTGGAAACTTAACGCTTTCAGTCGATGCGATGGATGAGTATCGCGTGAAAACAATATTTGTCTCGCTCCATGAGGTAAGCCAATGATGACTGAAGTATACATTTCAGTTGGCGTCCTTCTCATGGGCATCATCATGAGTGCGATTTATTCTGGTCTTGAAACTGGTCTATACACCATTAATCAGATTAGACTTGGCGTTCGTTCATCTGCAGGCGCCAAGAGTGCAATGCGTTTGCTGCGACTTGTGAATCATCCAACGCGCATGCTTGCAGTGCTCTTAGTGTGTAACAACATTGCAAACTTCCTTGCGAGTTATGGCGCTGCTCGACTGCTTGACGCAACACCACTCAATCCGTGGGAAGCCATCGCCATTAACGCAGTTGTCATGATTCCACTCCTCTTTATCTTTGGTGAAGTGCTTCCGAAGGACATGTTCAGAACGCACACAGATACGTTGACTTACAAATGGAGCACCGTGCTTCACGTCACGGACAAACTTTTATGGTGGACTGGCGTAGTGCCGTTTGTTGCATCCATCGGAAAACTTGCAAGGTGGGCACTTGGTTCAGAAAGTGATGTTGAACCAACACCAAGACGACGGTTCGGATTGCTTTTTAAAGAAGGTCTTGAAGGTGGCGTACTTTCAGACGAACAAATTACATTGGCAGACCGCGTGCTTTCAATGAAATCACTCACTGTCAAAAGCGAAATGATTCCATGGATGCGTGTGTCATGTATTGGCGCAAACGTTTCAGTCAAAAGACGAACTGCCGCAATCACGCAAACGAAGTTTACGCGGCTTCCTGTCGTTAATGAACAAGGCGTTGTTCGCGGCGTCTTGCCGGTGCTTGCTGCACTACTCAATCAAGACGCTCCAACTGAAACTTTAACGACTACCCCACTCTTCCTCGCACCTGACACGCCCGTACGAGTTGCGCTTCAGCAACTCCGCGAATCTGGCGCGCATATGGCAATTGTCACAGGACCAAAGAACACGCCTGCCGGAATCGTCACATTGAAAGACTTGGTCGAACCACTCGTCGGCGAACTAGGCGCTTGGTAGTGCAATATCTTGAAGGTCAAGCTCAATTGACTTTCGGTTTCTGAACTCATTCACAGAAAGTTTTCCGATGATGTCTATTGTTGCGCCGCGAGAAAGCGTATCTGCAACATCACCCTTCCCCCACCACACACATCGAACTCTTCCACTTGAGTTTCCGACTCGCATGTTGAGGTGCGCGCCCTCTTTCCCCATTCGTTTTACATCATCAACTTTCACATTCTTCATGATTGCAATTGGCGTTTTGTTTCCTATGCCAAATGGTGCGAGTTGTTCAAACGAATCGATGTTGATGTTTTTTATGTCATCGATGCTCAGTTCAACATCTGCATCAACGGAAGGAACCGGATTGTCGAGGTGTTCATTTGCAAAGGCGAGCATGGCGTCCTTGAACGCATCAAAGTTCGACTTTGTAATCGTCAATCCAGCAGCCATATCATGCCCACCGAATTCGTCGATATGTGCGCTGCACGCATTGAGCGCATGAAAGATTGAAAACCCTTTGATGCTTCGTGCAGAACCAATAAGGCGTTCGCCATCTTCTGCAAACAAGATGGTGGGACGATAATGTGTCTCGACACACTTCCCTGCGGCAACTCCAACAATGCCGCGTTGCCAAGATTCGTTTTTCAATATAACAACTGGTGGTAACGATGGTTCTTCAGCAATCGCCTCGAGCGCTTCATTCACGATGTCTTTCTGAATGCGTTGCCGTTTTCGATTCAGTTCTGCAAGTTCACTGACTGCTTCTGTCACAAGCGGCTTTTGTAATGTTGTGAGCACATCAACTGCAGTCGACGCATGGGCAAGTCGCCCAACCGCGTTGAGCATCGGCGCAATACCAAAACTTACATCACTTGCCCGTAAGTTCTTTTGCTCGAGTCCTTGTGCCGCTAAAAGTGATTGAACGCCTTCGTTTGTTGAAGCCCTCATCATGAGAAGTCCCCACCGCGTCAACACTCGATTTGACCCTTGAAGTGGCACCATGTCTGCGA
>JAERSY010000153.1 GCA_016845245.1 Phycisphaerae bacterium
CCTTGACCTCGTGCTTAGTTATTGTGATGAAGTTGTTCGAGGCAATCACGATGAAGCAGTGCTTGACCCAGAACTTGGCCGGTATTTCAACAACGCAGCGCTTGCTGCGTTGAATTGGACGCGCGAGCAACTTGGCCCATATCACTTACATGCCATCAGTCACATGAAAACAAGAATCCGGCTTGGCGATTCACTCCTACTTGTTCACGATACGCCAGTACTGCATGATTCAGCGTACATCCACGAGTTGCCTCAAGCCATTGCAGCATTTCAAGCCCTTGATAATGGCATTTGCCTTCATGGTCACACACACCTTCCGACTGTCTTTAGAGCGAAGTGGTCAGAATCTGGCGGAAGCGAAGTGAGCTTAGAGATTCCCGAAGACGGTGTTCCAATCATGCTTTACCCAGAAGATCGCTACCTCTGCAACCCGGGCGCTGTTGGACAACCAAGAGATTTTGATTCGAGAGCGTCGTTTGCAATTCTTGAATACACTTCGCCAGAAGAAGCGGCAACCTTTACAGTGCACAGGACACCCTATGACATAGAAGGTGCTCAGGTAGAAACGCACAATGCTGGCCTTCCTGCAATTCTCGCCGAACGCCTTGAGATTGGTACTTAGATTTCTTTTACCCACCCGCCGTGCTTAAACCGGCAGTAAAAGAGTAATGCCCGAATCGCCATCTCGCCACACAAGGCATACCACACACCGACAAGTCCATATCCGAGGTGCACGCCAAGAAACCACGCGATGGGCAAACGGACACACCAACTTGAAAACGAAGTGATGATAAAAGTCCAGAGCGTATCCCCTGTTCCTTTTAGTGACTGGCGAAGGACCATCATGATTGCAAAGAAGACTTGCATCACGCCAGCAATGAAGAGTAGTTGTGGAACGAGTTCCGCGTGGATTGGTTCACTTGAAATGATTGAAGTTAAAAACTCACCAGCGAACATCATCACAAGCCCGCATGAACTCATCAATATCACTGCAAGCAGTGTGCACAAACGTATTGCACGCTTGGCTTGCTCAACTTGCCCCGCGCCTAAAAATTGACCTGCGAGCGTTCCTGCTGCAATGCCAATAGCGAATCCGGGCAAAAAGCTGAGTGATTCCCATTGAACAGCAATGATGTGCGCACCTTGCAACCCTTGTTCTGCTTCACCATCTTTGCCAGCAGACGTTGCAAGATTCACTGCAATCTGTCCAATGAACTGAAGGATAAAGAGGTTGGCAACCCACATCGACAACCCTTCAAAAAAGTTCGGGATTCCAATCTTTGCGATTCTCCAAATGACAGGCAACTTGAAAAGGATGTGCTTCGGCTTCAATCGTAAGTCCGTCACGCCTTTCATGAGGACGCCAAGAATGAGTAGTGCACCAATGATGTACGCGCAACTTGAGCCAATCGCAATGCCGATGACGTGAAAGTCGTACTCAAACGGATTCGTAAGTTCAAATGAGCCAAACATCATGTCTGCGCCACTCATAGCCCAAGAGACAACGACGTTTACGATGTTTACGAAAAAAGCAACCGCAGCGGGACGCAACGTGTCGCCACTTCCATGAAGCGCCATCGAGCCAGCAGTCATCACCGCGCAGGCAGGCATTCCAATCGCAAGTACTCGAATATATTGAACGAGGTACGCTTGCGCTTCATCGGAGAGTTGGCAGAGCACACCAAGGGGCGCTGCGAAAAACCAGAGGGCAATCGCCACAACAATCCCCCAAATGAAAGCCAATGTCATCGATTGGCCAAGGACTCGATTACCCTGCATGACATCGCCTGCCCCCATCGAGCGAGCGATTAATGCTTGGGCTCCGATGCCAACCCCAGAAACTGCAATCGAGATAAACCAACCGATGTATGAACCAATTCCAATTGCATCTAAGGAAGGAAGCACGATGTCTTCTGGGAGCGCGCCAGCAAACATCTTGTCTGCAAGGCCTACAAATGCAATCAATAACTGTTGAAGAAGGATTGGCAACGCCAAAAAGATGATGGCTCCCCACATCGTTTTGCCGGCAAGCGAACCACTCTTAATCAGATTGTCATTGTCTGAGCGATCTGTCACTCGTCAGATTCATCGTAAGTGCTTCGGCGGTTTGCTTCTTTAAGACCTTCAGGATAATCGGGCATTTCATGAATCCTGTGTTCCCAAAACGTAATTCGATCCCACCACCGCTCTTCATGTTGATATGTTGGATATTGATACGCAAGTTGATATGCAAACAAATCACCATCTTCATTAACAATCGTTGCGCCCCATTCAAACCACGCATCCCAGTCTGTTCCAAACACTTGACCCGTCAACATATGAAGTGATTCTGCTGCGCTCAAATTGATTGAGAGCGAGCCCGCTTGGAGTGCTGCAATTAAGCCGACAAAGACTTGGTTCTCAGGATACTGACCAAGTGCAGTTGCGACTGATGAACGCACTTGAGCGTCTTCATCCATATCACGGAGTGACCGGAGCAAAAACCCAACCACTTCTTGATTATGTAAGCGTTGAAGCGCGACAGCAGTTGCTCTTCGTACTTGTGTACTGTCAGTTGTTGAGCGGCTGAGCCATGGCGCGATGAGAACCGCATCTTCAACGGTCCCGAACCTGCCAAGCGCTTTAATCGCACTTGCTCTCACGAGTGGGTCTCTGTCATTTGCAACGTAATCACGGTACATCTCAAGGTAGTCTGGCGCTCCACCAAACGGAGAGTTCGCAAGTAACGTCACGCCACGTCTTCGAATATCAGGGTCATATTGATCGACTGCCATGATTGCCGCGTCGCGTGGGGTTGGAGGCACAAATC
>JAERSY010000154.1 GCA_016845245.1 Phycisphaerae bacterium
ACTTGACCGTCGTCCCCAACAATAATGTTGTCTGGCTTTATGTCACGGTGCACGATGCCTTGTTTGTGTGCAATTGCTAATGCTTCAGCAACCTGACGTGAAATGTCGAGCACTTCATCTACAGACATCGTCGATTGAGTCTTCAGTATCTCTGAAAGTGTTTTGCCCTTGACAAGATCCATCGTGATGAGTGTGAGGTCGTCAATATCCTCAATTGAATAAATCGTCACAATGCCGGGATGCTTCAGTGCGGCAAGCGCTTTCGCTTCTCTCTCAAAGCGCGCCTTACGCGCTTCATCTTGCACGACTTCAGGCCTGAGCAGTTTTATCGCAATGACTCGGTCAAGGCGAGTGTCAGTTGCTTCGTAGACTTCTCCCATGCCGCCGCGCCCCATCAGGCGCGTCAGTTGGTATGGACCAATCGAACTGCCCGAGCGGTCTTTAGAATCATGCGTATGTGAATCTGATTGTGTCATAAATGCACTACGTAGCAGGCAATCCTACCCAATGGACAATAAAGCGTCAAGGAACGGGATAGTGGGTGTGTTATTGACTTGACAGGCGTGAATCAGTGCAAGTACTATCATCCTACTTAAGGAGTAAATCATGCTACGAATCTTTGCACTACTAACACTTGTACTATCCATGGGAATGCCTGCGTTTGCTGAACCCCCAACCAAAGAGAACTGGTGGCAGACAATGGACAAGTACACAGGGAAGTGGCAAACAAAATCAAAAGGTTTTCGAGAACCTACGATGGAGTTTCAAAATGTATGGGTTGAGCCACGTAAACTGCAACGGTATCACTCCAACTCAATCGGAAACGCACCTAGAAGTAACATGACGGGCTTCGTTCGTTGGAGCGATGAAAACAAACGCATCGAATGGAATGAAGTCGTTGAATCTGAGGATTTTGGACGTGAAATGGCGACCGGTTATTGCATCAATTCGACTGAACATACGGTGACATGGATTGTGACAGTCTATGGAGAGGAAGGCTTCATCCGCCAATTCACAATGGTTGACGTCTTTAACGAATCAGGTTTACATCGCCATATCACTTTACTTCGCGGTGAGCACTTGAGTCGTGAAACGACTTCTTGGATTCCAGCTGAGTAGATAGAGCACTCAAGAAAGTGATACTCTCATTTAGCTCAGAGGGGTGTTCTCTTGGGGGCTCAATGCACTTTGTAATTGTGGGTACCTCTGATGTTAAACGATCTAAGGGTTTTGCGCTTTTTCTTCTTTTGGAATAGCAAGAAGACTACTTTTACACCTAAACGATACAGAAGTAAAGTAGCTCAGAGGGTAGGGAACAATCCTATTTATTGATTTTACAATTTGATTATTGGAAACTTGTAAATTCAATAGGGTGAAGATCACTCTCTTTCAACCTCAGATTTACTGGGTGCTGATGCTGCGAATTCAAGTTCTGATCCGAACTTGCTTAGGCTTGAGTCACCACCTATTTGTAACTGCTCAGCGAAATCAAGCATTCGCTTCCTCCACACACTAAGTTTTTCTACATCTGTAACGGTTTCTCCCTCCACTTGCACAACAAGGTACAAGTCGTGAGGTACGTCTTCTGTTCTTCTGAGTAAGACGAGTCCAATTGGATCCTCATCCCTCATGACCGTCTTAGCAAAAGTAAAACTCTGTTCCTCGTTTACAATTTCTGAAGTGAAGATGCCACACTGGAAGTAGAACATTCTCGGACGACTGTTACTGCCATAGAAAAACTGCCTTACCCCAATTGTGATCTCGTCTGGCTTCACTAATATCAGCACGACTAGAACGCAAACTAGGACTACTACTAGATATGAGATAATGGTCCGTTTCATAGATTATCCTAAGGCACCATCGGAAAACATGGCGAGCATGTGCCAGCAGGTATCACTCCTGTGGGATTTGGTGGGGGTGGATCTGGAAGTGGATCAAACCATTGTAGAACCTGCTCGAGAATTTCTGCTGGTATCGAGCAACCAAAAGCCTCAGCAATCTCAGTATCATTCATTCCACTTGTACGCAAACAAGCAACTACACGAGCAACTTCAGAGGGATTGGTATACCAAGGATGTGGCTCTGTTAGTGGTCGATCATGGAGATCGAACTCCCCAAGATCCTTAACATAACAATCTTCATCACAGGGTATGCCATAATACTCCCAGACCAACCAACATATAAGTGTTGAATCGATCGGAATATCGTCTTCATATGTTCCTGGAATGATTGCAATAACTCGACTAGATCCTGAACCATCGATTATGTACCAATAACCGCAATACCAGAGACCGAAAACTGCATGTCCAAATCCTCCCAAACTAGGGCACTTAACCCAGACACCCTTATTTCGTCCATCAACTCCATATCCCTCGTCAGCTAACTTTTTAAGTGCGCAAGCTCCGATTGTATCTGAGTAATCGTCGCAATCAAATTTTGGTAGACAAAATGGCCATCGTCCTTCTTGTCCAGCACTGTTGAGACATCTCTCCACAGCAGTACCTGTAAAAGGTGAGTTCTGTAAGTGCTGGTTGAGGCTGTGATAAAAAGCAGAATGATCACAGTTCGGATCACCCGAAGGTACCACTGGCGGTGGAGGTCTACCAGGGTTATTGTTATCTGGGTGTAACTTTTTCTCATTTATAAATGTTGTATAAGCGATTGAATGCGACAAATCACGAAATGCTTGTTGTTCACTTGAAGACAATGCCTCCCAAACTTCTTCGTTGACCAATGCGTCAACTATCTGGACTTCAGGAAAATGAACCTGATAGGCTAGCGCTACTTCATGAAAAGGGTGCCAGTCTTGATGAATTCCGAGACCAGTGCCATCAAAACTAATCGGTGTTCCTGCATCAAACATCACCCAATATTGATCCACCCAGCACCTTATCTGGTCTCTTATCTCTGTCGTTAAACAATCATTTTGCATTAGAGCTTGATTTGTAAGGTGCTTGAAATGCTCGTTGGTTGAGTATTCGTACTCGTACACGTCAGCCCATGTATCCAGTATTACTTCATCTTCACAATCGTAATCCCAAAGTTCAAGCCATGCAGCAGCCCACCCTGTGTCTTCAAGCATTGTCACCAGAACTTTTGGATCAGCTAGCCCATCAATAGTTGATTCAAATGGATCAGATTCGAAAACTCCTTTCTTTAGCACTTTGGGTGAAGAGGCTGCTTCAGTGCTCATTGCTACTGGCCATTTATTATCTGTTGAATCGGGAAGTGCCAAGAACGATTTAACACACGCAATTGCTTTCCCTTGATCCTGCTCACTCCATGCCCAAGAATCCCATGTCTCCTCAGTCGTGCGCAGGAACCAGACAGTTGTGATGTTTTCACCGGTAGCACTATCTATTCTAAATCCGACAAATGATTCAACACTTCCATCTAACGTTGTTGGAATGAATATCCAATCGCCCTCAGAAATCTGCAATAACGAGACATCTCGATCTGCCATCACTTGGACTGACACGATATTAATCAGAATTGCGATCACAAAAACTTTCATTGTGCTGGCTATCATTTAATGTGTCCTTTTAAGTTGATAGAGAATAAATCGATTCCTATATCCAATTTAAACGGCGAAGTGTAGATTGTCAATTTTTTGTTTAACCTTTAGGGCGAAGTAGAAGAAATTCGCCAGATCACGTAACTTCACGATCGCCGTCGAGGAGATTTGGTTTCGAGGAGAACTGGGGGATTTTGGGTATGAGGCATGCAGAAAGCTAGCTTTCTTAAATGGCGAATGCCCAATAGACAAAACGCATCGCAAGGCGATGCGTTGGAGTTAAAAAAACCCAAACATAGTTTGGGTTTTTTTAACTCCCCCAATTGGACTCGAACCAATGACCTAGCGGTTAACAGCCGCTCGCTCTACCAACTGAGCTATAGGGGATAAGAAGGCGAAATTATAGCAAAACAGAACCGCTCTGTACGCATTGAAAACTCACTTGTCATAGTGATTTCTTGACTTTGAAAGGGGATGGGCTATACTCGGGAACTTGTGGTGTGGGGTGTAGTTCCGTTTGCCCGCAAGGTTGTTAGGAGATCCCATTGTTCACACTCATCATCACAGCGTCGCTTACCGTTGCAGAACCACATACTCCGGTTCCAATGCCACTCCCTGAAGATTACGAGGGGATGAGCATCGTTGAACTCAATGTACCAACCGAAGACGCAGTAAGCGCATTACTTGACGCTGGCATTGAAGGGCTTGCATGCAGACCAGCGACTGGTGCAGGACCATGGCTCATTGAAAAAGAAGACGAAGCATTATTGAACTCACTTGGTCTTCAATACAAATCATTGATTCCGAATCTATCAACGTTTATCGAAAACCGAAACGCAGAACGACGCGCAATTCGCGCGACCCATCCAATTGGTGGAAGTGTGTTCTACACTGACTACAGAGTCATCAGTGAGTACGACGCACACATCGATCAATTTCTTATTGACCACGCTGACATTGCAACAGGCATTGTCATTGGTCAAAGCCATGAAGGAAGAGATATTCGCGGCATTGTCATCAACGCAGGCGGAGGAGAGAAGCCCGCAGTACTCTTTAACGGAACACAACATGCGCGCGAATGGATTTCACCACCCACAACGATGTACATCGCTGACACGCTTGCGGACATGTATGGTGTCGACAATGAAATCACTGCGCTACTTGACAGAGTAGAAGTCATTGTCATTCCAATTGTGAATCCAGATGGTTACGCGCACACCTACGAGGCGGGCGGTGACAGATACTGGAGAAAGAATCGAAGAGATAATGGCGGCTCTTGTGCGGGCGTGGACTTAAACAGAAACTGGGGCTCTGATTGGAATGGCGGTGAGTCAACGAGCACCGATCCGTGTAGCGATGTATATGTTGGACCATCGTCAATGTCTGAACCCGAAGTACAAGCGCTTGCAAACTACTGCTTGGACCACGGAAACATCAAAGCGCAAATTGATTTCCACGCATTTTCTCAACTCATTCTTGAGCCGCGTGGTTACACCACAGCGCCGCCTCCAGACTGGGATGAACTCCATGCGCTCGGCGGCGTCATGTCAGATGCCATTGCATCAGTCCATGGGCAATATTACGTGCATGACAATCCGTGTAACATTTTGTACTGCGCAAGCGGAACGCTCATCGACTGGCCATACGATACCTATGGTTCAAAAGCGTATTGTGTTGAGTTGCGTCCAAGTGGCGGTGGCATTGGTGGGTTTGACCCAGCGCCAAGTGAAATTCTTCCATGTGCGCAAGAAAACTTTGAAGGCGCACTAGTCCTCATTCATGATATTGCAACACCACTTTCAATATCGCTTCCAAACGGCGCCCCCGGAGTTGTCTCGACAGAAGTTTCAACACCTTTTGAAGTTGAGATTGAAGCACGAAGTGAAGACCCAATGGAAAAGACTGGCTTGCTCCACTACAGGGGAGACGATGGCAATTTCAATGAAGTCTCTCTCTCGTATCAAGGAAACAATAGTTACCTTGCGACACTACCAACATTTGATTGCGACGATATGCCTGAGTTTTACATTTCAATCATGACGCACTCAGCAAGTACTGTCGTGTATCCGGCAGGCGCACCAAACGATGTGTTCTCAGCAATTGTTGTCACAAATGAAGAAGTGACATTTGAAGATGACGGCGAAACAAACATGGGATTTGTTGTGTCTGGAAACGCCACAGATGGCGCTTGGGAACTCGGCGTTCCAGTTGGGGGCGGAGAACGAGGTGACCCCCCGGCGGATGCAGATGGTTCTGGCAGTTGCTGGCTCACTGACAACGTCGCTGGTAATTCAGATGTCGATGGAGGTCAAACGGTTTTAACTTCGCCGACGCTACAGATTCCCGGTAATGGTTGGACACTCAGTTATGCTCGGTGGTTCTCAAACAACTTTGGTGCTGCTCCCGGTGCAGATGTGTTAACAGTGCAATGGTCAGAAGACGGTTCTTCAACATGGAGCGACTTGGAAGTCGTAGGCCCAACTGGTACAGGAACAACTGGCGGATGGTTTGATGTTTCGATCGATTTAGACACCGCTGGACTCTTTGGCGTTGACGCATTCCAGTTTAGAGTCATCGCTGATGACGCAGGCGAGGGCTCAGTGATTGAAGCAGGGCTCGATGCAATTTCGCTCGCGCGATTAACGTGTGACGATGACGTGTCTTGTGACGGCGACGTCGATGGTAATGGCGCAGTGAACGTAAACGATATTCTTCAAGTGATTGCTGTGTTTGGTACAAACGATCCATCAGGCGATGCAAACGGTGACGGCGCAGTCGACATCAGTGACATTCTTCTTATTATTAGCAATTGGGGAGATTGCGGGTAAGAAGCAAAACCTCACGATAAATCGCAGATACCTTTGATAGGATGTGTATTATGCATCCTGTGATTTTTGCCGTTTTAATCGTCGCATATTCAACCATTGCACGCACTCCGATTCCGTCGAATCAGGAGCTGCTAGTTCAATCTGTAAGGCAGTTTGCAGGCAACGAAACAATTGAACAGTTAGAGAACACCGAGCAGGGCGCAGATTTTTTGAGTGCACTGTGTGCGAATGAAGTTTGGATGCACGAACTTCTCGATAGCGGACCAACGATGCGGGGCGAAATTGTGTTGCCATTTTTGTATGCACTCTGGGTAGAGGATCCATCATTAGTTGAATCAGATGTGCACCGTTCGATGGCAACCGCGTGCGCCCTTGCGATGGGTATGCGTGATTTAGATGCGCAGTGGATGCAAGAACGATACAACTGGTTTAGGGATAACTGGGAAGAAGGGAAGCTCAACGCTGGATATGGAGATTTGAGCACATTTGAGCGCAGATTCATGGCAAGGGGTTTACAACGTTCAAGTTGGACAACCGCAGATGCCCTTGAGTATTTAAGAGATACAATTTTTGTTCCACGAAGTCAGTACGCAAAAACTGCATGGCGTTCGCCTTATCGTGGCTACAACGCATTTGGCGATACGGTGCAAGGACCAATGTATTACTTTCCATTTAGAGGCACTTTTGAGAGTGATGCAGAAATGGCAGTGAAGGTTGGTGGAGTGTGTGGCTCGCTTTCACATGTCGGTGCAGCTTCAGCAATCGCTGCAGGCATTCCCTCGCTCACGATGGGTGAGCCCGGGCACTGTGCGTACGCCGTGCAAACAAAACCGCACACTTGGCAACCCGCGTATACTTTGAGTTGGAAACGTGGTCTTCATACGACGATGACGCGGAACACGTGGCCTTCACTTGAACTCTCTCAACGTGCACATGCTGATTTTTCGGCAACAAACAAAGCCGGTGATGCAAAACGGCGTGCGATGTGGCTTGAGTCGATAGGTGATATTCAAGATGCAGATGAAGCGTGGCGCGATGCGATTGAAACTAATCCCTTTGATGAACATTTGTACAGTGAGTATGCACTGTTTGGAAAGCGTCACCAGAACAACCCTATTTGGTGGATTGGTTTGATGAATACGGTGCAATCAAATTTGCTCCCAGAGCACCCTGAACCAGCGTGGCATCTCTTAAGCAATCATGTCTATCCAAACTTGTTTGCTCAAACAACATCAAGCGCTAAACTCAGAGCGCTGTATACCTTTTTCAATAAACTCAATGGTTGGGGAC
>JAERSY010000155.1 GCA_016845245.1 Phycisphaerae bacterium
CCCCCCAACGTCTCCACTACCAGCTAGCCAGATAGAATATGTGACAACATTACAGCGGTTAATGAGTAGTTTTGAACGCATACTGTCAGACAATACCGATACCGATGCAACAATCCTGGACCAGGTCCCCTCATCTCCGACTCAAAATGAGAGTGCCGAGGATTCAATTGCTGGGAGTCCTGAACATGCGATTGTGAATGCGATCTATCCCTTTTAAACCCGCATTGCTCGAACCCTTTTGCACCGTGCTTCACTGTGCAGTGCAGTAAATTGAACTCTAGGAAACATGATTTTTAAGTGGTCTTTCACATTTGCAAAAAGAATCTGCATGTCTTTTTTGTGTGCTTTGTTTTTGACATTGTACTGTATGTTATATTGCGTAATCAAGATGAACATTTTTAGTGCTTCGTGAACATGTTTGGATGCAACTGAGCTAACACTCAACGCTGCTTGTCGGTAAGACCACAACGGTTTTCCTAGGTCTCGATTCACATTATTGTGTAGGTCCACAAGCCAGCGTTGCATTGTTTGCTGAGATTGTTCTTGCGGAACAGGAGAATGGATCAATTTGAGTAGGTAATTTGACCTACATATGGAACATGGTAGAAGAAATGCTAACGAGTTCATGATGAACACGATTCGGTCATGATGCTGTTTTTTGTAATTGTGCTTCACAAGCCCGTGAATAAACTTCCAATAAATCGGTCCCCATTGCATTTGATCCATTCCTTTTTTTTTCCTTTATGCATATATAAAATGTATATATTTGCCGTTGTTTTCGCATTTTTGTATTGGTTGGCGCTATTTTACTTTTGCTACTTGGGCGTTATTTCATTTCTCAAGCAACACCCAAATGCAGTGTACTGTATACAACACCCAAGAGTCGTGTATCAAGGATTCTGTATGGCATTAAAGCTTTTAAAAGCTTCGGACTTGTGTGGGCAAACGATCCCGGCTAAAGAAGATGCACATGACACCGTCGAGTCCTCCCCACCACCACCACCACCCCTGGCAATTATTGAAATACTGAACATTGTCGAGTGCAGCACGTCAGAACCTATTGTCAGCGAAGTGGACAGAGAAGATCTGGATGAGCATTTACGCTTACGTGTCAACAGTGGAGAAGAGACTAATACTTGGTACTATATTGTTCAGTACAAGTATGCCTTTATCACATATAGTGGCATTTTCACGCTCGAAGCACTTAGTTCAAGCCATTGCACTGGATTAGAATCGTCCATTGAACAAATTATCAAGAACCAGGAATCAAACTATACACTGTACTACGAAACAGAACCCAATGACGAAGAAGACCCAATTTTGAATGAAGCAATACAGCAGCTCATGGGCCCAAGGACATGTCTTTTGATTCCCGAAACCGAGGAATATATGTTTTCCTATTTACACAATCATGTTCAATCGGCAGTGAACAGTGTATTCATTCATGGTTCACTCAATTCGTTTCATGTGGACCTGTACAATGAAGCACTCAACAAAAGCCCCAGGGAAGCTTTGGCCGAGCAATGTATGTAAAGCGCATACCTCCAACGCTTTTTCGTGTCTGCTCTAATTGATAATTATACACTGCACTGAAAGAAAACATAATGCAAATGCAAAGAAGAATGAGTGTTGGTTTATTCATTACGAGTCAGAAGAAGACGGTACTGTTTCCTTTGACGTAACATTATTTTTCGAGGTATCCATAGACATTTTCTTCATGTCTTTTTCAACAAACTCTAAAGCAGTGGCAATGTCCGACCGCTGATACATCAACTTCCGGTTAGGGGGTTCTCCAACTTTCATTGTTAACAGTTTGACTCTCTGTTCATCATTTAACCATTCGATGATGGAGGGTAAAAGTTTATTAAACACAACCTTTTGTTGCGGCTCCGAAAGACTTTGCATGAATTTGTTGGTGTATGTTTGAAAAAACGGGACTAAAAACTGTGCCAATTCTGCTGTTTGCTGTTTTGATAGCAGCAACACAAACTTGGAAAGTCCTTTTCTATCGAACAAGTGCATCTTACTGACATTTTTGTCGCTAATCAGAAACTCGACGATTTCTCGAATTGTGTCTTGAGACAATGTGTTTTTCATGGTTTTCAACTCAAGAAGCTCTGTAATTGCATGGATCTGGGCACTACTAAAGTTTTGCGTCTTACCCTCAATGTCCTCTTGCAGCAATGCAATCAGGTTTGCATAGTCCGTTGTTTTCATGTTCCTAATCCGATCTGTTAACCCAGACATAAACCTGTCATCCTTCTTGTCACCCATTTATTCAGTAGAGGAAGAAGATTTTATTGCATTGCTTTGCTCATGCAATTCCCGTTCTTGATGAAACTGTTTGATTGAATCGACAGCAGCCTTATACTCCGACGAGTTTTGATACATGGACGCTGCATACAATCGCTCCAGATTCTGATTCTTGCAAAATGTCTTTTCGACACTGTTCATAAAATCAATCGGCCATTTCTTCCATTCATATAATTTTGCCACTATGTAGTCAAACCGCTGCTCAAATGGGTCGGTATCATATAACAATTTTGCATGTTTGCGCGCACTGTCGTCATCGTCAAACACAGCACAGTATCGAAGTAAGTGCTGCACCGGACTAACTTGTCCATGAGCAAGCACCATGAATTTTTGTCCTACTATGTGCATATTTTTTGCATCACCCCGCGCAAGGGCTGCATTGACTTTTTTGTGAATTGCTGCAATTTCTTCCTCACTTGCGTCTTTCGTTTCTTCGACCTTCGTTTCTTCGACCTTTGTTTCTTCGTCCTTTGTTTCTTCGACCTTTGTTTCTTCGTCCTTTGTTTCTAGCTCAGGGTCATCATCAGGGTAGTAAGATATGTCATTCACTCTTTTTTCCATGACATTGATTCTCGTGTTAAACTGAGCTATGAATTTCCTGCCAACTTCCGCTACATCCGTGTTTTCTCCAAAGGCAAACCACTTTCCAAATGGAACAGCATACACATCAAATATACCCAATGCAACGTTTTGTGCGTATTCCCTTGCGGCCTGTCTATCGTAGAATGCAGGTCCCAGTTTGATACAGTGACCTGGTAAATGGCTGATAATTCCGTGTTGCATTTCTTCCAAGTCATCATCATACTGTGTTGCGTCTCTAAAATCAATGAGTGATTGCACAAATTGATCCTCGTCGCTGATGGGCTCCAGAATTGTTTTTTCACCGGCATCAAAATACCCGAATGGAGCACTCGCAGAAGGTCGGGGGTCCAAAGTTGGAATTCCTGACGCCATCAAAGTTTATGTGTTTATGTATATGTTGTTTCAATAATAATAATGAAAAACTACACGCATTTACTAAAGTGTGACCAAAGTCGTCGCAGTTGTTCTGTTTTAAACATCTTTTGCTTCACAGTGTGTGGCCACCACGTCTGAGTACCGTTTTCCACAGCGTATATTCGACGACACACTTCTGGAAACGTCGCACTATCAAATTCGTGCGTGAACAAAAAAACACGAGTACCCTTTGAAAACCGCTGCGAAAACCTTGTCCAGATGTCCCGTACGTCTTGCGAAGTCAGGAGCGTGCGGCTTAGCAAGGACATCATCTCACTGTGTTTCGTAATTTGGTTTTCTACAATTTCTTCCACATTCTCCACATGCCGCTTGAATGTTTCGATTTCACAAGTATGAGAAAAGATGTTGACCAGGTATCGCTCATAGTAAATACGGTAGTCATGTCTCATTGGTCCAGTGGGTACACTGCTACGCCCTTGTCCTGCCTCGTCGATTGCATTGTCAATACAATCCAAGGTCATTGGTACAGAAAAAAATTAATTGAAAAGAAATGGATAAACATTTGATACAGAAGTTTGTTCATCACCCGGACCAGAAGTTTGTTCCCCTGGAAGACGTGGAAGATTCTCCACTGGACACACAAATTGCAGGGTTACGCCTGCATCTTTAGCCTGAGTGCGAGCAACTTCAAGGATCTCATGAGTGTAAAGTCTATGTTGACCGTATCTTTGCGGTTGCTTTGTAACAGAATCGGCATTTCTCAACAAGGCATTGTCGATGTCTGAGGTGCGTGCTACCTTTGTGTCCACAAATATTCCTTGCGCAGCATCGCCAGCGCCCCCTACTGGTATGTCAACAAGCGCAATACTCGACCAGGGTCGGGGAGTTCCTGTGTCGTCTGGAATCAGTTCGTTTTTCCAACCAATACATTCAGCTAAAAATGCAACTGCTGCAAAAATATAAGTTCGCACGCGCTTAATATCATTGAACAATACATCGTGCAGCGATTTACGGATACCACCAAAACCATAGGTAAAATAATTAAAGTAAATATGGCCAAGGTATTCCCCATTTTTATACACAACCACAATAGCAGTTTCTTCTGGGTCTGATGTCAGCGCATCAAAGTCAAACCCCTGTAGTATGTGCTGTCTCCGGCGTAGCGATGTGTAGTTATTGTTTAATACTGTGTCAACCCACTCTCTGTTCATGTGTTTGTTTTTAATGTTAAAAAAAGATCCACCAGTACCCACTTGATATGGGTCATCAACACCTTCTATGATAGGCAGTGTTGCAAAAATGTCAGTTGCTGCAAGATATGGGTCATGTAAATATGTATAAAAGGCGTCAGCCATTTTTTTAATTTTCTCGTACTCCTTGTACCCAACCTCTTTCCTCCACGAGACGGGAACTTGCGGTCTTTGTTCTATTTGCATGGATACCCATTTCACTACCTGCTCTTTTGCGTATTTCATTGCGGCTACAGTTTTGTCAAAGTTAGCATGGCATTGTATGGGATCGACTAGGTCTACAATGCTTTGCCTACTGAATGAGCCATCATGTGCAAGTTTGCGTGCTTTTCTATAAGCATTATGATTATTAGTTTGTAAAGCTCCCGAAGGGTCATAGTAATCTGCAAAAAAAGCGCGTTTCATGATATCAGCTGGGTTTACCGTTTTAATTGCGGCCAAAATGGCTTCGAGCAATGTTCTGCCAACATCTTCGGTGCTCGATCCATCATTATCATGAATTTTATCCTTGTTGACTACTGCATTGGGGATCGACTGATCCAGGTGATTACTCCTCCCTAGTTCAATATCATTTGCACTGTACAACCCACGAAACTTTGGTAAAGGCGCAAAACTCCCGTCAACCATTTGTACAGAACTTTGATTGATTTCGTTGAATTCCTTGAGTGTTGCATTAATTGAATTCTTCACAAGATCAGTAAGATTGTGTGTAGCCAAATGCTGCAGATGTAAATTAGTTAAATTTATTATTCTCAAATGTAAAGTATTTTCTGAAACAACACCCCCCTTAGGGTCAACTGCACTCATTGTACCCATTCCATTTTCTTTTGATAGTACTACTTCAAAAATCATGGTTTTCGAGGTGTGACGCTCAATAATCTCTTGCAGCGCCTCGTCTAAATTTTGTGTAATGTTATCGAACAACGTTTTCCAGTAAAATTTCATTCTGTTCGACTTTATCTTTTCTTCGTATGACATGTCATCGCTTTTTTTCTGATTCTGTGGGAACAACGAAGCATTCAGTTGAAATTTATATCCCAAAGCTGAAGTAGGAAGACTGTCTGAATCTTGCTGTACAGTAAATTGAACTAGTCCATGCATCAATAGAAAGTATGCAAACGACATCTGCACACAGTTTTCTTGAATCATTGCAGAAACATCACGTGGCAAGTCGTCTGGATGAATTTTCCATGCGTTCATTGTCACCTCCACATTACGTTTTGTCTTTTGCTTTTTGTGTGACCCTAGCACCATTTATTCATATGAACATAAAATAAAAGCAGCCAGGTTTATTTTCTTATACATGAATCAAATACACGAAGAATGAAACTAATGATTTCCTACAGCCACGGTATACGCGACGATGTGCTACATTTTAGAGATGCAATACTGAAGAATGTGTCTCTCTACAAACGGTTCCCTAATTTTTCAGACAAAGACTGTTGGATTGACGACTTCATGACAAACGACATTTTAAAAGACATGCTCATGGCAATTTCCGAGGCTGACATTATCATCATGTGCCTGTCGCCGGAATACGCCAAATCAGACAACTGTATGTTTGAAGCACAGCTAAGCAAAGCTCACGAGAAGTTTCTCATTCCGGTAATATTTACCGGTGAGTTTCCTTTCGACAACGAATATCTCGAGGATCTCATTGATCCAAACACCCTTCGCATTACATTGGATAGGGCATCTTTTGAGGACACAGCATCCCGCGTCGTTGACATCATTCTGACCGAAATGAAGGATTCTGAATTGGTTAGAAAATTCACACAAAACATTCCTCGCCAAATTCGTTCAATGAGCATGACAAGCACTTTGAGTGGCTCTTCGTCAATGCTCACACCACGAAGTCCAGATGGAATGGTCGAAGCAAATAATTTTATCAACACAGAAGGCCTTGGTGAAGTTGAACTCAGTGCGATCCGAGGTATTTTGAACAAGAATCCCCGCGCTCTCCATTCAATTACCGACAAAAGCGTTGGCGCCAAGGGTCGAATTGCGCTGTTGCAAATCATCTACACTGACAGAATTGTTTCCTAACTTTGTTTTATTGGTCACGAGTGTGCATGATAACTTTTGTGATTTCTGGCACCGTTCCCGGGTGTCCATTGCGGCACGTGACATCCTCCCGCTGATTTAACACGATTTCGAGGCACGTGTCATGAAATTCAACGTTACTTTCGTACACCACAGGAGGTCCAGCCTTCAATGTACGAATCAAAGCGGCATCACCAATTTCACAGTGGCTTTCGGTAAAGCATTGATTGGTTCCCGTTGCAATCCCGATGAAATGAACCACGACCTTGGGTTGGTAGGAGGTCCACAGAACGGTGTTCGACTTTGCATGCTCAATCTTTGCCAGACCGCAAATCCAGTTCCCCTGTGTCAGCACCCCAGAATCTTGTCGGGGAGGCCACAGAAGCTCTTTGTCTGCTTTGTACACCGCGCCTAGAACTCCAAGCGCACCCTCCATCTCATCATGACTCCATTGCGGCTTGCTGCGATGCGTCGCCTCACACCATTCTTCTGCCATGTCCTTGAAATCGTCAAACTTGATGTAATATGTTGAGTTATTACTTGCGTTGGCCGGATCCACTGCAATCTTCTTCGGATTATTGTGGATGCTCTCGTACAAAAACTCCATGAGCACGTTTCCTCGACTCAGCGTCTTCAACTTTCCTCGCTCAAAGTAGTCCTTGTCGGTTAGGTGCAAGAACTTCCATAGCCGCTTGGCCCCGTGTTGCACAACGTTGCTTCGCAGCCAGTGGTAATGTACCACCCCCTTAATCAGAATGTTTGCAAATTCGTTACGGATTTGATCTATCAATTCGGGGCGCTGCTGCGAAGGAGGTACGGCCGTACTGAAGAAGAATGGTACAACTCGTCTTGCAAGTGATCCCATCTTATCCTCGAAGGCGCCAAGTCCTGTGTTAGACATCATGATCCCAGGAAATGTCGCCCTGACAGATTTAAGGTCGTGGTACTTGCGCTCGGATGCAAACATTTCACCAGAGACAATCTGCTGGAACAGGGACTGGTTCCATGTGCACCGCTCCGTGACCTCAGAACACGCCCATAGAAGCTTGTTTTCGAAAGCATATCCCATGTATGCAGTCGTAATCTTGTCAGGTATTATTCCACACTGTTCATATCCGTATATCTTGTAGATAACCTCTTCACACAGCGTACTCTTTCCACCACCTGCCTGCCCTACAATCATCGGCACAATCTGCCAGTTGTCTGACTCGGGAGTGTTGATGTCAAAACACATGCGCCCGATGCACACCGCACAGAAGATCCGATACAGGTCCGTTCCAGGGTAAATCCCTTGAGTCTGCAAAACGTGGTCGAACGCCGGTGTGTCAAGAGATTCCAGCGAAGTCCCCATGGCAAACAAATGTCCAATGTCCATGTCAAAATAGTTGGACGTCTGAACGCCAAACTCAAGCATGTCGTAGGTGCGGAACGTTACCGGATTCTTGACATCAAGCACACCATCACGGAAAGAAAACAACGTGCGGTCAGGATTGTACATCGGAACTCCCTCCAGTTCTGGCGTGTTTAGTACTCGCTTGACCAGTTTTTCTAATCCAGTCGTATCACTGGCCTGAATTGACAGTTCGTATAGCTCGGGCTGCGTAATCATCTGCCCACACGCATTGTAGATTGTGGTCTTGATCTCTCCAAACTCCTTGTACGTACGCGTGAAAAAGCGTGTTCCGTTTTGATCCGTCTTGAACAATGGTTGGTACAGACTGTCCCCCCGTCGCGCAAGGTTCAGACTGTTCCAATGGTTCATCACTCCTCGCAACAATAGGTCCTGTGCTTTCATCTCGGGGGCCCCATTGTTCGCCGCAATCCCCACATTGTCCATGTCAGAATCGGTCACCGGTATCACCATCGCTATGACCCCTTCCATGTGCTGGAAAAAGTCAGACACCTTTTTCAAGATGATGTGCCATGTTGGGGGTGACTGCATCAGTTGACCCAGACTCTGCAGCTTCTGTCCATGCCGTTCTCGCACTCGTTCAATCGTCGAAGAAAGGTCCTCGTCTGCATCCAGCCCAACATCCTCAATCACTTTGCGCATGAACCCGGAAAAATCCGTGATTACATCTTGGTCAAAAGTCCAAAACTTGTTGACATCACTGATGATTTGGTCAATGTCGTCTTGGCACGGGACATGCCCTGGGTTTGCTTGCACAAACTGCACAATGCGATGAATGGCGGCGGAGTCATAAATGCTAGCCATTCACGTCTAGTTTTCGACCGACAAAAAAGCTCAAACACTTTGTCTTCCAAAAAAAAATTCAAAATAACTAAATAAATGACAGCGTCAAAGTCCACCGAATCAAAAGTTGCCGAAATAAATGAACTCTTCTCCCATGTCTTTGCTCTTTCTTTGAGCGTTTTGTTAACGCAAATATGGGGATCCTTCATGGTTTTGCAGATGCAAGAAACGGCAAATCGAATGGGAGTTCCGCAACCCGAGAAATCTTTCAAAACCTTGGTCATAATCACGTTCATAATTCTTGCGTTTTTCTGGTTCACAAACACCTCCCCACAAAAGATCCCCGGAGGTGTCGGTTTCGCAAAACACATCAGTGTAT
>JAERSY010000156.1 GCA_016845245.1 Phycisphaerae bacterium
CTTGGACCGTTGTCTGAGGTCACGACTATCAATGTATTGTCTGCGACTCCATTTTTTACAAGTGCTTCATAGAGCGCTCCGACTTCTGCATCGAACCGAGTAATCATTGCGGCGTATGCAGCACGCGGTCTTGGGTGTGGGAGATAACCTCTGTCTCCAAGATAAGGCGAGTGATCCCACTCTTCTGGGTAGGCGTCTACTTCTTCGTCCGGCACTTGCATTGCAAGGTGCGGAATGATGCTCGCAAAATATAAAAAGAATGGCTCGTGAGCATGTCTGTCAATAAAATCGACGGCTTCATCAATAACGCGATCTGGCGCATAAGTTTCTGCAGCAAATGCTGCGTATGACTCTGGTTCAGATTCGATTTTTTGATGCGCACTAAACCATTGATCATTTCCCTTAAGCATTTCTTTTTTTTTGTTGTTCCATAAATGCGTGGGATAGTAATTGTGCGCAACCCGCTGGCAAAGGTATCCATAAAAGGTGTCGAACCCTTGGTTGTTTGGATGACCGACTGTCTCAGGTCCACCTAACCCCCACTTCCCAAATGCTCCTGTCGCATACCCACACGATTGAAGTGTTTTGGCAATTGATTCGCAATCTTTACTGAGTGCGAGTTGACCTTCCGTTTCATCTGGACCCCAGCCACCCATTTCGCGGTTGTTTCTCACTTCAGCATGACCCGCGTGTTTGCCTGTGAGTAGCACGCAGCGGGAGGAAGCACACACTGGACTTCCAGAGTAATGCTCTGTTAAAAGTGTCCCTTGGTTTGCGAGCATGTCGATGTTTGGTGTTTGGATTTTCGTTTGACCGAAGCAGCCAACTTCGCCGTATCCAAGATCATCTGCGAGAATGAAAATGATGTTTGGCTTCGCACTTGTCTTGTTTGAATGCAATTGTTTAGTGGTCGAACAACCTGAGAAAAACGCGAAAATGAGAAAATAGGCGGTTTTTTGCATGCTTCCATCATACACATTCTCAATTTTTGTGCGATTTTCATAGATTTTGGGGGGGAATATGAGGTGGAATGATTTACAGTATGTGTCGGAGAGATGAGGATTTCTTTGTTTTGGAAGTCCTTTATAAAGAGAAACAAGCGTTTGGATAGACGCAACAGGAAAGAGAGAGAAACTATGTTCAAAACATTGACCACCCTAAGCGCACTTTGTGTTGCAACTTCAGTTGCATCAGCAGGCATTCAGTTTGACTACACAGCATCCTACGGCTGGGAAGACCCAAATGGTGGCACTATTCTTGGTTCCTATGGAAATCTTGGATACGCAGACATCGTAGACAACCCAATGGGTGAAGGTTCCGTTCTAGAACTATTCGAAGACCCAACAGGTGGCACACCCCAAGCATATGTTGGCTGGGTTACAGGTCTTACAGATGGCGACAGCATTTATGCATCATTTATGGCACTTGGTCATAACGACCTCGCAAGCAGTAGCGTCCGAATCTGGGCACATTACACAACGAATGATGACATCACTGCATATGAAGGTTCAGCTGGCGGTAACTCAAGTTACAGTGGCGCAGAGTGGACGCTTCTCGACCACAACTGGACTTTCGATAGCAATGACGGTGAACGTGGCGGACTTGTCATCGAAGCTCGCATCTATACAACAAGTGGCGACAGTGGTGCTACTTGGATTGATGATCTATTCATCGGCGTAGGCGACACAGATGGTAGTGGCGGTGTAAACATCTTTACACCGGGCAACATCCCTGCACCTGGCGCACTCGCACTTCTCGGTCTTGCAGGACTTACACGAAGACGCCGAGCATAACTCTTATAACTATCCAAACAAAAACGCCCGCAAATGCGGGCGTTTTTTTATGCTCTTTATTCGCTTTAGTTACGGACATGCACCCCAATATGAGATGACAAGGATGAGGTCGTCAACACCGACAACGCCATCTTGGTTTAGATCCGCAATGCAATCCGATTCACAAATCACCTCAGAACATGGGACGAGTTCGCCACCATAAACGCCACCCGCATTTTCACATTCTGGCTCTGTTGTCATCACGCAAACGGGTGAAACGCAGCATGACCCTAGATCGACGGCTGCTTGGCAAGAATCACTTACACAAACACTTCCACCGCCAAGGAAAGTGCCACCACCGTCAAGACAATCTGCTTCTTCCATGATCCAGCATGCTGAACCACCGCAACAAGCGCCTGTACCCACATCACATCCACCAACTTCTCCTTCGATGCTGACTGCATCGCCTGAAAAATCACTGAGTTCGTCACATGCCATGTTCGCGCATGCCACAATATCTGTGACGGTTACGCTACTGTTCACGACATCAATTGCTCCGCCAGTGCCTTCTCCATCGCAGTCGCTATCTGCAACGTTTGAGTCAAAAGTGGTAAGGGTAAATGAGCATGTACTTGAACGAACTTCAGCACCGCCGCCGACATCTAACGCACTGTTACCTAGAAGGATGCCACCTTGCATCGTTACGTTACCGTTCAAATAGGTAAAGATGCCTCCGCCTCGGTTTGCACTATTGTTGCTTAACTCGGAATCTTCTAACTGCATCAGTGAGTTCTTAATGTATATTGCACCGCCGTTGTTTGCTGCGATGTTGTCGCTCATGTCAGAATCGATAACATCGATATCTCCCTTAAGATCTTTGATGTAGATAGCGCCACCATTTGATGCGGTGTTACTGAACATTGACACGTTGGTAAGCACACAGTCTGTTGCATACCGTACATACAGCCCACCACCGCCTCCGTTTGATTCATTTTCACTGAGTGTTACGTTTGTCATTGTGAGTGAACCACCATCAATGAATAAGCCAGCTCCATTGTTTGAGGATTCATTGTTTGAGATGATGCAGTTTTGGAGAGCCAACGATGAGTTATTGCTGTTGATGCCGCCGCCAGCAACTGCGCTACCATTCTTTACTGCGATCCCTTCAATACTAACGGTACTGTTCACAATGATGATTGCAGAACTGTTAGACACGCTACCATTTAAAGTTGTGCTCTCAGCACCATCGACTCCGATGATCTCAATTGATTTGTCTACGATATTCAGCCATTCGTAATACACGCCTGCTGAAACAAGGATTCTGTCGCCATCATTGGCTACTTCAATCGCAGGTTGAATCGCGATGTAATCCTCGGGGACATAGATATCATCACCAAAAGCGGCATGCCCACCAAACATGCTCATGAATATTGCTGCTACTCGAAACTTCATATCTTTTCCTCAAACTTAGTTCTAATTAGACCTAACAACTATGATTGGCTTCTTGCTCAAAGCAACTAAAGTTTCCAAAACACCCTAGATTCTCATCAGTAAGTCGCCATTTATTTGAGTGGCTAGGTGTGATAACTATGAGATTTCAACCAAATTCCCATTCTGAAAATCACTTTTTTTGATAGCATGAGGGCAGATAGATGCGGTTTTCTACCACGCAAAGTCGATAGGTTAGAAAACAGTCAAGGACGACGAAGCAATAAGAAAGGACGCTTACTCTATTCATGGATGCATTTAGAATTCAAGGTGGCCATAGACTGGCGGGGACAATTTCTGTTGATGGTTCAAAAAACGCTGCTTTGCCCTTGCTTGCAGCAACCCTGTTAACAGACGAAGTTGTGTCGTTCAATGGCATCCCACATCTTTCGGATATTTCAAACATGCTGACGCTCCTCAAAGAGCTTGGTTGTCATGTCAACGAAACAGAAACTGAAACCACGCTTCAAGTTGAAGACTGTTCAAATGCTCATGCTCGATATGACATTGTTCGGACGATGCGTGCAAGTGTTTGTGTTCTTGGCCCCCTCCTAGCAAAAAGAGGCATTGCAAAAGTTTCTATGCCCGGCGGCTGTTCATTTGGTGACAGACCAATCGACTTACATTTACGGGGGCTTGAAGCGCTTGGCGCAAGAATTGAACTTGATGGCGGTGACATCATTGCGCATGCAGACAAACTATTAGGCGCGACTATCTTCTTGGGTGGCCCATTTGGCTCAACTGTTCTTGGAACAGCAAACGTCATGAGTGCAGCAACACTTGCAGAGGGTACAACGATTATTGAATCTGCAGCATGTGAACCCGAGATTGTGGATTTAGCAAACTTACTCAACGAAATGGGTGCAAAGATTTCAGGTGCGGGAACGCCTAGAATCACAATCGAAGGGGTTGACCAACTTGGCGGCACGACATACGAAGTCATGCCTGACCGAATTGTTGCGGGAACATGGGCGATTGCAGCCGCAATGACTAATGGCGTTATTAAGATTGACAGGTTCCCTCTCAATCAACTGCTTGCAGTCCGAGATGTATTAGAACATGTCGGTGTTCACATCAATCAACTCAATAATGACGAAGACACCAACGCATGCAGTGTCCAAATAGAGACTGACAGAGTACTCAAGCCAGTCATCTTTACAACACAACCGTTTCCTGGCTTCCCAACCGATTTACAAGCACAAATGATGGCGCTCCTTTGCCTAGCACGTGGCAACAGCATCATTACGGAAAAAATTTATCCTGAACGCTTTATGCATGTTCCTGAGTTAAGCCGAATGGGCGCGCGATTAGTTCGACAAGGCGCAACAGTCGTTGTTCAGGGTGTAGATAATCTTGTTGGAGCCCCTGTCATGGCAAGCGATTTAAGAGCATCCGCATCGCTCGTGCTTGCTGGCCTTGCAGCTGAAGGTGAAACGATTGTCAGCAGGGTTTATCATCTCGACCGTGGCTATGTAAAAATGGAAGAGACGCTCAAATCACTTGGCGCGAACATCGAACGGCTTGCTTCAGCACATGTTGACGACTTCTTACCGACTGTCGAGACGGTTCCGCAAAACCAAGTCATACAAACCGACAGCTGAAGCCACGCCTACATTAATGGAAGGAACGGAATCCATCATTGGTATCTCTGCGACGACATCACACAGCGTTAACGTGCTTGCTGACAACCCCGATTTCTCTTCGCCAACAACGACACCAATGTTCCGTTGCACATCAACATCCCAAAGAGGGATGGCGGCAGACCCCGTTTCTAAGCCAATGATTTGCAGGTCGAACTCGTCCCTTAAGGCGCGAAGTGAAGCGGTCCAATCTTCAAGCACGAACCAAGGAACTGAAAATACGTGTCCCATCGAGACTCTGATTGATTTTCGATAGAGTGGGTCACAACAGATAACGTTGAGTAGGACTCCATCAACTCCAAATGCTGCAGCGTTTCGGAAGAGCGTGCCCATGTTGTCTACATTTGTGATGCCTTCAGCAAGCAGCAGTGAGACGTGATCACCACCCTTGAAAATCGTGTCTATTGTGTGATGCGCTTGACTCTGCCTACGGACAGCCGCAAGCACGCCCCTGTGAATGTGAAATCCAGTCACTTCGGACATCAACGCGATGTCTGCAATAAACACATCGATGTCTCGATGTTCAAGAAGCGAAGAGAGACGCTCATATTTTTGAGGTGACACGAAAAGTGAGTGAATTTCCCAGTCAGATTCGAGAAGTCTTCGAACAGCCATTTCTGACTCGACCATGCAAAGGTGATGCCTGCCTCTTAAATCAGCATCACGAACATCGTGAAACACTGCGATTCGAGGATCGCTCAATGTTGAGATTGGAACAACGTTTGCCAACTATCTATTCGGAAAATCTTGTTGCAATTGCTCTAGCATCGCGCCTCTTGCTTGATCAAATCGAATCGCAGAATCTCGCAACACCTCAGATAGGTCTTTCGCACCTTCTGGCGCGTTTGAACTTGAAGCGAGTACTTCGAGTTGATTCGCAACTTCACTTAACTCTTGAAGCGATGAAAGCAAGTTCCATGATGCTGCGCTAAGTTGTTCATACGCAACTTCTCTGTCAGTTGGACGATACAACAATCGCCAAGGACTCGCTGAAATCTCGTCAATTGCCGCTTTCGCTCGTGTTGAAATTGATTTAAAGTTTCGAACTGTCGTCGACAAATCATTTGTCCACTGGGGCGAGCTCGTTTTGAACTCTACACTCATGGCTTCGAGATTTTGCATTGTGGTGTTAAGCGATTCCATTGCGAGTTCTGCATTTTTTAGAACACCGTCTTGTACCTGATGAATTGCATCTTGCACACTTTTCAGCGTCGCTTTAACTTCCGCAGGAAGTTCCTGCGCATCTGTGAGTAAAGTTGATACCGATGCTTGCCACTCTTCCCACTGCTGCCTCGTCATCTCAGTTATTGTTTCAACTGATGACAAGCTTGTTCGTGCTGATTGAATTGCGGCTTTTAGTGCTGCCGCATCTTCCGAACCAAGCAGAGCCCCAATTGCTCCATCTTCTTCTGCGAGTGCCTCACTTAGTCTTCTCAGTGCATCTAGTGATTTTGAAATGTTAATCTCAGCATCATCTCCAAGAAGTTGGGTCACCATGCTTTGCGTTTTTCCAACTAACACCGTTGCATCCGTTGCTTTGACTCCCGAGCCGACATTTACAATTGATAGCCAAGACGTTGAACCAAGCAATCCTGATTTTGCAAAAATTGTAGCGTTGTCATACAACTGGAAATCTTGATCAATTTGAAACTTAATCTCAATGGTGTTTGTCGGGTTCCCTTCAGTGACAACTGGCGTGACAGAGTTAACAGAACCAATGATGACACCACCAAGTCGCACAGGCGATCCGCTTGCTAACGCCCCGACACCCTCTTCAACGGGAAAGACGACGACATATGGAGAGACACTTTTAAACACCCGATCCCATGCGTTGGTGAGAATGCTAAAGACAATGAATCCAAGGATGATTGAAACAGTGACGAACACTCCAGCTCGAACGTTGTTCTGTCTTTTATTTCTCGCTTGCGACATTTACAATTACTCCTTTGAGGAATGAATCGATGGGCCCTTCGTTAATCTTGGGGCACTTAATCCTAACAAATCTTCAGCGTAACTCGTAGCTTCTTTACGTCTTGTTAATGGGCCTTCTGCATCACCTCTAAGGAACTGCCTAATGAGTTGTTGCTTTTCATCGAGTTCACCAATGCGTTCAATTGGCCAATCTCTTATCTCTTCAAACACTTCCCTCTTATCAACCATGAGCATTTTGCCTTTATCAAGCATTGCCATGCGGTCAGCGATGACAAAAGCGGAATCCATTTCATGCGTCACGACAACACTCGTCACGCCTGCCTTCTTTGATAAGTCTAGGATGAGTTGGTCAATGCTCGCGCTAGTCACAGGGTCAAGACCTGCTGATGGCTCATCATAAAAGAGAAGTTTTGGGTCAAGCGCAAGTGCCCGTGCTAGTCCGGCACGTTTCTTCATGCCTCCAGAGATTTCTGATGGGAACTTTTGTGCCGCCTCTCTAAGACCAACCTGTTCAAGTTTAATCTTTACAATAAATTCGATAATGTCTGGGTCTAAATCAGTGTGCTCTCTTAATGACAACGCGACATTGTCAGCAACAGTCATGGAGTTAAAGAGTGCGCCCGATTGGAAGAGAATCCCGAACTCCCTGCGGACTTTATTCATCCCTTCTTCATCGAGTTGTCCAATATCTTCCCCAAATACGGATACCGTTCCCTCATCAGGAATGAAGGTGCCAATCAGATGTCTGAGCAGTGTCGATTTTCCAGAACCAGACCCACCCATGATGACAAGCACTTCACCCTCAAGCACATCAAGGTTGACGCCATCAAGAACCGTCTGCTCTCCGAAACGACAAACTAACTCACGTGTTGAAATGATTGGTTGAGCACTCACTCGCTTAAAACACTCCTAAGGCATTCATTGAGGATATCGTAAATCACCTAGAGTCTTATCGGGAATCTCTACCCATTCAAATTTATTCAAAAACTGATTTGTCCCATCTTTGTCTGCAAACAATCGATATTTTGCAATGATGGGAAATGACTCGCCACTTTCGTTAAAGACGAGATAGGAAAGCTCAGCTTCTCTTGGGACCATTCCTAAGAACAAATCTGTCCCATCGACAGCATCTTCTGTAGTTTCTGGATTTAACACACAATGCGAAACGAAACCATACCGTGAAGATATTGCATGAACAAATTTTGCCGCTTCTTCGTCATTACCACTCGTCGAAAAGAATGTATTAAAAGATTCCATATCCCCCAGCTGCGCAAATCTGATTGCATTGGCGGGACCATGGTTGATCACTGAGCGGACGTTTGTGTTCCACCAAAACAACCCGCCGATCCAGACGCCAGTGACAAGAGTGCCCAACATCATTGCTATCCATGCGAGTTTGAGTCCCCGCGTGTTCTGATTTGCTTTGATGTCAACAATTGCACGAAAGCCACAAAGAACCGACGCGACCGAAAACAACGGACACAACCCCACGGAACATAATATGGCTACAACTGCCCAAGGATTTAAAGGCTTCTTTTGCAATGGAACAATCAGCTCACTGATTCCTTGTCCTCTGCAACGATATCTTGAGGAATTCCTAAAAACTCAATCATGTAATCTTCATATGTCTTTTGGTCTTCTTCTCTTGAAAAATCCAAGCGAAGCTCATTGATGACTTTAGTGCCTTGACCAATCCATGCATTCCATTGATCTTCATCAATGTTTCCAAGAATCCATTCACCAATTTTGCCAGGCAGTGGTGCATGTTCAAGCGGCTTTCCAGTTTGCATAGCGGTTTCATCTTGTTGAACTTCAGGAATTGCAATTCCTGCATCTTGCATCAATACAGTAACGCCGTCTTCCACACGCTTCTCACCTCGATTGACCGCTTGGACATAACCTTGTTCAAGTAATGTTTTTGCTTCGTCAACTTTACCGATTTTTAGAAACGATGCTCCTCCAAGTTCCATTGCCCTTGTCATATCAGGATTCAAGGCAATACATTGGTTAAAACTCTTTGCTGCTTCTTCATACCGTTCAGCATCAAAATATGCAGAGCCCAAACTAAAGTGAGCCATATCATTTGATGGGTCTGCCACAGCCATATTCTCAAATCGTGCAATTCTGTCATCTAAATCTGTCATCTTGAGCATTGTACCAATGTAAAGAAACTCACTCTACATTCTTGGACTCAAAATCGTTTATGATGCCACTTACATGACGGATCTCTCAGTGAAAATTGGAACTGAAACGCTCCGAAATCCAGTTATTCTTGCTGCAGGCACTTGTGGTGTCATGGGTGAAATCAAAGACGCCATCGACCTTAGTCAGATTGGCGCAATCACAACAAAATCGATTACATTGCATCCGCGAATTGGCAATGAGCCACACAGAGTTGCGGATTTACCGATGGGCATGCTCAACGCCATTGGACTTGCAAATGAGGGAATCGATTCGTTCATGGAGCATCAAGCGCCAAAGGCAACATCGCTAGACACCACCGTGATTGGGTCTGTGGCCGGTGAATCCATTGATGAGTACGTAAACGTCGCAAGTGCGATGTCGACTTGTGAAGACATCCGTCTGATCGAGTTAAACGTCTCGTGCCCAAACACAGATGATGGCCTTGAGTTTGGCGCTTCTCCAGCACTGTTAAAAGAACTTGTTGAAGCAGTTGTAGGGAGTTGTGGCAGGCCCATTATCGTAAAACTCTCAGCAGCTCCCGGAGATATCACTGAACACGCAACAGCTGCAATTGATGCGGGCGCAACTGCACTCACACTCATCAATACGATTCCCGCATTAGCAATCGATGTCCACACTCGAAAAACAAAAATTTCAAGAGGCATTGGCGGTTTCAGTGGCGAAGGCATCCATCCAATCGCAGTGCGAGTCGTCAACACGATCTATCAACACGTCTGCAAGGAACGCAACATTCCAATCATTGGAACAGGCGGCGTGACCCACTGGGAAGATGCCGCTGAGTTTATTTTGGCAGGCGCAACTGGCGTTGGCATTGGCACTGCGTCGTTTATTAATCCCACCATCTCAACTCAGATTAGTAAACAACTCAAAGCATGGGTGCAAAAACAAGGCAAGCCCGTCGAGTCACTGGTTGGCGCAGTGGAGTGACGTTGCAAGACGCGTGAATGTTTCGCCCCGCTCCTCATAATTTTTAAACTGATCCCAACTTGCACAACCCGGACTGAGCAACAGCACGTCATCCGGTTGCATATCAATCACTGCTTGCGAAACTGCTTCGTCTAATGAATCAAAGATTTTGCAATGCTTGCTGGCCTTGTCTGCAATCTGGAATCGAGTTTCTCCGATTGCATACATGCATGCAACTCTCTCAGACAGATCAGCAAGCGGTGTTAAATCAATCTTCTTGTCATACCCTCCGACGATGAGCCGAATCTGATTTGGGTTATCAAATGCATCAACTGCATTCTGGGTCGCAGAAGGAGTTGTTGATTTTGAATCATTAAAAATCCAATCAGTCACTCTTTCTAATCTGTGTGGCAAGCCCTTATACGACTGTATGCCTTTAATCGCAACATCCCTATCTATTCCCATCGCAATTGACGCAGCCAATGCAAACTGCGCATTTAGAGCGTTATGCATTCCTAAGACTTGTAACGAAGGAATGCGCAAATCAATCCCATTGACGATTGCAGTGTCACCCTCACTCTGATGTTTAAAGATGACTTCCTTACACCGTTTGTAATCTTCGATAGAACCGTGCCAATCGAGATGGTTTGGTGAGATGTTTGTGAGTACGCCAACATGCGGGGACCAACCACCATGCAAACTGTCAAGCCACCAAAGCATCGCGCTGCTCAACTCTAGAATGACAACATCGTCTTCTTCAATGTCGTGGAGGTCGTTCAACAAGCTACCGCCGATGTTTCCTCCAAGCCATGCACGTTTACCTGCATGGCAAAACGCTGCGTGAATCATAGACACCGTTGTCGATTTTCCAGCGCTTCCAGTTACCCCAATAATTTGTTTGCGAGCGAGTTGTTCAACGAGCAGACAAATCTCCGTAGTGAGCACAGCGCCAGAAGACCGAGCCACATCTAGAAACTGATTGGGGCGAGACATTGGAACCGAGGGATTGACTACGACTATATCTGCGTTCTCAAAATCAACTTCCTTATGCCCACCGAGCGCAAATGACAGGTTTGAGTGTTGGCCGAGTACACGAATTGACTCAGACAGTGCTTCTTCGGTTTGCAAATCGGTCACACAGACGTTCATGCCCTGACTGAGCAACCACCTTGCAACACCAACGCCGCCACCAAACTCCCCTAAACCCATCACAACGACGTTTTGGTGTTCCATCATTGCATCCCCTCAAACATCGCTGGCTTCTTTCTCGCACCACCAACTTTGTTCTGATAAACCCACCACTCAGCAAGCAACACAAGTAAGACTGAACCAAGCGCCCAAGGCCAAAGCGGAATAAACGATTGGGCGGTTGACCCGCTGTTATCGACTGTCGTTGTACCAATTTGAATTACATCGACAGATTGAACGAATGACTCATCACTTGGGTGTTTGACATAGACGGTTCGTTCTTCCCCACTGTGTTTAAAGGAATACACACCCGACTCAACAAATGGTCCCCAATGAAACATGCCTTGGGTGAGCACTGGAACAGTTTCTTTTAAACCACTTGGGAATGTGACAATCATGTCTGCCGTGCTTGAAGGCACGCTAAAAGAAACTGAATCTCCAACGTCCATCGATTTTTCAGTTAACGATGCTCCATTACGACCCAAAAAGTGTAATGCGTTATACACAAAAAATGGAAATGAACGCAAGTAAGGCCAGTTACTTTGCAGTGGGTCAAACGCAACATAGACGATCTCATGAGTTTGAGACCTCATGTATAGAACAGCTGGCCACAGACTTCCTTCAAGCAATGTTTCCACGCGATCATCAGTGATCACATTAAAACCTTCAGACACAAAGATTTCTTCGTATCGAACAAACCGCATGACTGGGTGCTCTTCACTTGCAACGAGCATCTCTTGTGCAGCCCCATCGACATAAGACTCAAAGGCCTGAACTGGTGGAGGGTTCCCAAAGATTAGAAATCGACCATTTGGTAACTCCGGAATGCTTACATCACGAAGGACCACAACATCATGGACATCTGCTTGTTCTTCTAATGCCTCGCCTAGATGTTCAATTGGCAATTTGTTCAAGGATTGAAGTGGCATTCCCTCTAGCACTGTTTTAACTATTGGAATGTCTCCTTCAGCATAGAGCACTCTCAACGATTGAGGGGGCGAAACAATCACTGATGCCTGATTGTCAATGATGAAAGCATCTTCCTCAGAAATCTTCACAGAAATCACGCCGCCATTTGGAAATGCGAATGGCATAAACACTACATTTGTTGGGGACGCTTGACCATCGATGTAACTTGGAAGCACTTCAACTTGCGTTACATTCGTCGGGACATCTTCAACAAACATCGTGACATCAACAGTTACAGCTTCACTGCTGCTATTCACAAGCGATACAAATGTTTGAATCTCATCACTCGCTTCGCTAAGACGACTCACCGACATCGAGTAAATGCCAATGTTAGATGTTTGAGGTGAACCAATAGCATGGTACACAAGCGACTCACCTCGCTGAAGTGCATTGTTGTTCAGACCCTTTATTCTTCCGTCACTAAACAACTCTAACTGCGCCGATTCAGACGCTGAGAGTCCTGCTTCTTCTGGGTTCGTGTTGGTTGTATATGCCCTTGCAAGTGTAAGGGCTTCAGACGCATCTGATTGACCATGCGTTGGCTTAATAGACTCAATCGCATGTACAAGTTGTTGTTTTGAATCTGAGAACGGAGAGACGACTTGCGCAGAATCTGAAAACGCAATGACCATCGTTCTCCCCCCATCTCCTGCAAAAAGGCCTCCACCATGTAGCATTGTTACAAGTTCAATCGCTTGTTCTTTTGCGGTATCCAACCGTGATATGCCTTCAACATCTTCGGTGAGCATAGAGGAAGAGTTGTCAATCAAAATGACATGATTGCCTTCCTTTGGAGCAGCGCCTTTTATCTGTGGCTGCATGATTGCAAGGATGACTAACAGTAAAGCGAGTAACTGCAGCAACAAGAGTGAACTTGGTCGAAGGCGTTGGAATGGCGTGTTTGCATGCAAATCTTCAATCGACTGTTGCCAAAGCATTGTCGATGGGACGCTGAGTGTCTGCCTTCTCAACCGTAAAAAGTACAAGAGCAACAAAACTGGAATCGTAATCGCTGCAAACAAAATACCAGTTGTTGGGGTGATCCAATTCAACGAAGCAATCCCCTGTTACGCAAGTACTCAACGAGCAACTGTTCGATATCGATGTCTGAAGACACTCGAACATTCCCTGCACCAATTCGAGTGCACTGCAATCGGATGTCATCACAAAAAGTAGCTAAGTTCGATTGGTAGAGTTCGACAAGCGGAGTGGTAACCGTCACTTCACATGCTTCACCCGATTCGGCGTTGACTAGTTTCAAGTCCCCTTCCATCCCATATTCAAGCGGGTGCAATTCTTCAGGAGAGAGAACTTGGATAACAAACACATCCCAACCACTCCCAACGAGATACTGCAAACCCTTCTTCAATCCATCTGGTTCTAAACAGTCGCTAATCAGCACTAAAACGCCGCGGCCCTGCCTCGATGTTGAGATGACTTTACTTGCCTCGCTTAGACCAGTCGTTCCAGACGGTTCAAGATTCAGCAGCCACTCTCCAACATCGCGAGTTCGTTTGCGACCACGCAACCCTGGCATACGAAGCACGTTCCCGTCATTAAACGAGAACATGGAAAGTCGATTGTGACTACTTAATGCGATGTAACCAAGTGACATTGCGAGGCGTCTTGCAAAATCAAACTTATTCGGATTCCCGTATTCCATTGACAAGCTGGAATCGATTGCGACGCCTAAGTTAAGTTCTTCCTCCTCAAGGAAAATCTTCATAAACAATTTATCTAAACGCGCGTACACATTCCAATCGATAAATCGAATGTCGTCACCCGCTGTGTATTGTCTGTAGTCAGCAAACTCGACACTAATTCCGCGACGTTTTGAACGGCGCTCACCTTGGATTTTTCCAGAAAAAATCTTTCTTGCAACAACGTCTAGTCGGTCTAATGACGACATCAATGATGAACCGAGCAGTTCGTCGACCTTCTCAGGTCTTGGATGATTCGTTGTTCCAAAACTACTCATCCCAGTCATCCTTATATCGTTCGAGTTCATCGATCAAACGTTCAACAATGCTCTGCTCTGAAATGAAAGCCGTCTGCGCTTCAAAAGTTCTTGTCATTCTGTGCTGGAGCGCTGCTACTGCAACTTTTTTAATGTCATCGATAGAAACTGCAAACCGTCCATTAATGACTGCAACGACTTTTGCACTTGATACGATTGCTTGAGATGCTCTTGGCGATACTCCAACTTGAATTTCGTCTTTGACCCACTTCGGCGCAAACTCAGAACCCGCGTGCGTTGCAAGCACTAACCTCGCAACATAATCTTGAACATGACCACTAATTGAGATGTGTTTCAAAAAAGACTGCGCTTGCAGCACAATTTCTTCATCGATCACACTCTTCGCGTATTGAATCGTATCGGTGGTCGTGCGATTCAAGATTTCATTCATTTCAGATTGATTCGCATGTGTAACATTGATTTTGAACATAAATCGGTCGAGTTGCGCTTCGGGAAGTGGGTATGTCCCCTCTTGTTCAATCGGATTTTGAGTTGCTAAAACAAAAAATGGTGATGGCAATGCATGCGTAACGCCATCGATTGACACAGAACGCTCTTGCATCGATTCAAGCAACGCTGATTGACATTTGGGTGTAGCTCGATTGATTTCATCAGCGAGTAGCAATTGACAAAAAACTGGCCCTCTCTCAAATCGAAACTCTCGTTTTTGTGTCAACTCATGCTCATCTACAATTGTCGTGCCAACAACATCTGCAGGCATAAGATCTGCTGTGCACTGAATTCTTGAATGAGAGAGTTTCAGTGTGTCGCTCAGCGTCTCAACAAGTAACGTTTTTCCTAATCCGGGCGGCCCCTCAAGTAACACATGCCCATCTGCAAAAATCGCAACAAGAACCAAATCGATCACAGAAGAGTTCCCAACGATGACGTTCCCAATCTCTTTTTTGAGGTGCACGAACGCATCTCGGAAAATCTGACAACTTTCTTTGACATCTGAGACCGAAACATACTCGTCGGGCATTTTGCTACTCATCATCAGACTCCATCGACCGCTTCTTTTTAAGTAACTGAGAAAGACTGTCCGTCTGTTCTGCATCCTTATGCTTTTCCCGCTCTTGGGTAACTTGAGTTACTTTCTTCGGTGCAACCTCAACGCTTTTTTCCGTTCGTTTACTACGCTCTTGGTGGACCCTCTTAAGGGCTTCAACTGAGGATTGGGTTGCTTGCTCTACCGGAACGAACATCGATTGAACACTCGATTTGTCAATCCATAATCGGCGAACTGCTACATCTAAAATCAAGATGCTTGCAGCAAGCATTGCGAGTAAATCCCACACTGAAGTTGGGCTCTCTGGCATCATCAAACCATCTTCTTCAAAAAGAGATTCAATCGTAAGATCATCCGGTGATAACACACGACCCCCTGTCTTACGTGCAACTTCTTTGAGCAATGCTGTGTTGTGTTGTGTTGTTGCAAACTCCTTATCAAATGGCATCGTGACTGCTGCAGGAATTCTGCTGACAATGTCACCTTCTTGGTTTTGAAACACAACGTACACAAGCCAAGCGCCGGTCTGATCCACCGTAAACTCTGCTCGATATCTGCCCGGTCCATGTTGCTGCAATTGAATCGTTTCTGAATGACCGCTTGGATTTACAAGCACAGCTTTAGACCGCATAAAGTTTAAGTACCCAGAGTCTCCCTCTAACAACTCAATATCGATGTTGCCTACATCGCCCTCAACTGACGTTGTGACGAGAGAATTCGGAGGGTTTGAACTTCGCATCGTAAAACGAACACACCGTTCCCAAAAACTATGAAAACCACTCCAAACTGGCCACTGCGTGGCCCATCGTTGTCCGAGGTCACTTGTAAATGCAATACTCTTTCCAAGCCCATAGTTCCACCATGCAAGAAGTGGATCATCTGCGTCTTTCACAGGAATAAACCATGGTGTTTGAGCAAGTCCACTTTTCTTTCCAGTCACGATGTACCCGTTTATTGCAGGAATAGCGCCAATATCTTTAACAGGTCCACTTAAATCTTGATTTTGAGCTGGAATGAACTCGCGATCTTCTTGTAAAAGTGAACGTGAATTCATTTGCGCT